>DASSKB010000120.1:0-7788 GCA_035690925.1 Longimicrobiaceae bacterium
CTGATGTCCTCGAACGTGTTCCACATATCCCACGGCTGCGGGTGCTTGAACGCCCAACGGTCGATGAACTCGCGGTACGCGGTATTGAAGGTCTCCTCGCCGAGTACTCCTCGCAGCGCTACGAGCACCGTCGCGGGCTTCGAGTACGAGGCTATGCCGAAAGCCGGACCAGCGTAATGGTAATCGGAGCGGCGCATCATCTCGCCCTCCATCCCCGCTAATGCCACTCGTATGTATCCCCCGCGAACATCTTCCAGAGGATTGGAGCCAGGGTAGAAATCCTGCTGGGCCATCGTTTCGTTGAAGGTCGTAGTCCCCTCGTCCATCCAGCTGTACCTCCGCTCGTCCACGCCAACGATCATGGGCACCCACATGTGCGCCAGCTCGTGGACGATCACTCCGTAGAGCGCTTCGTCGCTCGCGTCATTGTAGTCACCGATAAGCGTCATCATCGGGTATTCCATTCCGCCGCCGATTATACCGGCGCCTTCAACCGCCGTCATGTGCGGCCACGGGTACGGGTAGTCGGTGTAGTCGGAGAGGAATGAAATGGAATGCTGTTCGAACGCAGCGGCGTTGTGCCAGCGGAAGGCAGGCTCCCGATAGAGGGCATTGATAACCGTGTAGTCCACATCGCCATCGCCGTCCCTATCGCCGACCGCGGTTCGCGTCCTGTCCCAGATGGATTCGCGGGTAGCGCTGTAGGCGACATCCCTCACCGAATCAGCCTGAAAGCTCCAGCTCAACCACCCGTCCGCCGCATCCGCTGTCGCGCTGGTGAAGTCGGCCGGGGTGAGCACCTGAACCACCGTATCGCTGGTGGCGGCCGCGGTGTAACGCCGATGAACTTCTGGGCTCAATACTTCGGCCGGATTCCGAAGCTCTCCGGTTCCCAGAATCACCCATCCTTCAGGCGCTTCCACAGTAACGTTGTAGTTTCCGAAATCCGAGTAAAACTCGGCCGTGCCGAGGAACGGATCGGGATGCCAGCCGATCACATCGTCGTAGACCGCCATCTGGGGGTACCAGTAGGCGAGAAAGAACAGGTTGTCGTCATCGTACCCCATCCGCCCACCAGCGCCCGCCTGCGGCACGTCGAACGCCCAGTCGACGCCCAGCTCGACCGTCGCACCGGCCGCCACAGGGGCGGGTGGAACGATGATCATCTTGGTACCGCGCACTACATAGCCCGATCCGCCCTGAACGCCTTCTGAAAGTACCTGCCCGTTCACCGCCACGCGCGTGAGCTCAACGCCGCCGGTGACCTCGGCCGGCTCATTCCGCACCGCACCGGGAGCGTGCACGTTGAGGTTGAGGTCCAGGACGAGCTGGCGGAGATTATCGGGAGATCGGTTCTGGTAGCGTATGCTCTCGCTCCCCTCCACTCGTTTGTCATCGGGAAGGAGTCGGGTGGTGATGGTGTAATCCGCCCAGTTCTGCCAGTAATCAGGACCCGGTGCCCCCGACTCGGAGCGGGTGCCGCTTGCTAAAGCCTGCTGGAACGCAGGCGGATACGTAACCGGATACGGGATAGGTCGCTCGGCATCGGTTTGATCCGGAACGGACTGTCCAGCCGGAGGAGGTGGGCTCGGCGCAGGCTCCACCGCCGGAGCGGAAGCACAACCAAATGAGCCCGCGAGTGCGAGGATGACTGAAGTCCTACGCCACATTATTACCCCCTGACCGGTACGGAATTACTAAAAGTATGCTTATCGAGTAGCGGGCGGGCGATTGCCCGCCCGCTTGATTCTCAGGAGTGGCTCAGCGAATAAACATAGGCGGCCACTGCATTTACCTGCTCGTCGGTCAGACTCGCACCACCCATCGGCGGCATAGGCGCCGGGTGAGATACCGGCGTGGGTACGCCGGTATGAACGAGCTCGACTATTTCCTCGTACTCGCCGGAGATATTGATCCATTCGTCATCAGTAAGATCCGGGGCGAGGGGGGTGCCCGTCGCGTCCGGTCCATGACACGTATAGCAGGTACCTGGAGGCGCAACGAAGATCTGACGACCCTGCGCGACCATCTCCGCTGTAACGCCTTCCGGCAGGCTAGCCGCGTCCACCTGCGGAGTCGCCGCCGCCGGCTGCTGGGTTGCCGGTGCCGCGCCCGAGCCCGGGAGCGGGTTGTCGGGCTCCGCTGCGCCGGTATTCGGATCATCTCCGCCGCAGGCAGCCAGTACAAGAGACATCACCAGTACCGCAACCGCTGCGGCGTTTCTTTCACGCATCTTCTTCTCTCCTGTCCGTGTGTATGGGTTAACTGCAATAAATCAACCGCCAACAACAGTACCTATTCCTTCTTGCGAATCGCGCGGACAAGATCGCCTTTGTCCATGTCGCTTCGCCCCTCAATGTCGAGATCCTTAGCACGATTGTAAAGCTCATCCTTCGTGCGGTCTTCCAGCGAGTTGGTGGGATTGCCTGTGCCCTGTGTGGTTTTGTTTGGCGTTCGGCCTTCCTCACGTCGCTGCTTGTTCACCGTGCGCGCCGCGATCTCCTCGGCGCGGTCCTCCCCTACCCCCTGATCTAACTCACTGTCCTTGATGTGCTCGTACTGACGTTCGTCCTTTTTCGACCATGATGGCATAGAGTCCTTCCTTGCTGACGTTCCGAAGTCCTGCCGAGCGTTGCAAGATCCGCGCGCATGGATGCTGGGGGGACAAGTGCGCACTCGCTGCAAAGGAGGCTGCCCGGAAGTCCGGACAGCCTCGTACAGCTATCAGCTATCGGTCATCGGTCATCGGTCGGGATTGCAGTGTCACCCCGTCACCTTGTCACCTTGTCACCTTGTCACCTTGTCACCCCGTCACCCCGTCACCTGATCGTGACGTACTGCTCGAGGCGCGCGACCTCCTCGTCGTCGACGTACTTGCCGATTTCGCGACGGAACTGTTCGATAGCCTGATACGGGCGGTACTCCTCGAACTCGTGCTCCATTCGCTCACCGACTCCCGGGATAAGCAGAATTTCTTCGCCCGAGGCGCTATTGAGGTCTAGTGGCAGCCACATGCCCGCGTACACGGTCTCGCGCTCGTCTTCGGTGAGGTGCTCGGCCAGCACTGCGTCGACCGCGAGCATATCCGTGTGAGGACGTCCAGCGAGCACTGCATCAGCCGCCGGCTCGGTCATCCCGTCCACCGCGAGGATCTCTTCGCGGGTGGCGTCGTTCGGGTTCAGGAGGGCGGATTCGCCAGCGACATCAGCAGTTGCCCCCGTTTCTGTAACAGCGGATGCCGGCGCGCCAGTTGTGGGAAGCTCCGCCACATCAGCGGTATCCGGCTCGTCCGCGCAACCACCGACGGCAAGCATGGCAAACGTGAAAACGATCGCCACTGGAATCGAGTTGCCTTTCATGAGTCTCTCCTTGCAGAGTTCAGTAATGCCGGGTGGCGATATGCCTGTATCAGTCCCAGCAGCCCCAGCTGAGCCATGGCGCCCGGCGCAAGCGCCGGAGTGGCGCCGCGCATGGATTTCCAGAAGAGGCCGATGCCCTGTAGCGATTCGTCCATCTCCAGCTCGAAGGCCGCATTGCCTTCGAAGTGCAGATAAAGGCCGAGCACACCGGCCGCCACGAACACAACCATGACGCCGCGGTAGATGAGGACAGTGCTGCGGCGCGGCGCGAATGCCACAGTCAGGCCACTAAAAAATCCGCAGCCAAGTACGATAAGCGGTATCCACTGCCAGATGGTTTCCGTGTGCTCCAGCAGGAACAACTCGGCCCCGAGCCCGACAGTTCCCAGCAGCACCAGTAACAGCAACATTCGCCTGATCGACCACGCCCCTTCATATTGCACCATTCTCTCGCCTTTGGCCTGTATCGTTCGGCGTGTAGCGTAATGTCGAGCCCCGTTGGACGCAACTGTGACGGGGTGGCGGGGTGACAAGGTGACGGGGTGACAAGGTGACGGGGTGACAAGGTGACCCGTGAGTAGCAGAGTATTTGCTGATAGCTGATAGCTGATAGCTGTCATCCGACTTTTTCCGAAACGTTGAAATCCGCCATGACCACCGAGCTTGGAATAATCGAAGGATTCTACGGTAAGCCTTGGGAGTGGCATGAGAGGGAGGAGAATGTCTCATTCCTCGGGTCGCGCGGGTACGGGTTTTATCTGTATGCGCCGAAGGCGGATCCGTATCTCCGGCGGCGTTGGGATGAGGAGCACCCTGCGGAAATGGCAAGAGGGTTAGCGGGGCTTGCGGCGAGGTGTCGCGAGGAGGACGTGCGGTTCGGCATTGGGCTGAGTCCGTACGAGATTTATCGTGGATTCGACAATGCGGCGCGGAGTGCGTTGGCCAGGAAGCTGTCGTTCTTCGACGATCTGGGGGTGCAGGATCTGGCGATACTCTTCGACGACATGCGTGGCGACACGCCGGACCTCGCGGACCGACAGATCGAGGTGGTCAACTGGGCGGCCGAGCGAACTTCGGCGGACCGCCTTCTGGTCTGCCCTACCTACTATTCCGACGACCCTGTTCTGGATCGGGTTTTTGGCGAGCGGCCACCGCAGTACCTGGAGCGACTGGGTGGTGAGCTAGACGGATCGATCGAGATCTTCTGGACGGGCGAAGAGGTGTGCTCCCGTGCCCTTTCGCCAGCGCACCTGGACCGGGTAGCGCGCCAGATCGGGCGCCGGCCGTTTCTATGGGACAACTATCCGGTAAACGACGGGCACAGGATGTCGCAGTACCTTCATCTACGCGGTTTTACCGGAAGGCCTGCGAGCCTTGCCGGCCATATTGCGGCACATGGCATAAATCCCGCCCTCCAGCCGACCCTCACTCGTATTCCGGCACTCACCCTCATCGCCAGCTACCGCATGGGTGCGGATTACCAGTACGGTGAGGCGTTCAAAGACGCGGCGATCGAGGTCCTTGGCGCGAACCTGGGAATGCGGGTACGGGAGGATCTGCTGACGTTGCAGGACGTCGGTCTCGACCGGCTCGGCGAGAAGGAGGCAGCGCTGCGGGAGCGCTACGCTGGCGTCGACAACGACGGCGCGCGCGAGATCATCGCATGGCTGGACGGCGAGTACCGGATCACAGACGATATAGTTCGAACACAGTAAATGCCCGCTCGTCTGCTCAGCGGTCTCGGTAGTGCCGGAACTCGCCTTCCTTGCTCTGCCTGTGCCAATTCATTTCAGCCTCGGTTACGGGGCGGATAAGGATATCGCAGGCGAGCCAGAAGCCGAGTGAAAACGGGTAGAAGAAGAATGGCGCAAGCACCATCAGGGCGACGCCCACCCACTGCATCAGCATCCAGGGTACATCGGGCCAGGTGGCGATTCCGATAGCCACGCCAGCCATGAGGAGGAGTCCTTCGGAGAAAACGATGTTCCACATCATTCCGCCCAGGAAGATGTCCTCCTCACCACGGTCGCTCCGGAGGCCGCAGTTCGGGCATTTGAGCTTCAGCTTGAACCATGTATCGAGAAGCCGCCCCTTGCCGCAGTGCGGGCAATGGAGTGTTATCCCACGGGCGCATAGCTTTATGGCTCTGCTGAGACTGAGCTCCTCGTTGTCCCGCGGCCCTGCGCGGAGCTGGTCGATCATGTATGGTACTTCGGTTGCAGGTGTCCGGCTCCACGGTGTCACCGACGGAGAAAAACGAATAATTTACTACTAATCTAGCACAAATGCGGTAGAGGTCCAGCGGCCCCGCAAGCCGTCCTAAACTTAAAACAGGCAGGGGTTTGGCATTTTGATAACCAGCGGTGACGTTTCGAATGATCGAATAAGTATTCCCCTGTCCGTGCTCGACCTCGTTCCGATAGGATCGGGGTCCACGGGCACGCGGGCCATGCGCAATTCGGTGGAGCTGGCACGACTTGCCGACAGGTTGGGCTTTGCACGCTATTGGTTTGCAGAGCATCACGGGATGCCGAGCATCGCGAGCTCGGCGCCGGAGATTCTGATCGACCATGCGGCCTCAGCTACGAAACGCATTCGGGTAGGGTCGGGCGGCATCATGCTTCAGAACCACGTGCCGCTGAAGGTCGCTGAGGCGTTCCACACGCTGGAGGCGCTTCACCCGGGGCGGATAGACATGGGAATTGGTCGGGCCCCGGGCACGGATCCCACGACTTCGAGCGCGCTTCGTCCGTTCGACCCGAATCGCTTTTCGGAGCACCTCGCTGAGATGAGAGGTCTATCGGCAGGTACGCTCCCGGAGGATCACCCTTTCCATAGGGTCAGAGTGATTCCATCTGATGTTTTGCTTCCTCCGATATGGATACTTGGATCGAGCGGAGCGAGCGCGGCGCTGGCCGGCCAGCTCGGTCTCGGGTACAGCTTCGCGCGCCACTTCAGCCCCACCCCGCCCGCCCCGGCCATAGAAGCGTACCGCAAGAGCTTTCAGCCGTCCGAACAGTTCCCCCGCTCGCATGTGATACTGGGGGTGGCTGTGGTCTGCGCCGACACCGACAAGGATGCGGCGTACCTCGCGGCGTCGAACGACCTTATGTGGGTGCGGATAAGGCGTGGCGAGTTCTTGCCGATTCCGACACCCCAGGAGGCGACGGCGTATCCCTACACTCCCCAGGAGCGCGCCGTTGCCGATCGTGCCCGGTCGCTGCTGTTCGTCGGCAGTCCGACTACGGTCCGAACAAGGATCCAGGAGGTCGTTGCGGAGACCGGCGCCGATGAGGTGATGGTGATGTCGACTATCCATGGGCACGCGGAGCGAATCCATTGCTACGAGCTACTTGCCGATGCCTTCGGGACCGGTGAGGTAGCTATACCATGAACGCGGCGGAGTCTGTCGCACCACCAGCTCCGCTCACGCGAAAGCAGGTACTGGTAGTATTCAGTGGTCTCCTCCTGGCCATGCTGCTGGCCGCGCTCGACTCCACCATAGTCGCCACGGCGCTTCCAACAATCGTGGGCGAGCTGGGCGGGCTGGACCGGCTCGCCTGGGTGGTGACCGCGTACCTCCTCGCGCAAACTATCGCTACGCCCCTGTACGGGAAGCTCGGCGACCTGTATGGCAGGAAGATCGTGCTCCAAACCGGAATCGTCATTTTCCTGCTGGGCTCGATTCTGTGCGGGATGAGTGGCAGTATGGGCCAGTTGATCCTGTACCGCTTCATCCAGGGTCTCGGTGGCGGCGGGTTGATGGTCACCACGCAGGCAGTGGTAGGCGACATCGTCCCACCGCGAGAGAGGGGACGCTATCAGGGAATCTTCGGCGCGGTATTCGGTGTTTCGAGCATAGCCGGGCCGCTGATCGGCGGGTACTTCACCACGGAACTTTCGTGGCGATGGATTTTCTACATCAACGTGCCGCTCGGTGCCCTCGCCCTCGGCGTGATAGCCGTCACGCTCCCGCGCAGGCCGGACCGCGTCAAGCACGCCATAGATTATCTAGGCACCGCACTGCTGGCGACGACGCTCAGCTCGCTGGTACTGCTCATGGATCTGGGCGGAAACGCCTACGCCTGGAGCTCGCCCCTCATACTGGCGCTCGGAGCCGTTGTGATAGCGTCGCTCGGTGGCTTTCTGCTGGTAGAAGCGCGCGCATCAGAGCCCGTCCTGCCGCTCCGGCTCTTCGCCAACCAGACCTTTGCGGTAACATCAGCCATCGGTCTGGTCGTGGGCGTGGCTATGTTCGGCTCGGTCACGTATCTCCCGCTGTTCCTGCAGGTGGTTAACGGCGCTACGCCTACCGGATCCGGTCTCCAGATGGTTCCGATGATGGGAGGAATGCTGGTGACCTCGATCGGGTCGGGACAGCTCATCAGCCGTTGGGGTCGCTACAAAATCTTCCCGATCACGGGGACTG
>DASSKB010000121.1:0-44387 GCA_035690925.1 Longimicrobiaceae bacterium
GACATTTCGCGCCTTAGGGAGATTGGATTCGTGTTCGACAGGTCGGTTGCCGGCGAAGTAGTGATCGACGAGGTCGGATTCGAAGCTCTGGACCCCGACTACACGCGGGTGGTCGTGCCGGCGGGTTAACCGCCGTTATGGTCATCCCCGCGCATGCGGGGATCCAGTGTCGTTCCATCAGCCACGACACTGGATGCCCGCTTCCGCGGGCATGACGTACATGCTACGGTGCGGCTCTACGGCACCTGGACCGTCGCGCTCGCGGAGCCACCCTTCTCCGCATCGTACGTGACGGTGACCGGCCCCGATCCGCGAACCAGATATTCGATGGTTCTGGTCGTCCTGCCGGGGTGACCGTTGCGGATGATAATCCTGTCCAGCTCCTCCTGCTCTATCCGCTCGACCGGATCACCACCGTAGAGATCAGTCACCCACCCGGCCGTGATGATCTCCACGTCGCCATCCAGCGTCAGGAGGTCCGGGCGCACCACCTTGTTCTCAGCCGCGCGCGCGGTGATGGTGGGGATGAGCCGCTCGTTGGTTATCTCGATGCGCACCCGGCTCACACCACCGCCCAGCGATTCAACCGAGGTCTCACCCATGGTCATCAGCGGCATCTGATCCGCATGGTACAGGGTGAACGCCATGTTGCGGTGGAACAGCTCCATCGCCATGAACCGCGGCGGAATCCGGCCCCTGAACTTCTTCCAACCGCCCATCTCAACCGCGCCGTACTCCGGGTGGTCGAATGGGGCCCACTCGACGTACTGATCGCCAAACTCCAGGAAGTCGTCGAAAAAGTACTCAGAGGCATCGCCCGAGATGGGCGAGTCGGGATCTTCCTGCTGCTCCTGGAGCAGGGGGCTGTTGAAGTACTGGCCGCCGTTCCAGAGCTCGTTGGAAAATGACACGGCGCCGATTCCGTCGTTGGTCCAGTCGGTAAAGCCGCCGTGCACAGTGTACAGGCCGCGCCAGATAACCAGGTAATCGTAGTACGGGAGCATCCGCTCGCCGTTCTCGCCCAGCTCGTCATAGACACGGATATCCGACTCCGGATACGTACCCTGCCAGGCCGCGCCGGGGCCGCGCAGGATCATACCGCCACTGTTATGGAACGATTGGACGCCGGCGATGTTGTCGTGCGACATGAGGAAGGCGTTGACCGCTCGCGCTTCCGGGAGTTCGAACGGGTAGTGCATCGAGCCGCCCTGTATGTAATCCGGCTGCCAGTCCGAGCCCCAGTTGCGATTCGGGTCGTAGCCTCCGAGCGGGTCTTCGTTGACCCTGCCATCGCCGTCGTCGTCGATCCCTTCGCGCCCCAGGATCACCCAATCACCGGTCTGTCCGGGTGGCACCGGCTCCATGATACGCGGGTCCTTGGCGCTCGGGCGGACATTACCTTCACCCGGTACATACTTGCGAATCTGCTCGATAACACCATTCCCGTTCAGGTCGTTCGGCGGATCCTCGTCTACCAGGCCGTCACCGTCGCTGTCCACGGGCACATGTCCGGTACGCGCGCCGGAGCCAGCCTCGTCCAGGAAATAATCGCGCCCGTCAGGGTTCACCGTCGGAACGATGTAGAACACTCGCTCATCCACCAGCTGCCTGATGTTGTCTATCTCGTCGTAGTTCTCCATCAGGTACCAGATCGTGTAAAGCGCGACCTCAGCTCCCTGGATCTCGTTGCCGTGTACATTAGCCTCGATGTACATGGCGGCTTTCTCATCCTCCGGACCCGTTGCCGGATTGTTGATCGTCATCACCCATAGCTCGCGGCCACCGTAGCTCTCACCCAGAGAGCCGAAGGTGAGGAACTCGGGCCAGGTCTCTTCCATGAGCTCCATGCGCTCACCGAGCTCTTCGTGATCGAGCCAGCGGTTCCAGGCGAGCGGCAGCTCGTGGACGGGGTCGGAACCTCCCGTGTACTGAGCGCTGAGATCGCTAGCGGTTGCAGACGTGAGCGCCAGCGTGGCGGCCGTCGCGATGAGAGTGCTCCTGAGCATCCTGTGCCTTCCCGGTATGAAATGTTCTCGCGTGTTCATGGGAGCCTCACCGTCTCGACCGCGCTGCCGCCCTTCTGGGCGCGCACCCTGATCTGGACCTCCTGGCCCGGCTCGCCTCTGATCACCCAGAGGAAGCTGTCACGGCTGCCCGATCCCTCCAGCCGCTCGACCCGGCTCGTTTTATCGTCACCGCTTACGAGATCTGCCGGCGGCACGCCAATCTGGACAATGGTCGGATCCACCGATTCGGATACAACCCCGTGCCTCGTCGAAGTCGGGAAGTAGCCCTCGTTCACGATGGTGGCTTCCACAGTGTAAATGCCGCCACCATGCGATGTTACGTCAGTGGCGGCTATCTGGACGTCGGGCAGCATGTCAGCCAGGCGAACCAGGAACTGGCCATGCGTGCGGCCGAGTTCGGCTACAGCGGCGGGCGGCGGGTTCACGTTCGCGCCCGGCCGGAACCCGCCGATCTCCACACGTCCAAGCACAGGATGCTCGTAAGCACTCCACGATATGAACGGCTGGGACCCGGCGGCCTCGAGCGAAGCCAGGATAGCAGCGTCACCATCGACTTCGGGCGCGTCCTCACCAGTCTGCGGCTCGGCCACTCCCCAGCCGGGTGTGGTGAAGGAAGGTACGCCATACTGGAAGTACCCGTACTGGAAGAATGCGCCCTCGGGCTCGCGATGAACCGGTACGTGCTCGATGCCTGTGATCTCCTTGTAAGCGTCAGAAACGGCTGAATAGTACTCCAGGTCATCCTCGTTGATAGTCACTGCCGGACGACGACCTGAGCCGGGTTCGTTGTCGCGGCCGGGCTGGGTGCCTCTGAATCGCTGCTCGTAATACTCGAAGGTCGCAACGTTTCCGAACATGCCGGTCTCGAAGATCTCCTCATACGGTGCGTCGGCGAATCCATCCATCGCGAGCATGACCGGGTCGGCGAGCTCGCCATCGGAATCGGGCGGGGTCACCAGGTTATCGGAGAGCCCGAACGTCAGGATAGCGCCGATGTTCTCGTTTGCGATAACGAAGTCCATTAGAGCGCGCGACGCAGGCTCGCTTACCATGAAGGGGCCCGCATCGACCTCCCAGTAGGGGTAGGCGTGCTGGAAATTGCGATTCAGGTCCACTCCGCCAGGTCCGTCCTCGTTGATGAAGCCATCGCCGTCATCATCCATTCCCTCCCAGTGGAGGGAGTATTCGCCAGCCTCGCCTACGGCGGCGTCCGCGAGCTTCATCACGCGTGGGTCGTCGGGATCGGTAGTGTAGTCACCGGCCGGATCCGGGACGCGCATGAGGGTGATGAGGCCATCGCCATTCAGGTCCTCGGGGCCGTCCTCATCAACCCGGCCGTCGTTGTCGTCATCCTGCGGCCGCAGGTTGCGACGGTGACCACTCCGGACATCCGCGAACATGGCCTCCGCACCGTCAGGATTGAGGCGCGGGATAATGTAGATCACCTGGCTCTGTAGTGCGCGGCTCACGTCCGACGATGCGACGTTATCGCTAAGGTAGCGGACCATCTCCAGGGCGAGCGTGCTCCCGACAAGGTGATCGCCTTCCAGATTGGCGACAACGAGGACGCCGGGCCGCTCATCGAGCGGAGCGCCGTCGGGGTCACCGACCTCGAGCAACCAGATATCGCGTCCTTCATGCGATTGGCCCAATGAACGTAGCTCGACGACATCCGAGGCGTCGGCAAGGTCGTTCAGTTCGCTGGAGAGATCTTCGAAATTCAGGTAGGGCGATGCTTGTGCGTGGCCACTCGCCGGAAACGACAGCGCCATTACGGCGACAGCCGCGGCAAGGTGGCCGCAGATCCTGTTCGGCATACGTTTTCCCATTCAGGGGCGATCAAGGAGAGATCAGGGATGATCTCGAGTATAGGGGACGTGCGTTTGCCAGGCAAATGGCAGGATCCTGGTCACCTCCAGCTGAGGCCGATCAGGTGGGTGTCACCGAGGCCTCCGCGGCTCCAGAACGCGTAGTCGATTGAGAGTTTGTCGCCCGAAAAGCCAGCACCGAAGGTCACGGGACTGGCATCGTCCATCGTGACCCGGCGAACCCCGATCCGGCCGCTGAAGGTGCGTCCGACTATCGGCCACCAGGAGACTTCCAGGCCTGCTGCGGGGATCACGGTTCCATCATGGAGGCGCGATACTGCGGCAGTACCAAGTAGATCGAGCGGGCCAACCTCTTCGCGCTCCGTAGAAGCGCCCAGGGTTATGCGTTCTGGCATGGATATCTCCCGACCGTCGAGCTCGAGTGCCGGTCCGAGATTTCTGACGGCCAGCCCCACGACAACGGGACCGATCTCCTTCGCGGCCCCGATATCCAGTGCCGGCGCTCCGTCATGCGACCCGTCGTAGCGTTGCTCGACGAACTTGCCGGCAATGCCCAGCCTGAAGCCTTCTTCACCGCCAAATGCTCGCGCGTAGCCTACGGATGCCGCTACGGCTGAGCCGTACAGATCGAGGGTTTGCACACCGACTGCTATGGCGCCATCGGCCCAATCCGTCACGGCGGACGCAGAGACAGCGGTGCCGTAAGTACCGATCTTCTGGACCGCCACCGCCATACCGCCACCGTCGTCGAGGACCGCGGGATTGTAGAATAGCGCGTCGCTGTCCTGGGCGCTCAGAACGAACGCGCCGCCAAGCCCAAGCGCTCTCGTCGAGGTCGAAAGGCCAAGGATAGGGATGTCGTCGTCAATCTGTGCGTGGATGGTCGATGGTACTAGCAGGAGCAGGGCAAGTGCAGCTGATCTCATGAACCGGGTCCGGTTGGCGGGGGATGATGGCCAGCTATTCGAGGGTGAGCTCCTCCAGTTCCCAGCGGGCAGCCTCATATTGTACGGTACAGGTGAATGCGTGGGTGAGTGTTTCGCCGTCGGCAGCTATCTCCTGAAGCACGGAGTCGATCTGATAGCGGCCGTCACCGAGCGCACGCGTGTTCTCCGGGGTGCTGCTCGGGAACACCTCGACCGATGAGCTCGGAATCTTCTGCTTCACTACCAGCCGTGCACAGAAATAGAACGCGCCGACAGCGGTTTCCGCCGGCGCGAACGCCGAGAATGGAGCGGGAAGCCTGTTAGCGGCAAACTCAACATATCGCTCGGTAAGCGCAACCCTGTCCAGGCGCGATACACCTACGCCGAGCACCGCCAGCAACACGAGGCCGACGGTCCAGACCTTACCTGAGCGGGGGCGGCCGGTGCCATCACCATCACGAGCGTTCCACCCGCAGCTCACACAGCGACGCGCTGCATACGGTAACCGTTTCCCGCATTCGGGGCACCTATTACTCGCCATGCCCGCCCTCCAGTTCCACATGGCTCACCGGACAGTCCTGCGGCGACCCGCGTCGTGTCGAATGTACTCGAGACCCGCGTCCGTGAGTGCGACGCGCGGGCCCGCGCCCAGATACTCGATGAAGCCCTGACAGGTCAGGAACTCGACTATTCGGTAAGCTTCCTCACGAGAGATCGCTATCTCTTCAGGTAGTCCACCAAGCGGTATCTCGCGTCCAACTCCACCGCTACAGTCCGCGAAAATGCGGTTCAGCACAACGTAGCGACGATGCTCGTGCTGCTCCGCACGATTTCTACAACGTATCTGGCGATTCCGTCTTCTCTTCATATCGTGCGTCTCCTCCTCCGGTATAATAGTTGCCGGCACGGGGGAGGATGCAAGAGCTAAGCCGTTGCACTAACTCGGCTTATCCCGACTGGTCCGGCGTAAGCATCATGTGCAGCTGGCGACCCTCGATTCGCGTGGTCCTGCTCTCCACCACCGCGAGGTCTTCCAGCGCTTCGGCCACGTGGTCCAGCATCTCCAGACCCTGCTCGGGACGCCGCATCTCACGACCGCGATACCGCACCGTCACCTTCACTTTGTTGCCCTTCTTCAGGAACTTCCGCGCGTTGCGAAGCTTGAAGTCGAAGTCGTGAGCGTCAGTACCCGGACGGAACTTCAACTCCTTCACGTCCACCGTGTGCTGCCGCTTCTTCGCCTCCTTCGCCTGCTTCTGCTCCTCGTATCGATGCTTTCCGTAGTCCATAATACGAACCACCGGAGGCCTTGCGCTCGCCGCGACCTCTACCAGGTCGAGGCCCAGCTCTCGCGCATTCTCGCGAGCGGCATCCAGTGGTACTATCCCCAACTGATTTCCATCCGGATCGATGAGCCTGACCGGACTCATCCGGATTGCTTCGTTCACTCTCGTTCTGTCGATAGCTATGATGCCCTCCTACTGAAATGAAAAAATGTGGAGCGATCCGCTCCCGTTACTCCCGTCACCCTTAAATCAGGTGGTCGGCGGGGATTCCCAACCTGTCCCGCAATGCCCGCACCTGCTTGATCGAAAGCTCCCGCTTGCCATTCAGAAACTCCGATACGCGACTCTTACCACCCATCAACTGCGCAAGCTCGGCTCTCGTCATACCCAACTCGTCCAGGCGCGCTGCAACAACCTCCCTGGGCGTCATGACAGATGTATCGAGAAATGTTTGCATTTGAACGATATTAAAAAGCTGAAAGTATCGTGCGATCGACCACCCCACGGCCGTTCCCTGTTCGGGAACTCGTGTTACCAATATGGGAACTCAGCGGGGTTTTGTCAACCGGTTCGATCAGAGTTTGGCTGTGCTCGGATCATGCCGGCCCGGTGGTCGAATGAGTGGCGGCAGCGAAATCAGGGCCCAAACGACCTCGAGAACGATGAAGCCCCAGCGCACATCGATGATCGCTATCCACGCGAGGAGTGAGGATCCGACGAAGTTGAGAAGTGAATAAAGTCGATCCTCCCGCCCGAGCTTGCCCATCTGATATGCAACATAGGCGGACAGGATCATCAGAGCGCCGACCACGGAGACAAATTGATAGAACATGAATAACCGGGGTAAGGGTCACGCCTCGGCCATGAAAACGGTCTGCGTCGGATGTGCGAACCGAATCTGTTCTTCCTGGAAAGTTTGCAGCATCTCCAGATTGATTGCCTGCTGGCGGTCCATGTAGATGCTGTAATCGGGCACCAGAAGGTAATAGACCACCTCGAAGTTCAGCGCTGACGGCCCGAGATCTTTCAGATGGGCGCGATCGAAGCGCGTATCGGGCTGGGCCTCGATAATCTTCTGGATCATCTCGGGGATTTCCTTCAATGTGGCCTGTGAGGTCTGGTAGGTGACGCCGAATGAAAATGATGCTCGACGCTCCAGCATGCGCTTGTAGTTGTGGATGCGGCTGGTGAGCAGGTCGGAGTTCGCGAATACGAGTTGTTCGCCGGTAATGCTCCGCACGCGCGTGGTCTTCAATCCCACGTTCTCCACGGTGCCGGAAAGCTTGTCCACCTGGATGAAGTCGCCGTAAACGAACGGCTTATCGAGCACGATGGAAAGCGAGGCGAAGAGGTCACCGAGGATGTTCTGCGCCGCTAGGGCTATGGCGATACCGCCGATGCCGAGCCCTGCGACGAGTGCGGTGACATTCATCCCGAGAGTATCGAGTGCCACCAGGAGCAGGAGTGTCCAGAGTGCGAGTCTCGCGAGGAACCCGACGGCCCGGATGGTCGTCACGCTGGCAGCGTCGTCCACTGCCTTTCGCTCGCCATAGGTCTGGACGTATGCCTTGATAGCTGTATTCCCCCACACGCCGAGCTGGGCGATTGTCACAAGTGCGGTGACAATACCCAGCATATTGCGAAGGAATTCTGGCAGAATAAGTAGCAGCGAGCCCGCCCACAGCGCGACTACGACTTCGAACCACCAGCGTGTATCACGCATGATGCGGGTGGCGATATTATCGAGGTCGTTGTTGGTGCGGTTGGCGAAGCGCTTCAGCTGGTCGAGGATCAGCTTTATCGCGAAGCGCATAACGCCATACACCAGGCACGCCGTGACAAGGGCGATGAGCCAGGTCCGAAGCGGGTTAGCGTAAAATGTCCAATCTAAGAACTCCAGCAATCTCTACCTCCTGAAAAATTGAACTGGTTTTCGATTTAGAGCAGGTCCACGTCGGGTACCCGCCAGAACTCACTTCTCTGGATCCCAATCTCCATGCGCGCCGCCTCCCTTGCCGCTTCGATCTCTTCGCGCGGAAGAATGCCATAATCCGCGAGCATAGCGGAGAGCCTTTCCACAAAATTGGCGTAGAACTCCAGAGATGCACGGTTGTTGACCTCCTGCCTCCCGAGCAGAGTGGCCCGTGCGCTCGCGTCGGCATCGGCATCGATCAGTATCAGGCGATACTTTATGCGATCCTCATGCACCGACCACTCGCCCGCGCCGAACCGCATCGACCGCGGCCTGTCCTGAATTCCCCTACGCTCAACGGGCAGGGGCGTTCCCACGCGAATCAGAGCCGTCAGCTGCCTCAGCTCGTCGACCGAACCCACGATCTTGGCCTGGATGGCGAGTCCTTCATCCGAAAACTCCTCGCGATACTCGTACGGGTGGAGCTCCATTCCCGCCACCACGAGCATCTCGATCGAAAGCTCCTCGAATTCGCGCAGGATCAACGTGTACGTGTGGATCCCCGCGGACTCCGCATACGAGTTCCAGGACAGGTTCCACTTGCCGCGGGTGCCGTCGTCACTATAAGAGCGAAGCGGCTGATTATCTATTTTCGGAAGGGTAGTCGTAAGCCAGTCGTGGAACTCCTCTTCGCTGGTGACTACCCAACCATGAACGCAGGCCAGCTCTCGGCCGGTATGGGGGGACGGTTCAACCGTCTCTCGACGAACGTGCAGGGGGATCCGCCGACCCGCGACCTCGAGCTCCATAGTCGTTTGTTGCTCCATATCTGGCTCAGATGGCTTGAGTCTGCTGAACGATGCCCGGTGCTTTGCGGCCAACGACGATCTGGAAGATACTAGCTCGCTGGTTGCGAAGCACGTTTGGCGTGATCGACTGCGACAGCATAACTGATTCCGCAGGCGGATGCCGACGAGGGCCACACTTCGTGCGGGGAAGTGTATCCACCGGCTACAGTCTAAATCGGCGGCTCGCCCGGGCAGTTGCTTATGATTCGGCCAGTCCTCTGGGATTTCTGGCAATACCGACAGCTATCCGCGCCGGGGCCCCCGTCGTGCACTGCGACATACCGGCCGCAATCCCACGTCGCCCTCCCACCACCCCTCGCGTCCCCACCGTCAGGAATGCCCGACCCCCTTACCGAGTCGATACTGGCCGCCCTGGAGTATGTGCGAAATGAGTACTACCGGCTTGTATTCGTCGGCCGATCTGCCATTCCAGTGTTGCCGGACGTAGCAAGCGCGACGGGCTTTCCGCTCATCAACTTCAGTCTGGAAATCAGCCGGTCTCTCAGGGAAGTACCTCTCGCGCAGCGCGCGCGTAGACTGCGCGGTATTGCCCAGAGCATCGTCAACGAAAAGGCAGACGATGGCGTGATTCTCACCCGCATCGAGCTGCTCTTTCTGCCGTCTCTGCTCCACGATCCGGTTCGGACGCTACTCGAACTGTCCAGGCGGCAACCCATTCTGGCGGTGTGGCCGGGTGAGGGGGAGGACGGCAGACTTCGCTATGCGGAGCCGAGTCATCCCGAATATCACGATTCAGAGCGCGGCGACATCATCATGGTTCCGCCTTTCGCCGGAGCGCCTGCGGTGTTCGCATGAAATATGGCGAGACCATGAACTTTGCGCCGATCGAAACGGTGGTGCAGCTCCGCGAAGCCGACGATCCGACGGGCGGCAAACGCCTCGTCGCTGACTACGTAATCGGCGATGCGATGGCGGAACGGTTGCGATCATCGGTTCTCCCGGTTCTGGACCCGTCTGGCAGCCGTGGTCGCGGTCTCCTGGTCGTGGGGAACTACGGCACGGGCAAGTCCCATCTACTGGCAGTGATATCCGCGATTGCGGAGCTCCATGATGCTCCCAGATTTCTACGGCACGAGGATGTCGCCCGCGAGGCCGGGCCTATCGCAGGGCGCTACGCTGTCGTGCGTGCCGAGCTCGGAGCTACAACCATGACCCTCCGGGACTTCGTATGTACCGAACTCGAAACCCGGCTCGGCGAGATCGGCGTTTCTTTC
The DNA here is from genome assembly GCA_035690925.1 of Longimicrobiaceae bacterium. Classification (GTDB taxonomy): domain Bacteria; phylum Gemmatimonadota; class Gemmatimonadetes; order Longimicrobiales; family Longimicrobiaceae; genus DASSKB01. Next base: position 10,064 of record DASSKB010000121.1, read on the forward strand.
ACATTTCCCTCCTCAGACCAGATCGGCGGCCATAAGCGCGAATTCGCCGTCCTCATAGAAGCGCTCCAGCAGAAATTCCCCGACAAAGGACTCTTCCTGGTTGTGGATGAACTTCTGGATTACCTCCGCACCCGCTCGGACCGGGAACTGGCTTTCGATCTGAACTTTCTGCGGGAGCTGGGCGAAATTGCGGCCTTCCTTCCGTTCCGATTCATCGCGGGCGTACAGGAAGCATTGTTCAACAATCCCCGATTTCAGTTCGTTTCTGACGCACTCGAGCGCGTGGCGGACAGATTCGACGAGGTCCGCATCGCTGGCGGAGATCTCGATCATGTCGTGGCGGCGAGACTGCTTTCCCGCACCGACGAACAGCTCCGGTCGGTGCGGAAACACCTGGCATCGTTCACGAGATACTTTCCCGATCTAGGCGAACGGATGGAGCACTATGCGCGCCTGTTTCCAGTTCACCCGGCGTATCTTGCCGAGCTCGCCACAATCTCAGCGGTCGAAAAACGCGAGGTCTTCAGGACCCTGTCCGGCTCGCTCACCGCTCTGCTCGAGCAAGAGGTGCCGGTCACGACCCCCGGCGTTCTCTCCTACGACGACTTCTGGAGCATTGCGCGCGAGGGAGGGCAGATTAGCATGCGGCCGGGGCGACGCGCGGTGGTCGAAGCCGTGACAACTGCCGAGGGCCGACTGGCGCAGGGTATCAGTCGCGAATGCCACCGCAGCTGCTCAACGAGAATCATCAGAGCGCTCGGGGTCCGCTGCCTCGCGCGTGACCGGGAGAACGTCACCGCCATCAGCGCCACCCGCCTTCGCGACGAGCTCCTCCTGTTCGACCCGGGAGTTACGGCGCTCGGGGGTGAGCCGCCAGACGACCTGCTCGGCTTTGTCGACGCGGCTATCGAGGGGATGCGGCAGGCACTCGCGGGGCAGTTTGTCACTGAATCGCCGGAGGGAGGATTCTACCTCGACCTGCAGAAGACGGAAGACTACGAGGCAGTTCTCGAGCATAGGGCATCGAGCATCGGCGCGGATGGGGTTGATCGGGCATACTTTCAGACGCTTCTGGATCTGCTGATCCAGCCCCGCATGCGTACATCGGCCGGCCCTTCAGTCGAGGTCGAGTGCCGGGTGCCATGGCCTGGCCATGGCATAAGCAGGCCCGGCGTTATCGTATGCGGTAGGCCTGAGCCGGCCGCATCGCCGGGCCGGGTGCGTATAATCCTCCTGCCACCGCGGGAGCCACCGGACCAGGGTGGGCCCGCGGACGTATTCATCACCACATCGATAGATGCCGATCTGCGGCGAGTCCTCAAAAGATCCGCCGCCGCGGCGGATCTCGCGGCCGCATCCTCCGGTGACCGTGCCGAAGCGTTCGAGCGTGTGGCGCGCGATGCGCACTACCAGGCGACAAACCGGCTGCGTCGCGGGATCGGCGCAGGCGCCCGCATCGGGCGGGTCGGACGCCAGACATCCATATCCCAATTGCTCGAGGGGCACCGGACCCGCGAGCTCCTCGATCTGGAACCTGATGAGAGGGCGAGTCCGCGCGATCTGCTGCTCCTCTGCGTAGGGCTCTCTATGCTTCCATTCTGGGAAGAGGAAGCACCTGAGTATCCCCGCTTCAGGGCCAGGCTCAAACCGGAATCCGTCGCTGCGGCCGCAAGTGAGGCCATGCGCGAACTTGTCGGCGCAGCCCCGACAGATCGTGGCCACGCTGTTCTCGTGGGGCTCGAGCTCATCCGTGACGGCGAACCGTCGCCATTCGGTTCACGTTACGCTCGTCACCTTCTGGGACTTCTCGCTCGCCAGGGAGCTGGCCGGGTTCTCAATAGATCGGCGCTTCTGACAAACACCCCGAGTGGAGAGCGGTTCGCACCCGGACTGTACTCGCTCGAGCCAGAGTTCCTTGTTGTTCTCGCCGCATCGCTAATGCAAGCGGATTCCGCTGCGATCTGGGTGCAGGACCGGCTATTCGGGGCTGATGAGCTTAGGGAGATGGTAGAGATTCCAATTGCTCGCCTCACCTGGTTCGGGTGTCTCGCACCGCCGCGCGTGTGGCCGGACCGTGCGACCCAAACACTGCTGGAGCTCGGTCGCCCAGCGCCCGCCGCCGACGCTATAGGCGTATCGATCGAGATACTCGTTCCCGAGCTCGGGAGAACACTCGGTATAGCGGAATCTTTGAACGGCGAATTCGGGAAAGGTGCGATCGACGAGGACCGTAGCGACCTGGTAGACTACCTCGGGCGGGCGACCTCGGCCCTGCCTGACGATCACCCATGGAACCGCGAGTTTACCAGGGTTAAGCGTGCTCTCGCCCCATCCATCAGCAGCGAGTTCAGCGACAAGGACTATCGGTCACTAGAGCATCTGAAGCAGACATATATACGCATCTACCGACGCTTGCATCGCCGGGCACGGCTCGATCGGGCGGGGGATGCCGTCAAATCGGCTCTCCTGGCGAACGCGAGGATGCAGGCACTGCTGGCATTTTCGGGGATGCCCGGGTTTCCGTACAGGGCGTTCACTGATCTCCGCGATCGAGTTGCCGCTGCCCGCAGTTGCTTTGGTCTCACCGGCGAAGATGTCATCCGTTCGCATCTTTGCCCCCACTGTTCGTTCGATCCCGCCAGTGAATCCGATGTACCGATCGCGTTGCTGATGGACCGCTCGGAACGCGATCTGGCGGACCTGCATGGCCGCTGGATCGAATCACTTCGAACTGCGCTTCGCGAGAATGGCGCCCATGTCGGACTGGCACTTTTACCATCGGACTTGCAAGCGGAGATCGACGAGTTCCTGAGTACGGGCGAGCCCCCATCCCCGCTCGGTGAGGACCTGCTCACGGGAATACGCCAGGTTCTACATGGCCTGGAGCCGGTCGAGCTCGATGCCGACCTTCTGTGCGAACGACTCCGCGGTCGTAATCCCGGGTCCCCCGATGAGGTCAGGCGCCGCTTCGATCACCTGCTCCACGAAGTTGTTAGCGGAAGACGAAGTGAGCGTGTGCGAATTCTGGTGGTATAGCGGTGAGCGAACCGACCCTTCTGGATGGCCTATGTCCGGCGGCGCCACCCGAGTCTGAGACAACATCAGAATGCCTCGGCCTGGATTTCCCTTCACCGGAGGAGCGCCGGAATTTTTTTCGCGCGCGACTTGGCACGGGTGTCCACGAGGCAGATCGGGAGGTCGCAATGGGTCGGCCATCCGGAAGCGATGCTGATATCGCCAGGCTCTCCGATCCGCCGTACTTCACCGCCGCTCCCAATCCATTTCTCGCCGATTGGGTTGAGGAGGTCGGCCACTGTTCGGACGCATGTGAGAATTACAGTCGAACGCCGTTTCCGATCGATAGCCGGGAAGGGAAATCCGACCCGCTCTACGCCGCGCACGGATATCACACCAAGGTACCGCCACGTGCGATCGTACAGTCCATCGTCCACTTCACCCGTCCGGGAGACCTTGTGCTCGACCCGTTCGCTGGATCCGGCATGACGGGCGTGGCCGCGCAGCTCTGCGAGACGGCCGATCGGTCGCTCAGAGCCTCTGTTGGTAAAGCCTTTCAGGCAGCGGGTCTGGGCGAGCCCGACTGGGGTCTGAGGCGAGCTATACTCAATGATCTCTCTCCCGCCGCCGCGTTCATCAGCGCCAACTACAATATCCCCGTCGATGTTAGTGACCTCGAAGTGGCGGGCAAGCGACTACTCAGGGAGCTGTGGGACGAGGTCGGGTGGATGTACCGAACGCTGCATTCCGACGGCAAGTCTGTCGGCAGGATCAGATACGTCGTGTGGAGCCAGATTTTCGCGTGCCCGGTCTGTTCCGCCGATGTCCCATTCCTCGAGTGCGCCATGGATTCGGAGACTGATCGGGTCCGCAAGAGCTTTCCCTGCCAGGCGTGCGGCGCGGCGCTTCGGAAGCCGGACCTCAGGCGAATCCTGGACCCGGTGACGAGTTCGGCTGGCGAGGAACGCCTCAGGCTTCGGATGGAGCCATGCCTGATCAGCTATTCGGTGGACGGAAGTCGTTACGAGAAGGAGCCCGACGACGCGGACCTGCTACTGCTCGAGCGCATAGCCGCACTTCCGCTTCCGCCAGCCGTTCCGACTAACCCGTTTCCCATAGAAACCATGTACCACGGGTCCAGACTGGCTCCTAACGGTGTGCTCCGGGTGCACCATCTTTATCTTCCGCGGGCGGCCCACGCCCTAGGACGGTTGTGGGGGAAGGCGGCCCGAGTGCCCGATACCCGTATGCGGAACATGCTCCTGTTCATCGTGGAGCAGGCGATCGGTGGAATGTCGCTTCTCAACAGGTACTCCCCGCGCCACTTCTCGCACGTAAACCAGGTACTCGGCGGCGTCTACTATCTTCCTTCGCAGCATGCGGAGTGCAGCCCGTGGTACATTCTCGACGCTAAGCTGGGGCGGGTCGCCAGTGCCTTCGCGGGATTCCCCGCTTGCCGCGACGCCGCCATCGTGACCACCGGGTCGGCGGCCTCGCTGGGCCTGCCCTCGGAGTCGGTGGACTACATCTTCACGGATCCGCCGTTCGGCGAGAACATTCCGTACGCGGACCTCAACTTCGTGGTGGAATCGTGGCACCGGGTGTGGACCTGCAAGGAAGACGAAGCGATCGTCCACCGTCCCACGGGGAAAGGACTCGAGGAGTACCGATCGCTGATGGGCAAGTGCTTCGAGGAAGCTTATCGCGTTCTGAAGCCAGGCAGATGGATGACGGTGGTGTTCCACAACTCTCAGAATCGCGTTTGGAACGCGATACAGGAGGCTCTACTATCCGCCGGTTTCGTCGTAGCCGGCGTCCGCGGACTGGATAAGCGACAGGGCTCATATCGCCAGGTAACCAGCTCTGCGGTCCGGCAGGATCTCGTGATATGCGCCTACAAACCGGGCGGTCTGGCAACTACCCGATTACTCCGTCAGCCAGGAACGGAAGAGAGCGTATGGACTTTCATACGCCACCACCTGCAACAACTTCCACGATTCAATTCCCGTAACGGAAATGCGGAGCTTGTTACAGAACGCGGGGCGGACATGTTGTACGACGCCATGATTTCATTCCATCTCCGCCGCGGTGTGGAGATACCTCTGAGCCTGGCGGAGTTCCGGCGGGGACTGGATCAGCGCTACTCGGTTCGCGATGGAATGTACTTTCTGCCCGAAGGGGCGGCAGAGTACGATAAACAGCGCCTGCGGTCCGCCGGACCGCAGCAATTGCAACTATTCGTCCACGACGAACCCACAGCAATACAATGGATTCGGCGGGAGCTCTCCAGTGGGCCGAAGACGCTGCAGGCTCTCGCGCCGAAGTACCTGCGTGAAACCCAAAGACGCCGCCAGCCCCACGAAGCGCCCCTCGAGCTTGCGAATCTTCTGCAAGACAACTTTTTGCCGACAGCCGACGGTTGGACACTCCCCGATGCCGGTCGAAGCGAGGATCTGGAAAGAATCCGCGAGAGATCTCTGTTACGTGAGTTCTCCAGATATCTACCACCCCATAGCTCACGGAAATCGGGTTATCGGTTGGAGGCACTCAGGGCGGGGTTTCGGCGCGCCTGGCGGGACCGCGACTACACCACGATAGTTCGCGTCGCGCGGCGCCTCCCACCGACTCTGCTCGAGGAGGACGCAACTCTGCTAATGTGGTACGAGCAGGCACGGCTTCGCAGTGGTATCCAACCATGATAGGGTGGCGAGATCAGGTACTTCGGCAGTTCCCGCCCGGCGGGGCACGCCTCTGCATCGCTGCGGACCGGGAGGGACTTCTCGAAGAGGTCGATCTTAAGTCATCGCTGTCCGGCAACGGGTACCGGTCGATCGTCTACGATGATCCTGTGGAATTCCGCTTTCGCTACGAAGCCGACAGAGAAGGCCGACGGCTCATAATACGAACGACCTCGGATCCGCGGCTCCTTCCGTACGATCTCGTTTCGGATGCGACGTTGGTGGACGTCAGTCTGGAATCACTCTTCCCAGGGCTGAACGCCGGCGTTGTGTCTGTAATCGAGCGAGGCGACCTCGACCGTCTTTACCAGGCATGCCGGCGCGAGCAGCCGGATTGTCGTAGTGAGTCGGCGTCGTGGGATTTCGTTCTCGAACAACTTCTCGGAGTGCGACTCGCGTCGGTGAGGGGTTCCGTCGAGCTCCTTCGCCTGTTGCTCGTCTGCCACGACCCCGGGACCAACGCCCCTCGAACACTGCGGAACTACCTGCTCAGGCGCCTCCGCGAACGCCCCCAGTTTCGCGAGTGGCCGCTCGAAGTCATCCTGTTCGACAGGGAGCTGTTCCACTCTTTCGTACGAGAGCGATACGCGGCTCACCAACGCGAAAGGGGATCGCAGTCCAGGGCAGCGGCCGGCGTGCGCGAGGGTCCCAGACCCGTTCTGTTGAGATTCGCCGCGCCACTCTATCTGCCGCTCGGGCATCCCAGGATCCGTCCGCACATCCGTGCCCTCCTGGGACGCGGTGTCCTGCAATACCCTACGCGATGACAAGTTAGAAAAGTCGCTGTGCGAAACGAAGGAGCTCGAGGAAAAGCGGGAGGAGAACTATCGTCCAGAGGCTGCGAAGTCCCAGATTTTTGCGGGCGGCCTCGAACGTGAATCGTTCAGTGCGAATCGCTTCCGGGAGATGGCGCGGATCGGGGATTAAGCGTGGAATGCTCACATACAGATCAGCCTGCTCGGGAAACTTGCTCGCCAGATGGGCCTCCTCGCTCATCATGGTCGGGTAATACACCAGGATCACCATCGCCAGAAAGACCACCAGTCCAACAATTGGGGCACCCACGCTGAGGAAAAATCCCAGAAAAACCAGCAGACTGCCGGTGTAAAGCGGGTGCCGTACCAGGCAGTAGATGCCGGTCCGCGTGATCTCGCGATTCTTCCTGAGATTCCCCGAACCCCATATCCGAATAGCTACACCGGCAATTACTATCGCCCACACGAGAAGGAATAGCCCCGATACATCCAGCGTCAGGAGATCGAGTGGCGGGAGGTCTCTCCATAACACGTACGCGATCATGCCAACGACAAAGATGGCGGTGAGGAGGGGCCGCCGGTTGTGGACCCAGCGGATCACTCCTCCCAGGCTGCCACCCAGCGCCCCCGCGTCCGTGCGCTTCGCCATCAGTCCAGCAGACGCAGCGGCATTACGAGGCAGAGGAACTCAGGTGTGTCTTCGTTGCCGACCGGCTCCATGGTCGCAGCGCGCTCGGGCGCTCTGAAGCTCATACGAACCTCATCGGTAGGCATGTACCGAAGGAGCTCGAGCAGATAGTTTGCGTTGAAGCCGATCTCCAGCGGTTCACCCTCGTATTCTACTGGCAACTCCTCGTTTGCTTCCCCCAGATCCGGCGTCTGCACCGAAAACTTCATCATCGGACCACCCAGAGACATTCTGATCCTGTGCGTCTGATCCGAAGCCACGATGGCCATTCGCCGGATGGCCTGGTTCAATGCTGCCTTGTCGACAACGAGCGTCTTATCGTTGTCCTTAGGAATCACCTGATCGTAGTTCGGATAAGGCCCCTCAATGAGGCGGGTGAAGATCTGTACGCCATTACCCCTGAACCCGAGGTGATTGTCGGAGCGTGCTATCTCGACCTGGGTATCGGGGCCGAACAGCTTCTGGACCTGCTGGAGTGCCCGCGGATGCACTATCAGGTCACCGGCTCCCGCACCGCCGTCCTCTCGCGGCAGAATCATCTTCGCAAGGCGATGCCCGTTGGTAGCCACCATTCGCATCTCATCAGGCGCGAGCTGCCAGAGTACTCCGTTCAGGATCGGCCTGGTTTCCTCAGTGGAGACGGCGAATGCCACATGAGAAATAAGTTGTTGAAGCTCCTTACCACTCAGGCTCCAACTTTCGTCGAACGGTACCGCGGGGAACGCGGGAAACTCGTCCTTCGGTAGGCCGTTCAGCCGGAAGCGCGATCGGCCACTCGTGATCGAGATGGCGTCTCCCTGTGTAGCCACATTGACGGGTGCGGGGGGCATCTCCCGCGCAATTTCCTGAAGTTTTTTGGCGGGCGCCGTTATCGATCCGGGTTCCTCTATGTCAGCCGGGACCAGCATCGAGACCGAGGTGTCGAGGTCGGTTCCGCTCAGTCGGATACCTCCATCTTCCGTTTCCAGGAGGAGGTTCGATAGCACGGGGAGCGTTGTCCGCGTCGGAATGCTCGCGGCCGCTGCTGCAAGGCCTTCCTGTAGGTTCTCACGCGTGATCGAGAATTTCATTGCCGTCTCGGGTCTGAGGATTTGTTATCCACCGGAAAGCCTATAAATCTTACGAGTTAATATAAAAACAGTACTAGTAGTAGAGGGTGTGGAAACGTGGACGGAGCGCTTTGTCATGCCGTATCCCTTTACCCTGCAGAGAGTAAGCTGGAGCGCTGGGTGCGTGGAAAAGCGGTGGAAATAAACTCTGCTTGTCCACGGTGTCCACCTTTCCCCGGCTCGAAACATATCTCCACATTGTTCCCACAATCGCTCCACAGCGTTTTACAGCATCGATCCGACTACTCCAATCGGGCCCGAATCGTCTCGACCCGCTGACGAAATTCCGGGTCGGCAGCCATCTCGTCCTCCACCTTCGCAACGGAGTGGATCACGGTAGAATGATCGCGCCCGCCAAATAGCTTTCCGATCTCGACGAGCGCCAGATCGAACCGCTCCTTTATCAGGTACATTGCTACCTGTCGCGGTACGGTGAGGTCCTTCGTCCGCTTCTTCGACTGGAGGGCCTCCGGGGAGACACTCCATGCTTCCGCCACGAGCTTACGCACCACGGCCGGTGTGGGCCCGGAGCCGCCCTGGCCAGATCGCAGGACGCCGCCCAGCGCCTCGCGCGCAAGATCCACTGTGATCTCCCGCCGCGTGAGAGACGAGTATGCGAGCAGCTTGATCACCGCGCCCTCTATCTCCCGCACCGACGATGTACAGTTCCGCGCGATGAAGTCCAGCACATCCTCGGCGGCCGATATCTCCAGGCCGTCCTCCTCCACCTTATTACGCAGAATGGCGATTCGCGTCTCGTAGTCGGGGAGTTTGATGTCCGTCACCAATCCCCACTCGAAGCGCGAGACCAGCCTGTCTTCCAGTCCGATACCCTTAGGAGGTCGATCCGAGGTCAGCACTATCTGACGCTGCGAGTCGTGAAGCGCGTTGAATGTATGGAAGAACTCCTCCTGCGTGCGCTCCTTTCCTTCCAGAAACTGGATATCGTCCACCAGCAGGAGATCGATCTTGCGGTAGAGGCGACGGAACTCCGCCATCGACCCCTCTTGAATGGCGGAAACCAGCTCGTTCGTGAAGCGCTCCGACGAGAGATAGACAACCCGCTTACCGGGCGATCGCGCCAGCACGGCGTTACCTATGGCGTGCATGAGGTGCGTCTTGCCCAGTCCGACCCCGCCATAGATAAAAAGCGGATTGTACATCCTGGCCGGTGCTTCCGCTACGGCATGAGCGGCAGCGGCTGCCATCTGGTTGTTGTTGCCAACCACGAAGCGGTCGAAGGTGTACCGGTCGTTCAGGGGAGACGAGATCTGGGCCGCCGTGGTAGAGTGCGTTTTCGTGGAAGGTGTAGCGACTTCTCCCGAGCTAGATCCAGGAGTGGGTGGGCTCGGGTCCACGGATGGGGCCAGCCTCACCGGCGTCGGGAGTTCCTGCGCACCGCCTCCTCTGTACTGAACGGATACCCGGAATCGCCTGCCGAACAGCTTTTCGCTTATACCGGTCAGAAGGTCCGAGTACTTGTCCTCGACCCAATCCACCGCGAAAGGGTTCGGGGTGGACACTATCAGCGTGTCCTGTGAGATAGCGACAGCGTCAGTTGGCGCGAGCCACGTCCGAAACGCCTGCTCGGGTAATGCCGCGTGGGCCTCGTTCAGGATTCGCGACCAGACCTCCGCGGCGGTCAACTCCATGAACTCCTCGGACGGACAACGTACTTCAGAAAAGACGGTCTGCCAAGCTAGAAGTAGGCTGTGGAAAAGTCAAGCGAGAGAGAGTGTGGACACACGCGGGAAGTTGACGTAAGCCGGGTGTTAGCCTATATTCACCATCTTTGCCAAAACACCGTTCTGCCCAGCGCAGCTCTCGTAAGGGATACAGATGAAGCCGACATACCGTCCGCGCAATCGCAAGCGCATCAATAAGCACGGGTTTCGCGCCCGCATGGCGACGAGGAGTGGTCGCAAGATCATCAATGCGCGTCGTCGCAAAGGTCGGCTTCGCCTTGCCGTCTCCGTACCTAAGAAGTAGCGCGGTTTCACCGCCCCTGCTTTGACTGCGGATGGGGCAGCGGGAGGTGAGGGGCGCCTTCGCCTCCCACGGAATGCACGTATAACGGCCTCCGGAGATATCCGGTCGCTGTTCAGACGGGGGAAGAGGAGGAAGACGCGTCACCTGGACGTGTTTATCTCCACTTCCCCCGTTTCGCATGCGCGGTGGGGAATCGTCGTTCCGAAACATCGCAGGCGGATAGTCGAGCGGAATCGGTTGAAAAGACGAATTCGGGAGATAGTGCGTACTGTCGCGATTCCGCAACTGCGGGCAGCCGACGCCGCATACGATGTTCTGTTCCGCGCCAGGCCCGAGGCGTACGAAGCAAGCTTTACCGAGCTGCTCGGTGAGATCTCCGGGGTGACGGAGGAATTGTGCTCAAGAGAACGCTGATCTCGTGCATCGGATTCTATCGTCGCGCCATTTCGCCGCTATCACCGCCATCGTGCCGCTTCGTACCGAGCTGCTCCGAGTACGCGCTGATCGCGGTGGAGCGGTATGGCGCCGGTCGCGGCGCATGGCTCGCGCTGCGGCGACTGCTCCGCTGTCATCCGTTCGCGCGCGGTGGATACGATCCAGTCCCGTAGCGGCTAACGCCGGTCGTGGCTTCTGAAAACTATGTTAACTGTCGGTATGTAGATAAATGGAAAAACGCCTTTTGATAGCGGTGCTCCTGATGAGCGCCGCAATCATGCTCACGAATCTGATATTTCCACCGGCGGAGCCAGCACCGGTGGAGGCCGACAGCGTGGAGGTGGAAGTTGCCACCCCAAGCCAGGACCTTCCGACGGAGCCGCCCGCTCTGCCCCTTGCGACGCCAACCCCTACAACCTCCGGGGGTGCGGACACCGTCGCCGTATCATCACCGCTCTACCGATACTCGTTTTCCACGCGCGGCGCGGCGCTCGTGGACGCCAGGCTGCTGGAGTATCCCTCCTATACCGAAGAAGGGACAGTCCAGCTGGTTCCAGAGGGTACTGCCGATTTCCTGTCCTACAGGATAGCGATCGGATCGGACACGGTGAACCTTCGCTCGCTGCCATTCACGCCCAGCGCGGAAGCCGTCACACTGAACGAGGATGATGGGCCGGTCGATCTCACCTTCAGTTACCGGGCGCCCGAAGGCTTCACGGTTCAGCTCATATACACGTTCCACCCCGATCGCTACCTGGTAGATGTGGCGGGATCCGTATCTGGCCTGGGAGGTCGAACGGCTTCGCTGCTCACGTCGGTCGGACCTGGCCTCGAAGTTCACGAGGCGTTCGCACACCATTCGGAGCGCGACCGCGCCGTCGTAAGCCGTACGGCCGCTGGCGACTTCGAGACGGTCAAGCTCGATGGCCTGGAGGACGTGGAGCGGCTGCAGGGTCCACTAACCTGGACGGGCATCAAGGACAAGTACTTTCTGGCAGCGCTTATCGCGGGCGAGGCACAGCCGTTCACGACGGCCATTGTAGAGGACCTTCCCGATAAGCGACTTATTCCACCCTCAGGTGAGGATAACGCTGTCATCCTGCCACGAGCGGAGCTCACTTCAGTGCTTCCGCTCGGCGCTGACGGCACATTCTCGTATCAGGCGTACCTCGGTCCGCAGGATTACGATCGCCTTGCGGCCGTAGGTTATGACCTTGAAGAGGTTACTCCATACGGGTACCGATGGCTGCAGAGCTTCATAAGACCCATCGCCGCCGGCATTCTATGGGTCCTCAACCTGCTTCACAGCACACTGGGGATAGCATACGGTTGGGTGCTGGTGCTCTTCGGTGTTCTCATGCGGGTGGTGGTGTGGCCGTTGAATGGCAAGGCGATGCGCGCCCAGATGAAGAATATGGCCGTGCAGCCGCTCATGCAGGAAATACGGGAGAAGTACAAGGACGATCCGCAGGCGCAGCAGCGGGAGATGGTACGTCTCTACAAGGAGGAAGGATTCAATCCGGTAGCCGGCTGTCTGCCGATGTTGATTCCTATGCCCATCCTCATCACCCTGTTCTTCGTCTTCCAGAACACCATAGCGTTTCGGGGGGCGGAGTTCCTCTGGCTGCCGGACCTGTCGCTGCCTGATCCATACTACATCCTGCCGGTCTTCCTGGTCACCTCCATGTTCGCGCTACAGTGGGTGAGCGCCAAGATGAGCGGTATGGAGCAGAACGCGCAGCTGAAGGTGATGATGTACGTGATGCCGCTGATGATGGGCATACTGTTCTTCAATCTTCCAGCCGGCTTGAACCTCTACTACGCGACAACCAACGTCGCCAGTCTTCCGCAGCAGATCCTCATTGCCAGGGAGCGCAAGAAGGCGCAGGCCGCGCTGAAGAAGAACGGTAAGGCGAAATCAGGGAAGAAGGTCGCCAAGCGGAAGTAACCGTCGCAAGAGCGTTATGGCCGATCCACTTTTCGAACACACTATAGCCGCAATCGCGACGGCGCCCGGTCGGGGTGCCGTCGCGATGTTGCGTGTGTCCGGCCCTGAGGCGGCCTCGGTTCTCATGCGCGTCTGCCCAACCATCGGGATCGTTCCCCCTCCGCGACGGCAGGTGCTCGCCGCAGTACATCATCCTCACTCCAACGAGCTCATCGATCGCGCCCTGGTGTCGTACTTCCCGGCCCCGTTCAGTTATACGGGCGATGATACGGTCGAGATCTCTACTCACGGAGGAGCGATTACCCCTCAGCTTGTGTTGGACGCACTTTTTGCGGCCGGCGCACAGCCCGCTCAGCCCGGGGAGTTCACCAATCGCGCACTGCTGAACGGCAAGCTAGACCTGCTGCAGGCGGAGGCCGTCCTCGATATAATCGACGGGCGCTCCGCGGCGTTTCACCGGGCGGCCATCAATCAGGTCGAGCGCGGCCTCTCTGGGCGTATCGAGGAGTTGCGGAGCGCGCTACTGGAGCTCGAGGCGCTGCTAGTTTACTCCATCGACTTTCCTGACGAGGACGAGCCGCCCGTGCCGCCCGCCCGCGTCCACGCCACAGCCGCGGATGTACTCCAGAGGATCGATCACCTCCTGAGCACCGCCCCGGAGGGCGAACTTCTGCGCGAAGGCGCTCTCGTGGTTCTGGCCGGCCGGCCGAATTCGGGGAAATCGTCACTGTTCAACACACTCCTCGGAACGGAGCGGGCTATCGTCACCCAGGTACCTGGGACCACGCGCGACGCTCTCGAGGCCGCCATAACTATCGACGGCTACCCCTTCCGGCTAGTGGATACGGCCGGCATCCGCACGACCTCGGATCCGGTCGAGTCGATTGGCATCGAGGTCGCGAGAAAATATCTCAGGGCCGCCAACGTCGTGATCGTCTGCATCGAGGCCGGCCGAGCGCCAGGGCCCGAGGAAAAAGCATTTATCCAGGACCTGGACAGCTCCAGGACAATCATTACCTGGACGAAAGAGGATCTCTATCCGAATCGGTCGACCGCGGACGGCGGGCTAGCGGTTTCGGCGCTCCGCGGAACCGGGATGGAAGGGTTGCGGCAGCGACTTCTTCAGGTGTCGTTCGGGACTATAGTCGGCGATCCGGGTGAAGCGCCGCTCGTTACCAAGCAGCGACATGCAAGGGCACTCCGGGCCGCGCGCGGCGAGGTCGAGTCCTTCGAGGCCGCTTTTCGCTCCGGCGTGCCTGCCGAACTTGCAGTCACTCACCTCCGCTCGGCTACCGGCCAGCTCGAAGACCTTATTGGCGTGGTTAGCTCGGACGATGTACTCGGTCGGGTTTTTGGGGACTTCTGCGTCGGCAAATAACGGCCCTGGACGCTCCCTGAGACGCCGTGTAGCCGACACGCGCCCGGCAGTGTACCCAGAGGGAGCTCGTCCGTGTCAGCCCGAATATACGCGTCAAATATTCGGGAAGTGTTCGGGGAAGGTCACCGCTCTATTATGAAGCGCTCGCCGGGAGCGTCTGTTAGTGGGCTAGCGTCCATGCTCCTGACCCGTGCTCCTTCCGGTCCGCGCCGGAGGAGCGAAGCGAACTCGTCGAGCGCTGCTTGGTGTCCGCAGGCTCTGACGAGGACAGAGCCATCGACACAGTTCTTGACCGACCCATTGATCCCCAGTCGAATCGCCTGGGATTTCGTCCACCAGCGGAAACCGACTCCCTGAACATGCCCGTGGATGCGGAACTCCCGGCAGATGTTGGTAGGCAAAACTGCTCGTATGTATCAGTAGCCGTCCGGACCACCCGCCATGGGACCGACATCTAGGTCATCCGGATCCTCAAAGAGGGAGCGGAGCCTGGTAGCGAGGCCGCCAGCGCCACCCTGCTCCTCCACGAATGACCGAATCTCGTTCGAGATCGCGGCGCTCAATGCTCCCACCACCGCCCCCTTCATCTGATTGGCCACTTTCGCGGTTCTGCTCCTGGCGCCTTCCCGATCGCCGCGACCCGCGAGCACGTACCCGGCTGCGAAGGCGATCCCCAGCGCCGCGAGCGGGTACTGCCTGGTCATGCTTACCAGATGGGTTCTCTCCTCGAGCGTGCGCTCCGCGTCTTCCAGAACTGCCCCTGCCCTACGCCCTGCCTCGGACGCGAACTCGCCCATCCTGCCCGACGCTCCCCGGCCGAGCGTGCTCGCCCTGTCGATCAGCTCGTCCGCCCGGCTGGGTCCTGGCCCGGTACTGATGTGTGCGTGAGCCTCGCCGACCCCCGCTTCTCCCGCCTCTCGCTCCCCGGAAAACTCGTCCATTGCGAACTATCCTCTCAGTGTGTCTGGATGGCCATCTGGCCGGTTGCCGAAATCCTGATCACTCAACTCCCGCTTGATCTCGCGAACTTCCTCCTGCACCCATGCCTTGTCGTCGCGTAGCGTCTGCAGCGTCATGTCCGGCTTCAGGTCATCCCGCTCCAGGCCGTTCTTTCCGCTTATCACCAGGCCGACGCCAACCAGCAGGTAGAGTATTCCCAGCGCAAGCGCCGCCAGCCAGTAATTGTCGAGCGCATCTCCTATAAGGACAATCAGGAAAGCATTTAGAATGATGAATGCAAGCAGAAGAAGTGCTCCGCCTACCGCGAGCTTGGCGAGGTCCTTTGCCAATGAGCGAAAGTTCTCACGCAGCTCCGCCTTGGCGAGCGCCGTCTCCTGCCGGATGAGGCTGGAGCTTTCGCGGGCCAGCTCTTTGAAGAGATCGCCCAGCGAGGGTTCTGCGCGAGGCCGGTGCGATAATGTAGCTCGGGGAGCCCCATCCGCCCGGCCGATCTCTTCTGGCCGCCGATCGTCTGCCATGTTCTGGCCTTTCCTGACGAATGATAAAACGCGCTAGCGCACCGCGCGCCGACATGACGCTGGTCCGTATCCGGATAATCCGGTATCTTCAGAGTCTGCCCGCGCAGGGCAGGCGGTCGCAATGCCCATGCCAGACAAGGGATCCGGTAGATCTGCTAATACGTTCCACGTGGAACGTCCGCGTTTTCCCCTCGAAGCGGCTGGTGATGCCGCGAAACCCTTATGGCGGTGGTGCATTCCTTGTCTTCAAAGAACTATGGCTTCGCCCCAATATCTTCTCTTCCGTATCTCTGCGCCTCCGCGCCTCCGCGGTTTAAACACGACCGCGGAGGCGCGGAGACGCGGAGGTACGGAAGTTGGTGGATGCTTCAGGGACGATTTATCGTTGTATGGCCAACGGTAAATTATGTAGAGATTTGAGCGAATTAGTATGATCGCCGTGAGCCTGATATCTTACTCGGCTCCTCAGCCATTAGGGTCGTGCTGTAACAGAACTGGAGAAGGACCATGAGCGGAAGCTATGAGGTAATAGTCGTCGGAGGCGGACACGCGGGGGTGGAAGCGGCCACCGCGGCCGCGCGAGTGGGTGCCCGCACGCTGCTCGTAACCCCCAGTCTCGCGGGGATAGGCACTCTCAGCTGCAATCCGGCTATCGGCGGGGTTGCCAAGGGCACAGTCGTCCGTGAGGTGGACGCGCTCGGAGGTGTTATGGCGGCCGCTGCCGATGCGTCCCGAATCCAGTTCCGTATGCTCAATCGATCCAAGGGTCCGGCGGTCTGGGCGCCCAGAGTTCAGTGCGACAGAGGCCTGTATCCACGAGCAGCTCGCCGGATTCTCGAGAGCCACGGGAATCTCGACCTCTTCGAGGGCATGGTTTCGGCCCTGATAATTGAACACGGGCGCGCAGCGGGAGTCGAGATCGAGGGCGGCGCGCGGATTCGCGCGCGCACCGTGGTGCTGACCACCGGCACATTCCTTCGCGGGCGCATCCATATTGGCGGTCGGGCCGGCGTGGCGGCCGGGCGTGCGGGGGAAGCACCCTCAATCAAACTCGCCGAGCAGATGGATGGCCTGGGCCTCGAGATCGCGCGCTTCAAGACCGGTACTCCGCCGCGGATCGACGGCCGCTCCGTTGACTACAGCGGTCTCCAGGTGCAGGACGGGGAAAGCGACGCCTACAGGCTTTCGGCATGGAATCGCGCTCCCCTCCTGCCGCAAACACCCTGCTGGGTTACCTGGACCGGCGATCCCCTCCGTGAGGTCGTCCAGGAGAACCTCACGCAATCCGCCCTTTACGGCGGCGAGATTGCCGGCCGCGGACCGCGGTACTGCCCATCCATCGAGGACAAGATCGTCAAGTTTCCCGATGCCGCTCGCCACCAGGTCTTCCTGGAGCCCGAGGGGCTGGAGACCTCGGAGCTTTATGTGAACGGTCTTTCCACCTCGCTACCGGCGGACATTCAGTTGGCAATGCTGCGCACGGTCCCGGGTCTGGAGCGCGCGAAAATGACCAAGATGGGATATGCCATCGAATACGATTACCTGCCGCCCCATCAGATTCGCCCGACGCTCGAGCTCAAGGCTATGGGAGGACTCTTCCTCGCCGGCCAGATAAATGGCACGACCGGCTACGAGGAGGCGGCCGGCCAGGGTCTCCTGGCCGGAGCCAACGCGGCATTCCAGGCCCTCGCGGAGGAGCCTCTGGTCCTCGCTCGGGACGAAGCCTTCATCGGTGTACTTATCGACGACCTGGTGACGAGAGGGACCGACGAGCCATACCGGTTATTTACCTCTCGCGCTGAGTTCAGGCTCCTGCTCCGGCAGGACAACGCGCTTGCCCGCTTGGGCCCGATCGCCGGACGGCGTGGGCTACTTACCGACGCCCAACTGAGACGCCTGGACGAGCGCCTCGAGCTCGCGTCCAGACTCCGTAATTGGATGCACAGCACCAACGCCGAACCCGCAGCCGCAAACCCCGTCCTGGAGGCCGCCGGCTCAGCACCTATTCGCGAGCCCAATCGCGTCGCAGTCATACTGCGCCGGCCGGGCGTTGACGCTGCCGCGCTCGTGGACGCCGTGGGCGGTGCGCCGGACGCCGAACCCGACGAGGACGAGGTGCTGGCCTCGGTTGTCATGGAAATCCGCTACGCCGGCTATCTCGACAAGGAGCGCGAGCGGGCGGAGGCACTCCGGCGGCAGTCGGATTTCCGTCTGCCAGGAGAGCTGGACTACGACAACCTGACCACACTTTCCATCGAAGCACGTCAGAAACTGGCGCGTATCCGCCCGGAAACGCTGGGTCAGGCCGGTCGTATTCCGGGAGTTTCGCCCAGCGACCTGCAGAACCTGGTGATGGAGGTTCGGAAGTACAGAAGTCTCGCACGTTCCACGTGAAACAAAACTCTGCGGTGGACGCTCCCCCGCCCGTGGGTTATATTCCCGCCGCCTCTTTCCCCACAGCATGGATGCGAGCTTGTCGCGAATAATCGCCATAGCCAACCAGAAGGGCGGAGTCGGCAAGACGACGACGGCCATCAACCTCGGTGCCTGTCTCGCGGTTGCGGAGAAGCGCACCCTGGTAATCGATATCGATCCGCAGGGAAACGCCACCAGCGGGCTGGGAGTGCAGAAGGAAAAGCTCGAGCGCTCCATTTATGATGTCCTCGTCGAGGGCACTCCAATCCGCGAAGTCATCGTTCCGCACGTCCACTTCGATTGCCTCGATGTCGCTCCCGCCACCCGCGACCTGGTCGGCGTCGAGGTGGAGCTGGTCAGCCGCAAGGCGCGCGAAGGCATCCTCCGCGAGGCTATCCAGGCGGTCCGTGACGATTACGACTTCATCCTCATCGACGCGCCGCCCTCCCTGGGCATGCTCACCCTCAACACCCTGGCCGCCGCCGACACCGTGATGATCCCGATTCAGTGCGAATTCTACGCGCTGGAAGGCCTCTCCCAGTTACTCAATACGGTGCGGATAGTGCAGAAGAACCTCAATCCACGGCTGCAGATAGAAGGGGTACTCCTCACGATGTTCGATAGCCGGCTGAATCTCTCCAAACAGGTGGCGGAGGAGGCCAAGGAGTACTTCGGCCCGAAGGTATACCGAACAACGATCCCGCGGAACGTCAGGATTGCCGAGGCGCCCAGTTTCGGCCAGCCGATAGTGTTGTACGATATCCTCTCGGTGGGAGCTAAGAGCTACCTATCGTTGGCGAAAGAGGTTATAGCGCGTCAGCGGAAGCCGGTCGAGGTTCCTCTGCCCTTAGCGGAAGCCGGGGGAGACTGAGCGATGGAGAAAAAGAGGCTAGGAAAAGGGTTGAGCGCGCTACTCGGTGAGTATCTGCCCGAGGAGGGGCAATCCGATGCAGGCGTGCAGGTGGTCTCCGTCGCGGAGATCGCGCCCAATCCGCTGCAGCCGCGAAGTGAGTTTTCGGCGGAGCAGCTGGCGGAGCTGGAGGCATCCATACGGGAGAACGGGCTGCTCCAGCCGCTGGTCCTTCGGCCGGCCAGCGCGGCATCTCCGGAAGGTGCCCGCTGGGAGCTGGTCGCAGGCGAGCGTCGCTGGCGAGCGATACGCCGGCTGGGGTGGTCGGAAGTACCAGCGCTCATCAAGCAGATCGATGACCGCACCCTCCTGGTGCTGGCGATAGTCGAGAACGTGCAGCGGGCTGACCTCTCGCCGCTCGAGGAGGCCGCGGGCTACCGTCGACTGATCGACGAGTTCGGCTACACGCAGCGTGAGGTGGCAGAAACAGTGGGGCGCGAGCGGCCTACCGTCGCCAACCTGCTGCGGCTCCTGCATCTTCCGGCGTCAGTTCAGAGAATGGTGGGAGAAGGCGGTCTGTCGATGGGGCACGCGCGGGCGATTCTGGGTCTGGGGGACGAGCGGAAGATGGCGGCACTGGCGAGAACTGCTGCGGCGGACGGTTTGTCGGTTCGGGCGGTGGAGGAGCGGGTTCGTAGCCTCAACAACCCGAAGTCCGCGGTTCCGAAGAAGGACAGCAAAAGTACGGGCGACGCGCACCTCCGGCACCTCGAGAGCGAGCTTCAGCGCGCGCTGGGCACGGCGGCGCGCATCCGCGTCAAAAAAGGGAAGTCCGGCACGGTAGAGATCCCCTTTTACAACCCTGAGGACTTTGAGCGGGTGATGGATCTGCTGCTCGGCGTCGAGGCCGGACGGTCGTGAGCTGATGCCTCGCGATAATCGGCGGATGACCTTCATCGTGGTCCCCGATGGCGAAGGGGACCTCGGCACGAAATCTTTTGAGATCTCGTACAGGCGCTTGAGGCTCGCTGGTTTCATTCTGCTGGGGGCGTTGATCCTGTGGGCTGGAATGGCAATCTCCTGGGGATACGTCGCGTCACAGGCGGCACGCGTGCCCGGCATGTCCCGGCAAATTACGAGGCTCGAGGAGGAGAACGAGCGTGTCGGACAGCTTGCGCAGGCGCTAAGCCGACTCGAGGCGCAATACGAGCAGGTCCGAACCATGCTGGGAGCAGACAGGCCACAGGATACCGCCAGCATCTGGCTGCCGCCGGCCGTAGGAGATTCGCCGGTCGACCAGCCCTCAGCGGATTCGAGCGCCGCCTCCGTTCCGAATGCCTGGCCGCTCAGCCAGCGTGGCTTCGTGACGCGCGAACACCTCGGCCGCATACCGGGTCAGCATCCCGGCATAGACATCGCCGTAGCCGAAGGCTCGTACGTGCGGGCCGCTGGCTCCGGCGTGGTTGTCCAGGCCGCCGAGGATCCGGTTTACGGGAAATTCGTCAGGATCAGACACGCTGGTGGATACGAATCGCTGTATGGCCATGCATCCGAACTGTTCGTTGCTGAGGGTGATACCGTTCAGCAGCGTGAAGTCATTGCCCTGAGCGGGAACACGGGGACCTCCACCGCGCCCCACCTCCATTTCGAGATCTGGAGGAACGGCGAGGCGATCGATCCGCGCGAGCTGGTAACCTCACCGTGATCAGAGAACCACTCTCGCCCAATAACCAGGAATGCGAATCTCATGAGTCTCTTCAAGAAATCGGACGAAAAGAAACCTGAGTCAGGCGCGGGCCGCGATCGCATAAGTACCGCTCTCCGAGCACTGCCCGGCGAGAACGCGATATCGATCATCGGGCCCGGTATGCAGGTCGTCGGCGATGTGCTCACCGACGGGACTGTTCGGGTGGAGGGGCGCGTCGAGGGAACGCTCCGCGCTGGAAACGCCGTGGTCCTCGGGCGAGATGGTGAGATCGTTGGTGATATCATTGCCCAGAGCGCAGTCATCGGTGGTCGGGTGACCGGTTCCATTACGGCCGAAGGCCACCTGGAGCTCCAGGGGACCTGCACTGTCGATGGCGTTATCCGTACGCGCGCGGAACACCTACAACTCCAGGAAGGCGCCCGTTTCAACGGCCAGATCCAGATGCTGGACGCCGATAGCCCCGTCAAAGCCCTACCAGCAGAGGGCCAGCGTAACCATCATTCTTAAACTTGGACCTCTCCATCTGCTTCGGCTCCCCTGCACCGCATCGATCGTAGCTCCAATCCCGGTGTTCGTCTGCGCCTCCGCGTCCTCGGCGGTTGAATGTTACCGCCGAGGACGCAGAGCGCAGAGGTGGAATCAGGAGGTCGCTTCTAAACGAATCAAGTTCAGGGTTTGAATCATTCTACTGAGCAAATGCCCATCGATGAACCGAGAAAGAAGCCGGCTTAGTACCTCCGCGCTCTCAGCGCCTCTGCGGTTAAATCGCCATCAATTGCGCACCCTACCGCATCAAAACCGGAGAAGAACCCAGCGTATTTGTCCACAGGTGTTGAAATCTCGTTATCCCCTTAGCAGAGCACACGTTATGCGTTTTCCACACCTTGATCCCCATGTTTTCCACGCGGGTTGTCCACATCGGGTAGCCCCTGCTTCCGCGGGCTATTGAACGTGCTTACCGATCTGGTGTCCTATCTGGATGAATACCTCCACATAGCTGAGGTGCCCGACTACGGTCCGGCGCTGAATGGATTACAGGTGGCGAGCTCTGGAGGCGTTTCGAGGATGGCGGTTGCGGTGGATGCTGCCGAGGCGACAATCGCGGGTGCGATCGAGGCGGGAGCGGACCTCCTGCTGGTGCATCATGGACTCTTCTGGGATGGCAACCAACCTGTAACCGGGCGGCGCTACCGACGTCTGAAGGCGCTGTTGGAGGCGGACGTGGCAGTGTACAGCGCTCATATGCCACTCGACGTGCACCCTGAGGTAGGCAACAACGTCGTGCTCGCCAGAGCACTCGGTATCGAGGTGGCGGGGCCGTTCGGAGAGTACAAGGGCCACCCGGTTGGTGTATGGGGGCATGTGGATCTGCGGCGCGAGGCGCTCGCGGCGCGGCTGGACGAGGTGCTGGGCGCGCGTGTGCACCTGATACCAGGGGGCCCGGAGCGCGTCCGCACCATCGGCGTAATAACTGGCGGAGCCGGTAGCATGGTGTCAGTGGCCCAGGCGATGGGACTCGACGCGTTTGTGACCGGTGAAGGTGCCCATCACAACTATTTCGACGCGGCCGAAGGTGGGGTAAACCTATACCTCGGCGGCCATTACGCCACCGAGGTCTGGGGAGTTAAGGCCTTAGCCAAACACCTCGAAGCACGATTCGACCTGCCCTGGTCGTTCATCGACCACCCCACCGGCCTTTAGCCCGCGCGCGATCAGGGACCGGCCAGCCGATCCTCTGCCTCCTGCCTCATGATCGGTAGCGCCTGAGCGTGGTCGGTGTAACCCGGCAGCCCTCTGGCCACTTCAGCGTCATAAACCTCCAGGAATCTGCGATAGAACTCCCGCTCGGCGTCCGGATTGCCGAGCGCAGCCTCGGCCTGCGCGGCGCTGAACAGCCCGAACAGATGGTTCGGAGCGCTGGCGAGAATGGTATCCGCCTCGGCCCGAGCGGAGCTAGCGTCCCGATCCACCAGGTGGAGAACCGCGAGATGGTAGCGGCCGTCCGCGTCCAGATTGGGTACTCTGCCGTATGCAGCGAGCGCCATGGGAAGGAACGAGCGTGCCTGCGCACTATCTCCGGCCGAGACGCTCCGCATCACCCTGTTGAAGAGCCGATCCGCGGCCTCGCGCGGTGTCATGGACGACAGGTCGATGGCACTGGGATCCCCGAGCGCCGGGGCGACAGCCGCAGTGGGATCCTCTTCCGCAAAAAAGCGGGGGACCAGGAGCACTGCGATTAGTGCAACGAGTGCGACGCCAGCAACGATCCACGGGAGATTCGACGTCGAGCGTTCGACCCTGGCCGACGCAGCTGGCGGCGGGCCGGCCGCTACAGCCGTTCCGCAGTGGTTGCAGAATCTTGCGTTCGCGGGCATTTCCGCACCACACGCGACGCATTCTCCGGGCTTGCCGAGTGAGGTTCCGCAGTGCGGGCAAAAGCGGCCGGTCGCGGGTTGTGAGCAGGACGGGCAAGTATCGGTCATATTGATCCGGGATCTGATTTCTGGTAAAGGAGTTGGGGAAGTTACTCCCGGGTGGAGCGCACCTCAAGGGGTTCACCTAAAGATGCTGGGCAGAGAGGACGAGACTCTCCTGAGTCGCCGCGCCTGAATGGGTCGCTGCTCGTACCTGCTTCACTACTCTGGAGTTTGACAATGAAAAGTTCGCTTCGCATCGCGGTTCCGACGGCAGCACTTTTCGTCGGGGAAGTTCTCCATCCCTTCGCCGCGAGCGCCCAGGGCCATATGGCCACTGAGTCGGCGGCTCTTCAGGGCTGGTTCTCGCTGGTCGAGGTACCCGCACTCTTTGCCGCCGTGATCTTCGGGTTTCTGACGGCCAAAGCGCTCCGCGGCGGTAAGCTGGGTACCGGAATGACGCTTATCGCCTGGGGATTCCTGGTCATGGCGATCGGGCACCTTCACATGCAGGCCGAGCTGCATTTCGGCTTCAATCTGTTCGGCGTCCTGTTCGGTGATTCCGCAGGTGCTTTCGTCTGGTTCGTCGCTCTCGTGGTGACCTGGACGCTCACCGGTGCCGGCTTCTTCAAGCTTTACCGCGCCGGATCAGGCGCCTGAGGACGGATAATGCTTTCCCTCCTGCGTTCACGGTTCGCGGCTCGCACCGGCATCTCTGCATCCGTTGAGGGTGGCAGCGAAGTGGCTGCGTTGATGCAACAGCTCGAGAGCAGAATCGTCGCTCCGCGGCGGGCAGGCTCCGTACTTTCCAAGTCGGCGTGGCTCCAGAAGCGGCCGGCGGCCGAGCAGATCCGACATCTGCCGAATGTCTATCTGCTTCTGGAGCACTATCTGGTTGATATCGAGGGGAATGACCCGGACCTTCGCGTAACGCTGCGCCAGAGGATTCGGAGCAACTTTCCCGACCTCATAGCCGAGCCTGGATTCGGGCTGATTTTCAGCGCGAACCCGCTCCAGGAAGTCCTTCTCTGCCGCGAACTGCTGCGCCGCATCCTTCTGCGTGGCATTACGCTGCTCGGCGATACGTCCAGTCAGCCGCTCTCTCCAGCGCTCGAATGGCTATCGGCTGTGCCGGAGTCTATCGGGGCGGTGCCGTTTGGCATCGAAGCGCCAGCGGAGCCCCAGGAGGGCTGCTGGATCCAGCTGATCGAGCAGGTGTCACAACAACTCGCGACATACCTGGACTCGGTACTCGGAGATGCGGGAACAGACCGCATATACGAGGCGGCCTTCCGCGAGCTGCTGGATGTCTATGGCTCTCTGGAGACCTTCCCGGTGGTCATAGGCATGCTCCCGGACCGCCTCCTGGACGAGGACAAGATAGTCCTGCTCAGCCGCAGGCAGGTTCAGCGCGTGCTGCTCGACACGGCAGAGCGCCTCAAGCGCGCGAACGGACGACTCACTGATCAGAATGGCGAGCTCCGCGAGGCGCAGGACGAGCTGCACCGCGGCAAGGAGCAGCTCGAGGTCCGCATTCAGGAGCGCACGAAGGAGCTCCGGGGTGCGAACGATCAGCTGCGCACCGAGATCAATGAGCGCATTCGGGCAGAGGATGCCCTCAAGCAGAGCGAGCTTTATTTCCGCTCGCTGCTCGAGAACAGCCTCGATCTCATCTTTGTGCTCACCGAAGAATGCAAGGTCAGTTATGTAAGCCCGTCCGTCGAGCGCCTGCTCGGCCTGAACCCGGCGAGTGTGCTGGGCACGGCCGCGCTCGAGCTCGTTCATCCCGATGATGTGGAGCGCGTACAACTCGCGCTCGAGCAGCTCGTGGCAGACGGCGATCTTCCGGGTACCCTGCAGTGCCGCATAGCGCGCGACGATGGCACCTGGCGTATCTGGGAGATCCGGGCGAGCAACCTCCTCAGCGATCCGGTGGTGGATGGCATCATAGTAAACGCGCAGGATGTCACCTCGCGCAGACAGCTGGAACTACAGCTCCACCAGTCCCAGAAGATGGAAGCTGTTGGGCGTCTTGCGGGAGGCGTGGCACACGACTTCAACAACCTGCTGACGGCGATCAAGGGACACACGGAGTTCCTGCTGGAGGACCTCGAGGAAGGCACGGAATCGCGAGAGGACGCTGAAGAGATCGGCCACTCGGCGGACCGTGCGGCAGCGCTCACCAGACAGCTGCTGGCCTTCAGCCGGCGTCAGGTGTTCCAGCCCGAGCAGGTCAATCTGAATGAGACTGTCAGCAACATGGAGAAGATGCTTCGCCGGTTGATCGGCGAAGACGTGACGCTCGCGGCCGCCATCGACCCGGATCTCGGTCAGGTCAAGGCCGATCCCAACCAGATCGAGCAGGTTCTGATGAATCTGGTAGTGAACGCACGCGACGCGATGCCGCAGGGTGGCCTTCTGACCATCCAGACAGCCAACGTGGAGCTGGACGATCTCTATGTCCGCGGCCACGCGCAGGTAGCATCGGGCAGCTATGTCATGCTCGCGGTTTCTGATACCGGCTGCGGAATGGACGAGGAGACCCAGGCACACCTGTTCGAACCCTTCTATACCACCAAGGAGCAGGGGAAGGGCACCGGTCTCGGCCTCTCAACAGTGTACGGAATCGTCAAGCAGAGCGCCGGCTTCGTCTGGGTATACAGCGAGCCTGAGCAGGGCACGACGTTCAAGATCTACCTGCCCCGTCTCGATAAGGTAGAGGTCAAGGCGCCGGTCGTTCCGCAGCCGACCCCCTGGACTGGTGGGCGGGAAACCATTCTCCTGGTGGAGGACGAGCCCTCGGTCAGAGCGCTCACCGAGCGGGTGCTCGAACGGCAGGGATACACTATCCTGGCAGCCGAAAATGCCCAGGCCGCGCTACGGATCGCAGCGAACAGCACAACCCCGATCCATCTCATGGTGACCGACGTCGTAATGCCGGGGATGGGTGGGCGCGCACTCGCGGAACAGCTCCGCGCCAATCGGCCCGAGGTGGAAGTCCTCTACATGTCCGGATACACCGACGACGCGATTCTCAGACACGGTATGCTGGATGAGGGAACTGCCTTCCTGGAGAAGCCGTTTACCCCGGACGGCCTCGCGCGCAAGGTACGCGAGATCCTGGATAGAACCGAGGTCAAAGCAGGCCGGGTGGCTTAGATGACCGCACGAAGTTCTTTCAGCTGCTCTCGTACGGCCGCGGGTGCCGTTCCACCGCGGCCGCTACGGGACTCCAGAGCCGTCATGAGGTCGAAGAGCTTGGGGATCTCGATACCGGAGAATTCTTCCGCAACAGCCGTATAATTCTCGTTAGGAAGCGCATCGAGAGCGCAGTTCAGCTCCTCTGCGGCGCGGACGAGTTGTCCCACCTTCTCGTGAGCCTCACGAAACGGCACACCACGCCTCACCAGAAAATCCGCCAGCTCGGTAGCGAGCATCCCGGCATCCACGGCCGCGGCGCACCGCTCCGCATCGATCTCCATCGTCGCGATCGTCCCGGTTACAGCCGGTAGGATCGCGTCGAGGGTATCGACCGTATCAAACAGTAGCTCCTTATCTTCCTGCAGATCCTTATTGTATCCTGACGGGAGCCCCTTCAGTGTCGTCAACATAGCAGTGAGGTTGCCGACCAGGCGGCCAGCCTTGCCACGCGCTAACTCCATCGCGTCCGGATTGCGCTTCTGGGGCATGAGCGAGGACCCGGTGGAGTAGCTGTCCGACAGACGGACGAACCCGAATTCCGCTGAAGTGAACACTATCAGATCTTCCGCGAGCTTCGAGAGGTGAATCCCGATAGCGGCGGCCACGAACATGAGCTCGGCTATCCAGTCGCGGTCGCCGACAGCGTCCATGCTGTTGTTGGACAGACTCCTGAAACCTAGCAGGTCTCTAAGGAGGGTCCTGTCGACCGGAAACGGACATCCGGAAATAGCTCCGGAACCGAGCGGCAGGACCGACACACGATCCAGAGCATCCGCGAGTCGCGCCCGATCACGGCCGAGCGGCCATGCGTGCGACAGAATCCAATGGGGGGCGGTGACCGGCTGCGCACGCTGCATATGTGTGTAGGAGGGCATCACCAGATCCTGCGAGCGCTCCGCCTGATCAGCGAGGGCTGTTTGCAGGTCGCGGAGCTGTTCGTCCAGGCGCGCAACGGCGCCCAGCGCCCAGAGCCTGACATCGGTGGCTACCTGATCGTTGCGGGAGCGTCCGGTGTGGAGCTTGCCCGCCACGGGGCCCGCCGCCTCGCGAAGGAGCCGCTCCACCAGAGAGTGGATGTCCTCGTCCGGCGCGTCGCTCCACTTTGCGGCTGTCCAGGAGGCCAGCTGGGCGCTGACTTTATCAAGCCCTGACCGCAACAGGTCCGCCTCCGCCTCCGAGATCACGCCGGCCTTACCGAGCGCCGTCGCCCACGCCCTGCTCCCCGCGATGTCCTCACTCCACAGACGGAGGTCCACAGGGAGCGATCGATTGAGTCGATCCATATCTGCCGTGGGCTGGCCCTTAAAGCGGCCACCCCAGAGGCGCGCGGGCGTGGGATCTGGCATTTAGAAGTTCGCGGCGTCGGAAACCAACGAGAGCGGCGCCGAGTTCCTCTTCAGTGCGGCGATCCGCATCGGTAGGCCGTAGAGTCGAATGAAGCCGGCGGCGTCCGCCTGATCGAACACATCATCCTTCCCGAAGGTCACGAACTGGTCATCGTAAAGTGAAGATGGTGATGTTCGGCCGACAATGGAAGCCGTCCCCTTGTACAGCTTCATTCGCACCTCACCGGTAACAAACTCCTGCGTGCGATCAATCAGAGCGTCCATTGCCTCACGCTCGGTGGTCCACCAGCGACCCTCGTAGACCAGGTCGGCGTAGCGCGGGGCGAGCAGATCCTTGAGCGCGAGCGTCCGGCGATCCAGCACGAGCTGCTCGAGCTCCGAGTGAGCGCTGCGAAGGAGTGTTCCACCGGGCGTCTCGTAGATACCACGAGACTTCATACCGACCAGTCGATCCTCAACAATATCGATTCTGCCGATGCCGTGCAGGCCGCCGACTTCGTTGAGCCGCTCGAGCAGAGCGACGGGGCCAAGCGACTCGCCGTCGACGGTGACGGGATAACCCTTGTCGAAGCCTATGGTTACGTACTCGGCACGGTCGGGTGCCGCCTCCGGCGACCGCGTCAGCAGAAATACGTCTTCACCGGGCTCCCATGAAGGATCTTCCAGCGGTCCACCCTCGTGGGAGACGTGCCAGAGGTTGCGATCGCGCGAGTAGATCTTCTCGCGAGTGGCGGTTACCGGTATCCCATGGACCGCGGCGTAGTCGATGGCGTCTTCGCGAGAGCTGATGTCCCACTCGCGCCACGGCGCTATGATCTGCATCTCCGGAGCCAGCGCCGCGAAGGTAAGCTCGAAGCGGATCTGGTCGTTCCCCTTGCCCGTGCAGCCGTGCGCGAGCGCATTGGCACCGGCCGCGCGCGCGATTCTCACCTGGCGCTCAGCGATGATCGGACGGGCCATGGACGTACCCAACAGGTACTTCCGCCCATAGACGGCTCCCGACCGAAGCGTGGGCCAGACGAAGTCTGTCAGGAACTCCTCGCGAAGATCCTCGACGTAGCAGGCGGCGGCGCCGGACGCGATTGCCTTCGGTATCAGTCCATCCAGCTCCTCGCCCTGCCCCACATCCGCCGCCACGCAGATTACCCGAGCATCGTAGTTGTCACGCAGCCACGGGACGATAATCGAGGTGTCCAGTCCGCCCGAGTACGCCAGGACGACCGTTTTATCATTCATAGGGATCACCTCTGGAGTGCTATGGTTCACTTTTGTCATCGGATCCTCTCAGGCAATTGCGTTATGTCGATCGCAACCGCGATCTCGTCACAGGCGTGCAGCTTGGGGCAACTTCTACAGTCTGCCCATATTTTGAGCGGAAAAGTCGCTCTATCGACCGAACTGAACCCGAGCTTGTGAAAGAACCCCTCGCGCAGCGTCAGGGCGAACAGGGTTTGCAACTTCAGCGAGCGGCCTTCCTCAATGAGGCGGTCGACTATCCGGCGGCCAATCCCCTGGCCGCTCACACCCTCCTCAACCGCCAGCGAGGTTATCTCCGCGAGCGTGGGACTGTAGACGCGGAGGGCGCCGCATCCCAGGATGTTATTGGCTTCGTCAACCGCAACGGTGAACTCCCGGAAAAGTCGAGTGAGCTGCTCCTGGCTTCTGGGGAGCATCAACCCGCGCCCGGCGAAGTGGTTGATGATGGGCTCCACCGCGCTCATGTCGCCGATCCGTGCGCGTCTGATCCGCACTCTACCGGTCTGAACGATGGCGCGCGGCGCTTCGAATACGGGCAGCTGTATCATCCGAGCGCCCCTTCCAGGATGGCAACCCCGCGCGCCATCTCCTCATCCCGGATGGTCAGCGGCGGAAGTATGCGTACCACGTTCTGCCCGGCACCGCAGAGGAGGAGGCCGCTCTGCAGTGCGCGCTCGATGACAGGCGCGGCAGGACCATCGATCTCGACCCCCCAGATCAACCCCGCCCCCCGCACCGCCACCACCCGCGCGTTCCGCAGCGCCAGCCCGCCAAGCAGGTCCGCCAGCAGCTGTGCTTTGCGCCTGACCTCGGTGAGGAAGGCCGGGTCGCCGATCCGGCGGCAGACGGCCAGCGCCGCGGCAGCTACGAGCGGACCACCGCCAAAGGTGGTGGCGTGGTCACCCGGCCGAATCGCGTCCGCGACCCTGTCGGTCAACAAGACCGCCCCCATCGGAAGCCCTCCGGCAAGTGGCTTGGCGAGCGAGATCATGTCGGGCACCACGCCGCTCGCTTCGTGCGCCCACAGCCGCCCGGTCCGCCCCAGCCCGACCTGTACTTCGTCGAAGATCAGCAGCGCGCCCGCCTCGTCACACAGATCTCGCAGGTCGCGAAGAAAGTGGTCCGGGACCGGCAGCACCCCGCCCTCGGCCTGGATCGGCTCGATGATGACCGCGGCAGTGCGATCCGCTCGTATCAACCGCTTGACGGAAAGCGAATCCAGGTCGCTGAACCGAACACCCGGCATGAGCGGCTTGAACGGCTCCTGAGCGGCTGGCCTATCAGTGGCCGCAAGTGCCCCGAACGTGCGGCCGTGAAAGCTGCCGCGAAACGCGATGATCTCGTTCTTCTCAGACCCACCCTGCTCGCCCGCCCAGCGCCGCGCGAACTTGAACGCCGCTTCGTTTGCCTCCGCACCCGAGTTGCAGAAGAACACACGATCCGCCGGCGAGTTCTCCACCAGCCAGCCTGCCAGCTCTTCGCCCTGGCGGGTCCGGAACAGGTTCGACGTGTGGATCAGCCCCGACTCCAGAGACGCACGGATTGCCGCCGAGACGGAAGGATCTCCGTAACCGAGGGCATTCACCGCAATCCCGCTGGTGAAGTCCAGGTACCGCGTGCCGCTGTCCGCGATGAGGTCCGAGCCCTCCCCGCGCACGAACAGCGGCGCCGCAGGCTTGTAGACGCCCAGGAGTGGCGAGCGCGAGCGCGCGAGTGCCGGATCCGTCGTCTGGTCGCCGGGCATCATGCCGCCGCCGAGGATTCGCCCGGTATCATCCTGGTTCCGGCCGACGCCGTCCTCAGGAGGTCCAGGTCGCCTATACGAACCGAGGTCACGCCGCCCGCCGCCGCGCGCGACGCGGCGCGCAGCTTCGGGATCATACCGCCGTCAGCTTCGCCCCTGGCGATCAGCTTATGCGCATTCTCCCGCGATAAGTACGGGAGCGCGGTGCTGCCACTCCGCACGCCGGATACGTTGGAGATGAAAAGGATCTCCCTCGCGCCGATTGCTACCGCCAGCGCGGCCGCGGCCTCATCGGCGTTCACGTTTAGTGGTCCGCCGTCCGCCCCGCGTGAGACGGGTGATACGACCGGCATGAAACCGTCCGCGGCGAGCACCTCGATGACGCGCGGCTGGACTTCGACGATCTCGCCCGTCCGCCCCAGCGCTCCGCCCTGCGCGGGTCGCGCCCTGAAAAGCCCCGCATCCTCGCCCGAGATCCCCACCGCCTCCACGCCCGCGCCTATGAGGGCGCTCACGATTCGCTTGTTGACCGTTCCGGAAAGCGCCATAGCGGTGGCCCGCAGTGCGGCCGGTGTGGTCACCCGGAGGCCATCGCGCCACTCGGGCTCCGCGCCGAGAGCGCGCTGCACTTCGCTTATCTCCTGCCCGCCGCCGTGTACCAGCACCAGCGGCCGTGCCCGGGCGACGAGTAGCTCGGTCAGCTGTCCGACCCAACGCTCGTCGTCGAGCTCACGACCGCCGATCTTCACGACCGTTGCATCTACTAACATGGCAGCCCCAGCCTCTCGTCCCACCCGAACATCAGGTTCATGTTCTGGACGGCCTGCCCCGATGCCCCCTTCAGGAGATTGTCCACCGCCGCAACCACAGTGAGGAGCGGAGACGATACACCATCCACCACCGCAACGCCGATGGCTACTCGATTGGTGCCCACCACATCCTTCAGAGATGGGATACGGCCGGGTACGACCTCGATCATCGGCTCTTCGCTATATGCACCTGTCCACATTTCCCAGGCTGCGCTTTCCGTTATGGTGGTATTCAGCGGAACATAGATGGTACTCAGGATGCCGCGCTTCACCGGGAGCAGGTGAGGCGTGAAGATCAGCTCAGGCGTCGGGCCGCTCGCGAGGCGATCCACCTGATCCCGCATCTCCGCGAGGTGGCGGTGCCGATTACCCAGGGCGTAAGCGCTGAAATTCTCAGACACCTCGGCGAACAGCAGCTCGCGTTTCGGCGATCGCCCCGCGCCAGTCGCACCCGACGCCGCATCGATTATTACCGGGCCGCCGACGATGCCCGCGCGAATAGCCGGCGCGAGCGCGAGGATGGCCCCGGTCGGGTAACACCCTGGGTTGGCAATTAACCCCGCTCCGCGGATCTCTTCCCGATGCAGCTCAGAAAGCCCGTAGACGGCCGTATCAACGTCGCTCGTCCCGGCCACCCTGAACTCGTCCGAAAGGTCTATAACCCGCACGCCCGCCGCTCGCGCCCGCCGCACATGCGAGCCTGATCTCCCATGCGGAAGGCAGGAGAAGATCAGGTCACAATCTGCGACCTCGGCATCATCTACATGAATAAAGGTGCAGCCGTTGTCGGTCGCCTGGCCTACCTCACTCTCGGACGTAGCGAACGCCAGAGATACACAAGGATGACCCACGATAAGCCGCAAAAGCTCACGGCCAGCATAGCCGGTAGCGCCAAACACACCGACAGCAATACGAGAATATCCATTCATGGGACGACCAATATAATCGCAGACTTTGGGAAGTCAACCACCTCAATGGGAAATTATTCACGCACGGGCGTGCGCGTAGGCGGGTCGGAGTGGGGGCTGGGTTGCTACGTGCTGGAGGGCTGGCCGCCTGGGCGACAGCTACAACCCGGTTGAATCTGGTGGGTTACCGTGCCGGATGCGTTTTTCAGCGTACATGCGGCGATCGGCCTCGGCGAGCATCTCGTCGATAGTGCAGGGGTTCTCGGGTGAGAACGACGCGACGCCAATGCTCAAGGAAAGCTCGTACGGCAGGTCACCGCGTTCGTTGCGTTCGCCCACCCGCTCGCGTATCCGCTCGACCAGCTGTTCGGCCGCACCTTCGGCTGTCTCGGCGGCGAGGGCGGCGAACTCGTCGCCACCGATGCGCGCGATGGTATCGGAGTCACGGAAGGAGTGGCTCAGGATACCCGCGATCTCGTAGAGCGCCTGGTCACCGCAGCGGTGACCATGACTATCGTTGATCTCCTTGAGGCTATCCAGGTCGGCGAAGATAAGAAGGAGCGAGCGGTCGTTGCGCTCGGCAAGTTTGAAGTGCTGCTCGGCCAGTGCGAAGAATCCGCGGCGGTTGTACAGACCGGTGAGATCGTCGACCATAGACATCCCGCGGAGTCTATCTTCGGTCTTCTTCTGCTCGGAGATATCCCTGAAGTAGACGAGCAGGCCCTGTTCGGCGGGGTATGCGTGCACCTTGAACCAGGCATCTACCAGGAGGGACGGCGCTTCGAACTCCACGGGTCGCCCGGTACGGAATGCCTCCAGGTACTGGTCGTAGAACATCGAGTCCGTCTGGGGAAACTCTGTACGCGCATCTTTGCCGATAAGAGTTTCAGCGCGCCTGTTCATGAGCCGTTCCGCGGCACGGTTCACATATGTGAAGCGCCATTCGTGGTCCATAGCCACGAAGCCGTCGGCGATATTGTCCAGAATCTGTTTGGTCTGAATTGCGGCGTTGCCCGCCTCAATCCGGGAGGTGCGCTCGGTGTCCAGGAGGAGATCGAAGCGATCGCGGATCTGGCCCATCAGGAGCGCTGAAAGCAGAGTAGCGAGCGATCCGGCAATGAGGTGCCACAGTCCGTCGTTGCCTGTGCCGTGCAGTTCGGGGTGGACGGCGTATGTATAGCAGAGGTAGGCAATCGCGAGGAGGGCGGCCGGCATGCCGGCCCTCATCCCACCGCGGTAAGCGCAGTAGAGGACCACGATCACGAAGAGCGCATCCCCCGGCCGCGCCTCGAACGACGCGAGTGCCAGGGCTTCGAGCGCGACGATGGTACCACCCGCCGCGGTCGCGCCCTGCAGCGGTGTCCAGAGAGAAGGGCCCGTTGTCAGCAGGGCCGGCGCGCGTGGAGACTCACGTGGCTTATTCAGGAAATCCCCGCGAGGTCTTTCAGGCGGCGTGTGATGGAGGCGAGATGACTCGCTTCACGGAGGATCAGAAGGATCGAGTCGTCGCCAGCGATGGTTCCGACCACCTCGGGCCATTCCTCCCAGTCGATGGCCACCGCGATCGGCTGCGCTCCGCCCGTCAGTGTCTTGATAACCATGAGGTTCCCGACTCCGTCGGCACCCAGAAAGAGCGCGGGTAGGAGACGTCGCAGCGCGGGCGTGGGGTCCGTTACGTGAGGAGGGACCATGTATACTGAGCCGCCCGTGTCGTCGGGTACCTTTATGAGGCCCAGCTCACGAACATCGCGCGAAAGGGTCGCCTGAGCGACATCGAATCCGCGCATCCCGAGCAGTTCGCGTAGCATCTCCTGCGAAGATACCCGCTCCACCCGAACAACGTCCAGAATTGCGGCGTGTCGTTGAGGTTTCAATGGATGGACCGGCTGAGGAGATCTACTCGATTATGGTGGGTTGACTCTCCCAATATTACGCTTTCGAGCGGCTAAAAGCAAGCTTCTTCCACCCTACTGTACAGGCGTCCTGTCGTCATCGCCAACGGCGGAAATGGTTATGAGAAGGGCACTTTCACGCTCGGCCCGGATATCGTTGGCATCGCCCGGCCCGAAGAACAGAACCTCACCCGCGGTAAGCTCGTGCTCCGCGGAATCCGCACGGAACCGGAGGTGCCCGTCCAGG
>DASSKB010000122.1:0-4114 GCA_035690925.1 Longimicrobiaceae bacterium
TGCTCTGTAGACTGTTACCATCGTCAGTTCGGATATGTAAACAGTGAGGTCGAAATTCCCTGGCGGGCACTGCGGCGCAGCTGAGAGTCCCGCGTGGCGGCCTCATTGCCGATCAACTGCTCCACGCCTATCGAGATGACCACATCCCCCCACCCGACACCCGATCGCACCGGCACGCCCACATCCAGCCGGAACGTCTGACGTGACCCGGGCGGGAATGCGGCCCTCAGCCCCACCCCGACATCCGCGCGCGCGGGTGAATCGACCCCGAACGGAGCATCGCCCGCCCAGATCCGCCCCACATCCGCGAACACCACCGATCCGAGGTCGAAAAGCTCGGGATATGGCCATCCCAGATATGCGCGATGCTCGACCGATGCTACCACCCGCTGCCCGCCGGGCGCGATGTGCCGCGGGTAACCGCGCAGCCCCGCATCCCTACCGAGCGTCAGCTGGAATGGCACCCCGGTGTGCCACCCGCCCACAGCTGAAAAAGCCGCCACGAAGGTGTGTGACGACTCGGGCGATGGACGCCAGTAGCCCCAACCATCCAGCTGGGCGAACACATCGCGCCACTCGTGCTCGTTGCCATCGCTCTCGTAATCCCTGCGACCCTCGATGTTGAAATCACCACCAATCAGGAACCCCGCGCCCGGATCGCCAGCCACATAGATACCGAAATTCAGCGCGAGGTCGTGGTCCGACGATATCCCGGGTAGGCTGGGTGCGATACCCAACTCCGTCTCCACACCCAGACGTACGTCCTCGGTACCGCGCAGCGTGTTCAGCCCCTCGCGCCTGACGAAGTAGACATTCCGCTGGCCGGTGAGCAGGGTCAGGCGAACACTCGATATCGAGTCCATAGGAAATGGCGGAACCGGCGGCGGACCGATCCTCTCGGTGTCCTCGTCAGGTACGTAACGTGCCCCTTCTGGATACGATATCCATTCGCCGGTCAGGGCGGCGCCGAGCAGCGTCCTGTCGTTGCGGCGGCTTCCCCACCGAAAGACTCCTCCCACGTCGAATGAGCGGCGCTGCTCCGGGAACCAGATCCCCACCAGCTCGCCATCCTCTTCCGTGAAATACTCGAAGTAGTGGTCGACATGGCGGAGCGATTGGCGAAAGGCCCAGCGGCCGGCCTGACCCACGAACGGACGAGCCAGGGTCTGGCTGAAGAGGCTTCCGACCGGCGTCTTCTCAGCGCGAATGCCCGAGTCCCATCTGGTCTCGAAGAGCTGCGGCGTGAAGTACGATATGCCGTACACCCTCTCCTCCTTCGACATGCCGTAGAACGCACTCACGTCGCGGCCGTAGCCCAGCAGGTTCTCTTCCCGCACCTTCAGCCCCGCGAACGAGAGGCCTCCCCGCGACTCGAACTGCGGTTCTATCCTGGTGGACCATTCGTCCTGCGTATCAACTATAACGTGGATTGTTCCGTCTGCCTGGCGAACGCCGAATATGTCGATATCGGCGAGATAATCCGCTCCACGGAGTACTCGTTCGGATTCGCGTAGGATTTCAGGATCGTAACAATCCCCCTGCTCGAACAGCAGTTCCCTCCGTATGACATCCTCGCGCGTCCGGATATGAAGCGAGTTCGCCAGCCGGTACGCCCACGAGAACTGATCGTCCAGGTCGGGGTCGGAAAGGTTGAAAACCGAATGGTTGTCGACGAAGATGGACGATATCGTGCCATTGCCGCACGCTTCCGCGGCTCCCTGCGCCGCCGCGGAGCCCGGATTTATGCTGCAAACGAGGATCAGAATCGGCAGGACGCCGGCCGTCGACAATCGCAATCGGAGGGGGATGGGAGGCGTCTGGTAAAGGTTGAAAAGCTCGGAACCGTCGAGATTGCAAACATTTGCAATCTCCGCGCCCTGGCCCGACGCGTCAAGCACGCGCTTGACACGCCTGGCGGCGTTGGGTACGCTATTCGCTTACCAAATTTCAAAATCAATGATCCCAGGGAATCGTTTACGATGTCCTCATATCGTCAGGACGCGCTCGACTATCACAGCTCTGGCAGGCCCGGCAAGATCTCAGTGGTGCCCACCAAGCCAGCGCTGACCGCTCACGATCTATCGCTAGCGTACTCGCCTGGGGTGGCCGACCCGTGCCTCGAGATTGCCGCCGACCCGGACAACGCTTTTCTGTACACTGCCCGCGCCAACCTGGTGGCGGTGGTCTCCAACGGTACCGCGGTACTCGGCCTCGGCAACCTGGGCGCGCTCGCCTCCAAGCCAGTAATGGAGGGCAAGGGCGTGCTCTTCAAGCGATTTGCGGATATCGATGTCTTCGACCTCGAGATAGATACGACGGATCCCGATGAGGTGATCCGCTTCTGCGAAATGCTCGAGCCAACGGTTGGTGGGATCAACCTCGAGGATATCCGGGGTCCAGAATGCTTCTACATCGAGGACGAGCTCAAGAAGCGGCTGGAGATCCCGGTCTTCCACGACGATCAGCACGGGACAGCGGTAATCTCCGGCGCCGCGCTCCTCAACGCCCTGGAGATAACCGGCAAGGCGATGGCGGAGATCAGGGTCGTATTCTCCGGCGCTGGCGCGTCCGCCATAGCAACCGCCGAACACTATGTTCTGCTCGGCGTAAGGCGCGAGAACATCATCATGGCCGACAGCAAGGGCGTCATCCACTCGGGCCGCGAAGGCCTCGATAAGTACAAGGCGCGCTTTGCCAGTGACACCCCGCTCCGCACGCTGGCGGACGCGATGCGCGGTGCCGATGTTTTTGTCGGCCTCTCGGTAGCAGGCGCCGTTACGCAGGAAATGGTGGCGTCCATGGGTGAAAGGCCTATCGTATTCGCGCTGGCCAATCCCGACCCGGAAATAATGCCGGAAGATGTGCTCGCCGTCAGGCCAGAAGCCATCACCGCGACCGGCCGGAGTGATTATCCCAATCAGATAAACAACGTTCTCGGATTCCCGTTCATCTTCCGCGGCGCACTGGACGTACGCGCCCGGACCATAAACGACGAGATGAAGTTAGCGGCGACCCACGCGCTCGCGACGCTGGCCAGGCAGGACGTACCCGAGGCCGTCGAGCGGGCGTACAAGGACGAGAGGTTCAGGTTCGGCGCCGATTACCTCATCCCCAAGCCGTTCGATCCGCGCATAATGCTCTGGGTGGCGCCAGCCGTCGCGCGCGCCGCCATAGAGACCGGGGTCGCACGTATGAGCATCGACCTCGAGCGCTACGCGGAGAACCTGGAATCCCGGCTCGGCCGCGGCCGTGAAGTCATGCGCGGGATAGTCAATCGCGCAAGGCAGGACCCGCGCCGGATCGTGTACCCGGAGGGCGAGAACGAGCGAATCATCCGCGCCGCCGTCCGCGTCAAGGAAGAAGGGATCGCTAAGCCCATGCTTCTCGGGCGTACAGAGCGCATTAAGAAACAAGCCGACGCACTGGGGATCTCTCTGGAGGGGATAACGCTCGTCGATCCGCAGGACGACGAAGACCGGCAGGAGCGGTACGCCCAGGAGTTCTACCGCGGCCGCCAGAGGAAAGGCGCGACCCTTTCGGAAGCACGTGAGCGAATGCGCCAACCCGTAACTTTTGGATGCATGATGGTTCGGGAGGGAGATGCCGACGGTCTCGTCGCCGGCGAGGACATGTACTATCCCGAGACTATCAGGCCCGCTCTGGAAACTATCGGCACGAACCCAACGGTGAACCACGTCGCCGGTCTCTACATGATGGTGCTCGAGAAGCAGCTGCTATTCTTCGCGGACACCACCGTCAACATCGATCCTGACGCGGGCACGCTCGCCGAGATAGCCATGCTGGCCGCCGGATTCGTCAAGCAGCTCGGCATCGAGCCGCAGGTCGCCATGCTCTCCTTCTCCAACTTCGGCTCGGCCCGCCACGCCGAATCCGACAAGGTTCGCCGCGCGACAGAGATAGTGAAAGCTATGAGCCCCGAGCTCAGCATCGATGGCGAGATGCAGGTGGAGGCCGCGGTACTGCCGGAATTCAGACAGCGCGAGTACCCGTTCAACTCGCTGGACGGGCCCGCCAATGTACTGATCTTTCCTGACCTCAATGCCGCCAACATCGCCTACAAGCTCCTCGCGCGGCTCGGCGGAGCGGAGGCGAT
>DASSKB010000123.1:0-15259 GCA_035690925.1 Longimicrobiaceae bacterium
AGCGAGCGCCTCCTGTCCGCTGTCATCCAGACCGGACGCCTCGGGAATCACGATAACATCGTACTCGTGCAGATCCGTTCGACCCACATCGGCCACGAGGATCGCGTCAAAAGGCAGACCCAGACGCCGTTCGAGGAAAAATCGATGTGCGCCGAACGAAAGCGGCGACACACCCTCACCCGTCAGCACGGCAACGTTCGGGAGGTCCACGACCTCTACCGCGCTACTGCCGAGGTCGACACCGTCCGTGCTTAGCCCGGAAGCGACAGGCGTGACGTGCGCGCCGAGACCGGCCGCGGTCACTCGCTGCCGCGCTGTGGCACTCGAACCAGTAGGAAGAAACCACGTCCCGTATGGCCATTCGCGGCCGGCGATAGTGGTTTCGTCGGTGATCACGCGCACGTCGCCGCCCAGCTCGAGATAATCTACGATACCCTCTGCGGTGGCGTATCCCGGCAGCACCAGATAACCATACGCGGTTACAGGTGCCGACACATCCGCCGGCTCGCCGGATGCCGCGGGTACCTCCGTCCAATCTCCATCAGGCGACGATTCGACCTGGTGCGCCTCGACGCCGTAAGCGTATGGAAGCGACCAGGCGCTGATATCGTAGGAAAACTCCGCGGTCAACTCTGTATTGGGCTGGAGCAGCGTGGTGGCGAGTCGGCCGCGTGGCTGGCGCGCAGGCACAAGGTAGGTTCCCGCCGGGAAATCGTTGCGATCCTCATAACCCGGGTACGCCTCGGCATCCGCATCGAAAGAGGATGCTGCATGGACGACTTGAATGCCCTGGCGCTTTAGGTGATCCACCAGCGCGCGGATACGCGACTCGTCCTCACCCGGGACCAGTAGAACATCCGGCTCGTCGAGGCCAATCGCGCGCTGCCCAGCCGCGTAGGAAAGGAGTAGATCGTTCTTCCCCTGGGCGACGGTTCTGAGCGTCGCGCGTCCAGCGACCCAGTGGTGGGTCGCACGCTCAGCAAGGGTGAGAGTGTCGCCCGAACTCGTCTCGACCGCCAGCCCGGCCGAGCCGCTTCCACCCTGCTCATAGGTCATCCCGATCGCGCCGGTCAGCCCAGGCCAGGTATCCCCGTAGCCCGGATAGAAGAAGTCGTAGTTATCGCCCGTAAAATAGGCCCAACCGTTAGAATCGAACGCCGCCGCGTTCCCCTGCCCGATGCGCGCACTCCAGTCCAGAATGTACTCGGGATAGATCGGGTTGATAGGATCGGCGGCCGGGAAGAAGAAATAGCTGGAGTTGTAGCCCATCTCATGGAAATCCACGTGCACTTGAGGATTCCACTTATCCCAGGTCGCGAGCCGCGCCCGGGTTTCGGGCTGCGTGCCCCACGCCCAGT
The DNA here is from genome assembly GCA_035690925.1 of Longimicrobiaceae bacterium. GTDB lineage: Bacteria > Gemmatimonadota > Gemmatimonadetes > Longimicrobiales > Longimicrobiaceae > DASSKB01. The sequence goes on from DASSKB010000123.1 coordinate 1,359, forward strand.
CGCGGTTGAGGTCGAAATAGAAATGGTTGTATCGCCCGCCCGGCCACGGCTCGCTATGCTCGCGCGCATCGGGATCAGCGTTCGGCACATCGCCCACCACCGACCGGTACCAGCTCACGTATCGCGCCCGGCCGTCCGGATTGGTGACGGGATCGATGATCACGACCGCCGACTCGAGGACGCCCGCGACCTCGGGAGCTCCGCTGGCGAGGTCCCAGGCGGTCCAGAGTGCCGCTTCGCTCGATGAGCTCTCATTCCCATGCACGCCGTAACTGAAGTAGACGATCGCAGGGTTGGTTGCCGCTATCTGCGCTGCGCGGCTCTCGCTCGTGGAGGGGAGAGTCAACTCCCGGTTGGCCGCGAGGATCTCCGGCAAGCGCGCGCGGTGCTCTGGGGAGGCTATCACGAGCTGGAAAAGCTCTCGCCGCTCCGGGGTCACACCGTACGGGACGTATTCCACGAGCGGCGAGGCCTCCGCGAGCGCCTCAGAGTACTCCTGAACGCTTTCGTAGCCCGTGAAGTGCTCGCCAAGGCTGTAGCCGAGGAACTCTTCGGGTGATGGGGGCGCGGTCTGAGCTACTGTCTGGCCGGCTCCGAGGAGGGTAACGGCCGTAAATATTGCGAACCATCGAGTCGAGGGTCGAATCATTTCTGCGGCTTTCTGGGGAGGCTGAGCGTGCCAGCCGTACGTGCGACTTGGTAGATTAGTTGGCGAAAATTACGGGCTGAAGCGCCGCGGGGCAACACAGGGACGCATCGAGGATCCTATGGCACCCACGGCCGAGATGCGATAAAATGGATATCCTTCTCGCCCTGCTGAAGTTACTCGCTCAACGAAGGCCATGCCGATTCCCCGTGAGCGCGCCCGTGAGATCATGGATCGCCAGATCGGCGACCGCGACCCTGAGGCGCTGAAGCGACACCTCACCACTACCTCTGCGTCGGACCGCCCGCTTCCACCGCGCGTTCCCCAACCGTTCAGATGGAGCGAGGATGCACAGGAAGCGCGTCTCGCGTTCTTGCGTGGACGTAACATCGAAGTGCCGCACCTCGCCGGAACAGATCGGCCACCGCCTCCCGAGTTTCTGCGCGGGAACGTGGAGAATTACATAGGGATGGCCCAGGTTCCCGTTGGGCTCGCAGGTCCGCTGCGTATCAATGGGCTGCACGCGAATGGCGACTTCTATCTCCCGCTGGCCACTTCCGAGGGTGCGCTGGTAGCGAGTTATGATCGCGGTGCACGGCTCATCTCGCTCGCGGGCGGCGCCATCTGCCTGCTGACGGCCGAGCAGGTCCAGCGGGCGCCGGGATTCGTTTTCGACAGCCTGGCAGACGCGGCGCATTTCGCTATCTGGGCAGTCGGAGAGGCCGAACATTTCCGTACTATCGCCGAGGGGCAGTCTCGTCACGGCAGACTCCTGGATATGATGACGCACGTGGACGGCAATCACGTGTACCTCATCTTCGCCTACCACACGGGAGATGCGGCCGGGCAGAACATGGTGACGGTAATAACCGCGGCGTTGTGCGAGGACATTGTGAATCGCAGCCCCGTACAGCCGCGTTACTGGTTCCTGGAATCCAATATGTCGGGCGATAAAAAGGCTACGGCGCTGAGCTTCATGCAGACCCGCGGCCGGAATGTCACCGCGGAGGCGCTCATCCCGCGGCGGCTCGTCGAACGCGGATTACGTACCACTCCCGAACGAATGTGCGATTACTGGCGCATGAGCTTCGTAGCGGGCGTACACACCGGATCGATCGGAGTGAGTGGTCACGTGGCCAACGGGATCGCGGCGCTCTTCCTGGCGTGTGGGCAGGACATGGCCTGTGTGAGCGAAGCTACCGTCGGAATAACCCGCTTCGAAGTACACGATGGAGATCTGTACTGCTCGCTCACTCTCCCTAATCTGATCGTCGGTACGGTTGGCGGCGGTACGAGGCTCCCTACAGCACTGGAGTGCCTCGGCATTCTGGAATGTGTGGGCGACGGGAAGGCCGGCAGATTCGCTGAGATCTGTGCCGCCACAGCTCTCGCGGGAGAGGTTTCCATCGTGGGCGCCCTGTGCGCGGGGGAGTTCGCTCAGGCCCACCGCCGGCTGGGTAGACCTATTCCATGATAGCGGAATCTCCACCGCTATGGGAGCGCTTATGGATATACCAGCAGGAACGCTTTCCGCTGGCGATGTACGTACCTATGGTGCTCGTCTTCAGCGCTTCGGCCGCGACTTACTCTCGCCTGGCGCGCGGCGCTCCGGGCTGGATCCCGCTGGACCGGTTCGCTGTCGGCGCTTTTACCGCGCTCGTCTTTTTCGTCTGGCTGCGGATTCTCGACGAGCACAAGGATGCCGCCCTGGACCGCGCCTACAGGCCGGAGCTGCCGGTACCACGTGGTCTGGTTACCCTGGCCGAGTTGCGTCAGGTAGGCGGCGTGATGCTGTTGATCGCGGTCGCTTTGAACGCGCTGATCGAACCGATGCTCCTATGGGCGATTCTCGTCGTGGCGGCATACGCCGCCCTGATGACACGCGAGTTCTTCATCGGAGAGTGGCTGAAGGCGCACCCGGCGGCCTACCTGCTCAGCCACATGGCCATTTTACCCCTCATCGATGCGTACACCACCGGGCTCGACTGGCTCGCCGCGGATGTTGAGCCGCCACACGCCCTCTGGTTCTTTCTGGCTTTGACATATCTCAACGGCATCGTGGTAGAGATCGGTCGTAAGATCCGGCCGGCTAGCGCCGAGCGGCCCGGGGTAGACACCTATACCAAAGCCTGGGGAGTTCGCCTGGCTCCGATCATCTGGATCGCCACGCTTGTGTTCACCGGCCTCACCGCCTGGAAAGCGCTGAGTTACGTGGGCGGTGGACTCCTGGAGACATTGCTCCTGGCGGGCTTCGCGATCATAGCCGTGCTCCCTGCCCTGCGCTTCCTTCAGACGGGTAGCGCGAGGTGGGCGACCCGGGTGGAGGCGGCGAGCGGCATGTGGACTATCGCGATGTATCTCCTGCTCGGAATCGGACAGCTCGCACTGCGCGCAATCAGCTGAATGAGCAATTCTCGTCCATCCCGGATCATCATCTACCGTCCAGGTGAGGCGATTCCGTCTGCCAGTGAGGTGGGCGGGAAGGCCCACAATCTGGCGCGGCTGGCAGGCCTCGGAGTGAAGACACCGCCGTGGCTGGTAATCGGATCGGATGCGTTCGACCGTCTGGTTGCTACCGATCGACCGGTCCCCTGTACGCCCGAAGGTGCTGTCGAGCGTCAGGCCGAGGTGCTGCGGACAAAGCTCCCGGCTGCTTTTCTGGCCGAGGTCGCCGCAGGGCTCCGCGAGACGGAACTCACGGGAAGCCTGCTAGCGGTGCGCTCGTCGGCCGTTGGGGAGGATGGCAAAGAGGTATCGTTCGCCGGGCAATTCGATTCCGTGCTCGGCGTACGCGAAGCGGATCTCTCCGATGCGATCCTGAAGGTATGGGCCTCCGCATTCAACCCGCACGCCGTAGCTTATGGAGGGGGACAGACGATACGGATGGGCGTGATCATCCAGGCTATGGTAGACCCCGCGGTCTCTGGTGTCGCTTTCGGCGCCGACCCGGTAACCGGACAGACTGACGTAACGGTAGTCACGGCGGTGTACGGCCTCGGCGAAGGCCTGGTCAGCGGCGAGCTGGACGCGGATACGTTTCGGATTCACCAGAGTGCCGATCGTCCCCCAACCGTCACCGTCATTCTGGCGGATAAAGCGTCGGCTGTGCGTCTCGGACCGGACGGCGGCACCTGGACAGAGCCGGTTCCGCACGACCTGCGTTCTTCAAGCTCCCTGACCGAGGCGGAAACCATCGAGATCGCAGGGTGCGCGCACCGCCTCGGCGAAGCTTTCGGGCAGCCGCAAGATGTTGAGTGGGCGCTCATCGACACCGGAGGGCCTGCTCGTCGCCTCCTGATCCTCCAGACGCGACCCATCACAACCCTCGGGAACGCACCGCCAAACGCAGGTGTGCGGCGGGTCTGGGACAATAGCAATATCATCGAGAGCTACTCCGGCGTAACTTCGCCCCTCACTTTCAGTTTCGCTCGAAGTGTGTACGAGGAGGTCTACCGTCAATTCTGCGTTTTGATGGGCGTGAGCGATCGAGTGGTGGACCAGAACCGGCGGATATTCGCCAATATGCTCGGGCTGGTACGGGGGCGAGTGTACTACAACCTGCTTCACTGGTATCGCGTGCTTGCACTGCTCCCGGGATACAGGGTGAACCGCGGCTTCATGGAGAGGATGATGGGGGTGCAGGAGAAGCTGGAGCACGAGCCGTCGCCCGTCGTCACTACTGGAAAAGTTAAGGACGCGGGTCGACTGCTGCGGATGGTCTATCGGCTTGTGCGTGAGAATCGACGGCTCAGGACGGGTGTTCCCGCCTTTCACGCGCATGTGGACAGCGTAATCTCCCCGCTGGCCAAGGAGGACCTCACCACATGGTCGGCGGACCGCCTGGTCGATCTCTACCAGCGGCTCGAGGACGAGCTTCTGCGGCACTGGCAGACGCCACTGGTAAACGATTTCTTCGCGATGATCTGGTTCGGGCTGCTGAGCCGGTTGATTGAACGATGGCTTCCGGACGAACCGCCCACACTGATGAACGACCTTCTGATCCACGAGGGCGGGATCATCTCCGTCGAGCCCTCACGGCTCATCGTGGAGATGGCGGAGAACGTGGTCGCCGACCCCACACTCTCAGAGAAGTTTTCGCAGCAACAGAATGACGAAGAGCTGTGGAAGCAGCTCGCCGCCGATCCTGCTTGCGCTCCGTTCTTCGGTAACCTTCAAGCCTATCTCGCAAAGTTCGGTGACCGCTGCGCAAACGAGTTGAAGTTGGAAACCATCACACTCCGGGAAGATCCTTCTTTCCTTCTGAAGACCATCCGTGGATACATCGCGGTGAGTGCGGCGCCGCTCGACCCCACGAAGCAGCTGGAGGTTCGGCGCGCTGCCGCTGAGCGGGTGGGGCAGATGGGGGGTGTTCGCCGTCGCGTGTTCGGAATTGTCCTTTCAGGAGCGCGTGCACGGGTACGCGACCGGGAGAACCTGCGTTTCGAAAGGACCCGTGTATTCGGGACCGTCCGGCGTATCTTCCTCGGACTCGGACACCATCTAACTCGTAATGAGCTAGTGGATAACCCGCGCGACATTTTCTACCTGACGGTACAAGAGGTCTTCGATTATGTGCACGGCACATCCACCATGAGCAACCTTCGAGCACTGATCGCCCTGCGGCGCGAGGAATGGAATCGGCACGAGCAGGAGTCCGCACCCCCGGATCGTTTCGAGTCGATCGGCCCCGTGGAGCTCGGTCACTGGCAAATTCCTACGCCCGCCGACCCGGCAGACGGGCCAGGCGAAGGTATTTTGCGCGGGCTGGGTTGCTGTCCGGGTCTGGTCCGCGCGCCGGTGCGCATTGTCCGGGACCCGCGCGACGCCGGCAACTTAAAAGGCCACATTCTCGTCGCCGAGCGCACCGATCCGGGCTGGACGCTGCTCTTCCCCACCGCAGAGGGGCTCCTGGTCGAGCGCGGCAGCCTCCTGAGCCACTCCGCCATTGTCGCCCGCGAGGTCGGATTGCCCTGTGTGGTGGCGATCCCCGCTCTTCTTTCCACATTGCAGGACGGCGATATCGTGGAGATGGACGGCACAACAGGGGTTGTCAGGCGGCTGGATGTCTGAAAGGTCGACAGGCGTCCGCGAGCGGGTGGCGTGGAATGCTCTCCGCTACGCGAGCGTCTGGGAGGATGCCGACGTACTCTGCGACGCATTGCGGCCCGTCGCCACGGATGGACGATTACTTTCGATCAGCTCAGCGGGTGACAATGTACTGGCGCTTCTCACCCTCGATCCTGCCGAGGTGATAGCCGTAGACCTGAACCCCGCGCAGCTGGCCTGCCTCGAGCTCCGGATCGCCGCATTTCGAGATCTCGACCACGAAGACCTGTTGGGGTTCCTCGGAGTTTACGATCAGGTGGACCGAAGCCGTACTTACCATCAGCTACGGGGGAGCCTCAGCCCGGAGGCCAGGACATTCTGGGATGCGCATTCCGCGGCCATCGAGGAGGGGATAATCCACGCCGGCCGGTTCGAAAGGTATCTTCGCACATTCCGCCGCCGAATTCTTCCATTAGTGCACTCGCGTCGAGTGATCGAGGCATTGCGTGAAGCTCGGGCCATGGATCAGCAGCGCAGCTTCTACGAAGAGACGTGGAATACCGCGAGGTGGCGCTTCGTCTTCCGACTATTCTTCAGCCGCATTGTCATGGGTCGCCTCGGACGCGACCCGGCCTTCTTCGACCATGTTGAGGGTTCAGTCGGCGACCGGATACTCGAGCGCACGCGGCATGCGTTGGTAGATCTGCCGGTGCGAACGAATCCGTACCTCGCCTACATCATGACGGGGAACTTCGTACCGGAGGCGCTCCCCAGCTACCTCCGCCCCGAAAACCGAGCTCTGATCAGCGATCGCCTTGATAGAATACGGCTCGTTCGCGGCAGTGTCGACGAGACCGGCGGCTATTTCGACGGGTTCAATCTCTCCGATATCTTCGAGTATATGGACCCTGTCGAGCACGCCTCCGTCTATGAAGCTCTCCTGAACCGCGCTCGCCCGCTGGCACGCCTGGTTTACTGGAATCTGGTTGCCCCCCGTGCCTGTCCGCCCGAACTGGCTTCGCGGGTTCGGCCGCTCCACGAGACAGCACGAGAGCTTCACGCTCGCGACCAGGCGTGGTTCTACGGGGAATTGCATATCGACGAGGTGTTGGCCGAATGAGCCTCCCGGCCAACGAATTAGTACGAGCGGCCGTCATCGCAGCGATGTTCGTGATGGTCTTTGGGGCGGCGGAGCTCTGGCGGAAGTTCGGCAATCCGCCACCCGAATGGACCCGCAAGGCGGTGCATCTTGGCGGCGGATTGGTATCGCTGACGCTCCCCTGGGTGCTCCATTCGCACTGGACGGTCCTGGCACTCGGTTCCGTCTTCGCCGCGATTATCCTGCTTTCACGGCACGCTGGTGAGCTCAAGAGTGTGCACGGGGTCACTCGACAATCAGACGGTGGGCTCTACTTCCCTATCTCCATCTACCTGCTGTTCCTGTTCGGACACGACCAGCCGGTCTTTTATCTGATCTCCGTGCTGGTACTGATGCTCTCTGATGCCCTCGCCGCCCTGATCGGAACGACGTACGGTCGCGCCATATACGCCGTAGAGCGAGATCGTCGGAGTGTGGAGGGCTCAGCCGTCTTCTTCCTGACCACATTCTTCGCCGTACACCTCCCGCTGCTGCTCATGACCGATGTGGGTCGTGGCGTCGGGGTTCTTATCGCGCTCCAGATCGCGCTCCTCGTGACCTCGTTCGAAGCGATAAGTGTGCGCGGTGCGGATAACCTGGTCGTTCCGCTCGGCACCTTCCTGTTGCTGCTGAAGATGACCCCGAAGACCGCCGAATTCATCGCGCTACAGATCGCCAGTCAACTCGCAATCATCGCCCTGCTGGTCGTTCTGGTCTGGAGATCCAGGCTCCTGACGGCGAGCGGGACGGTGGCGGCGAGTATCTTCTTTTACGGTGCCTGGAGCCTTGGTGGGCCGCGCTGGATCCTGGCGCCAACTGTGGCGTTGGCTGTTTTCTGGGTGATATTCCAGCGCTTCGGTTCCGATGCTTCGCGCCCCGACGCCCGCTATCAGGTTCTGGCGGTTTTCTACACCAGCCTCGTGGCCAGCGCCTGGTTTGTTCTCAACAATATCTTCGAGACCGTTCTCGCCAACCCCACCTTCCGCGAGGCTGATCCCTTTTACCCCCTTTACCTGGGCACAATTGCCGCTCACCTGGCGATTCTGTCGCTCGTTTTCCTCGATCAGACGCCCTGGGCTGAAACCTTCCGCCCCGGCCACTGGGTGTCGGCCGTCGCGGTCGGATTACTTGCCGTGGTGCCCGTAGGATTGCTTGTGGGAGAGCGAGGCGTACGGCCCTGGGACGCCGTTCTGGCGGCGGGACTTTGTACTCTCGCCCTGGGTCTCTACAGCTTAATTTCCCGCTGGTCGATATGGCCGCATACTCAGCCGTGGGACGCGCGATTGCAAGCCCTGTGCTCCGCGCTCGCGGCCGCAGTCGTTCTCCCGCTGCACCTCCTGGGCTTGCTTCAGGCATAGCATGAGCATTGAACCGCGGATCGAGACGGTGGACGATGCGAGCGCCCGCGCGGGCGACTGGCGGGCAGTTCGGGACGCACTCCGATATCCCCTGGTCGACGATTCAGCACCCCCACCTGGGCTGCGGGCGATGTTCGCCCACCAGGGCGGCGCCCCGGTCGCTCGGTTGGCCATAGGGATAGCGGAGGATATGTCGGTTGCACACCCGCCGGCCGGGTTCGTCGGTTGGTACGAGGCCACCGATGCAGGGGCGGGCGCGGAACTGCTCAGAAGTGCCCGTAAGGCTCTTTATGGCGCTGGTGCCCGCTGTGTAATCGGTCCCATGAACGGGAGCACCTGGGGACGGTATCGCCTCGCACTCAGGGCGGCGGCCGAAGATCCCCAGGGCACTCCGCCGTTCCTCTCAGAGCCGTGGAACCCGCCCGACTACCCGGATCACTTCCGTTCAGCGGGGTTCCAGCCGACGATTAGCTACGAAAGTCGACTGGTGCTGGCGAGCCCTGTCGGGGGATCAGATTTCGCCGCCGTGCGACTACTGGAGCGCGGGATCCGCGTTCGCGGGCTGGATCCCGGAGCCTTCGACGCGGAGCTTCGCGGGATCTTCGAGCTCAGCCTGGCCGCGTTTGCCGCCAATCCGTTCTACACGCCGATCTCGTTCGCGGAGTTCCGAATGAGATACGAGGCCATACGCCCGCTGTTGGATCCTGAACTCGTTCGTCTGGCGCACGACGATCATGACCGATTGGTCGCATTCGTTTTTGCATTCAGCGACCCCTGCGCGCCGCCGGGGTTCCCGCGAATCATATTGAAGACGCTCGCCACCGACCCGGCGGCTCGCGGCCTCGGCCTCGGTGGATTCCTCACGGACGAGGTCGGCCGCGTCGCCGGTGAACGGGGGGCCGCAGTGATTCACGCCCTGATGCAGAGCTCCAATATCTCGAAGCGCATATCATCACATCACGACAGCGCCCTATTCAGGCGGTATGCCCTGTTCGCATCATGAAATCCAGCAGAGAACTGGGCGCGGCTAAAGTAGGGTATTTCCAGACGCACCTCCGGGAGGCCATCGAGATCAACAAGGAGCGACTGCCGCGATATGCCGCACTCACCGGCGGTGAATCCGTTCCCATCTCACGCTCGCTCATCCGTACGGAGTACCTGACACTGCCCATGGCACGGTATGTCGACTGGCGTGCCGCTCGGTTCCAGGCCAGCGGCATTAGAATCGTGCGCGATGAGTTCGTTTCCATGAGCGAGACGCCCCCCTTCCGCGAGATGATCGAGTCTCCCCCGCGCCTTGCTGATTTTTCTCGGAGGTCTGGCGCCCGTATTGCCCGTCGTATCCGAGCGGCGACTCGCGCGGACGGTTTCCCCGGCGCGGCGGAAGCCCTCCAAAGTGATATCAATGCGATTGCAGATTCGCCCTATTTCCACTGCATGCTGCGGCACCTGTTGGAGTCTGCACTACGAATCGCCCGACTGGCTCCTCGGCATGTAGCGCAAGCAACGGAACTGGATGTACAATCGCCCGCAAAGCTCTCCCGCCTGCTTCTCAGACTGCACCTGGCCGGTCTTGGGGCCGCCTCCCGGATGGATGCGCGTGCAGCGCCGTTACAGGCCAGGGGTGTGCCGATTATCTACCAGGATGTACCTCCCATTCAGACGGCGCCGTGACGGACAACCCTAACATCGCGGCCATGCTCGCGGAGCGTGCTCGGAAGGATCCAGGGCGTCTAGCAATCGTGGAGTATCGTAGGGGTCGTGCGCGGCGCATCACCTTCGGAGGTCTTGGCGAGAAGGTCGCCACCGTGAGCGCCGGGCTAAAGGCAGACGGCGTTGCGGTTGGAGACAGGGTCCTGCTCTTCGTTCCCATGTCAATCGACCTGTATGCCCTCCTCCTGGGCTGCCTCCATGTGGGTGCGATCGCTGTATTCGTCGACGCGTGGGCGGACCGGCGGCGCCTCGATGCCGCAGTTAAGGCGGCGAACCCCCTGGTGTTTGTCGGCACAGCCAGGGCGCACCTCTTGAGGGCAGTTAGCGGTGCGGTCCGCCGCATCCCCGTTCACCGCACAACAGCTCTTGCCCGGTCGACTATTCGGCAGGGCCAGCCGCATGGCCACCTTCCGCCAGAGGTCGTGCAGCCGCACGATCCAGCGCTCATCACCTTCACTACCGGAAGTACTGGGAAGCCCAAGGCGGCCGCCCGCTCGCACGGCTTCCTACGGGCGCAGCACGAGGCGCTCGCTGCCCACTTGCAGCTCAGTCCGGAAGATGTCGATATGCCCACACTGCCAGTTTTCGTTCTGAACAACCTGGCGCTTGGCGTGCCAAGTGTGATCCCCGATTTCGACGCCCGCCGCCCGGCCGAGATCGTGCCCGAAAGGATCTACCGGCAGATGGTAGCCGAGGGCGTGACGACCTCGAGTGGATCGCCGGCTTTGTACGACCGGCTGGCCGAATGGTGTCAAACCCAAGGATTGAAGCTCCCGCTGCGGGCCCTCTGGACCGGGGGTGCGTCCGTATACCCGCCGCTCGCGCGGCGGTTAGCGGATGCAACTGATGGAATTGCCCATGTCGTCTACGGAAGCACGGAGGCGGAACCTATCGCGGGAATCGAGGCGCGCGAGATGCTCACGCTGATGGAATCGCAATCACAGCCCCCGAATTCCGCCGGGCTTTGTGTCGGCAAACCAGTAAGGGAAGTGGCGATCCGACTCATTCGCCCGCACGATGGCCCCGTTTCACTCACGATGGCGGGTTGGGAAGATTGGGTCGTGGGGGCGGGAGAGGTGGGGGAAGTGGTGGTGAGCGGATCTCACGTGCTGGGCGAGTACTTCAATTCCCCGGATGAGACAAAACTGCACAAGATCCTGGAAGGCGGTCGGATCTGGCATCGGACGGGCGATGCGGCACTCATCGACCCAGAAGGACGGCTCTGGCTCATGGGTCGAATCGCCGAGCGGGTAGAACGGCAAGGCAAGGTCTGGTGGAGCGTTCCGCCTGAACTCGCCGCTCTCCAGACCACCGGGGTTACTCACGCATCGTATCTGGGGATTCCTGACCCGAGCCTCGGGCAGCGTGCGGTGCTCTGTGTCGAGGTCGCCTCAGGCCTCTTGAGCGCTCATGCCGTTACGGCGTTGCGCGAGGCCGTTAAGCCATCGCCCATCGACGACCTGGTTGTAGTCAGGCGAATTCCGCGCGATCCCCGCCACGCATCCAAGACCGATCTGGCGGCTCTCCGTCGCCTGCTAGCACGCCGATCCTGGCGCTCATCCAGGAAGGCTTACTTTTTGTGAGGTCTGCTACTCCCGCTCCATCAGGTCACCCCACTTGAGCTTGCGGCGGAGCGTCGAGAAGAAGGTCTGCCCCGACAGGCGTACAAGCCGGAGCGGCGTTTCCGCGCGCGTAACGATGAGCTGATCACCGGGCGAAAGCTTCGCACCCTCCTGCCCGTCTATGGTGAGGATAAGCTCCTCCGTGGGGCTCAGGACCTCGACCGTGACCGTCTCGTCGGCCGGAAGGATTAGCGGACGAACGGCGAGCGTGTGGGGCGAAATGGGTGTCGCAAGGATGCAGTCGATGGACGGCGAGACAATCGGCCCGCCCGCGGAGAGTGAGTACGCGGTCGATCCCGTTGGCGTGGCGAGAATAATTCCGTCGGCGCTGTAGGTGCCGACCTCCTCGCCGTGGGCATGAACCGCCAGACGGATCATACGCGCCACGCCGCCGCGATGGAGTACTACGTCATTCAGGGCGAGGTACGAGCCGTGCGATTCGCCAAGCGCGGAGCGCGCCTCGGCGTTCAGGACCATGCGCTCGTCCAGCACGAAGGTTCCGTCCAGCACCGCTTCCAGAGCACCGTCGAGCTCCTCCGGGGCCACCGCGGTCAGAAAGCCGAGGTGTCCGAGATTAACACCTAGAACGGGCACGCCGAATGCCGCGACCATGCGAGCACCGCGCAGCAGAGTACCGTCTCCGCCAAGGGTCAATAAAAGATCCAGTTCCGAGAGATCTTCCTCCCTGAGTGGCGCGCCTCCATCTACCAGGGAGAGGAGCTGCTCCTCGAATAGCAGGTCGAGCCGATCGGACCGGGCAAGACGCACCACGCGCGAAAGGGTGGCGTCCAACCTCGTATAGCGAGCATGCCCCACCACCCCCACCCGGCGGGGTGCGCCGGCGGTGTTCCGTCTGGCGGTCAAGCCGTCTCGCGCAGCGCGCGCCGGGTCGCCCCACCGACCGCCTGGCGCACGCGGTCGGCAATACCGGCGGCCGTGAGACCCAGGTCGGCGAGCAGCTCGCCCCGTTCACCGTGGGCCACGAAACGATCGGGCAGACCCATGCTCAAGGTTCGCACTTCCGGCCACTCGTCCGCGATCCGCGAACGGACATACGCGCCAAACCCGTTGACGACGGCCCCCTCCTCGATCGCCAGTGCGACTGGATGGGCCGGGAAGAGCGTGGCGAGACATTTCTCGTCGAGCGGCTTGATGAACCGGCAGTTCACCACTGTGGCCTCTATGCCCTCGTGAGCGAGCACTTCCGCGGCCTCCAGGCTCGGCAGCACCATCGCCCCGGTAGCCAACAGCGCGATGTCGTGGCCCTCCCGAAGAACCTCCCACGTGCCGTACTCGATCGGTTCGATGTCGGCCATTGCGGACGGCTCCTCCGGGACCGTGTCGCGCGGATAGCGGAGGGAGAACGGACCGCCCTCGCGCTCCAGCGCGAGTCGCAGCAGGCCGACCATCTCATCGCCATCTTTCGGGGCTGTCACCGTCATTCCCGGTACTGCGAGCATGTACGCGATGTCGAGCCCACCGTGGTGAGTCGGGCCATCGTCACCAGCGATACCCGCGCGGTCCATGCAGAAGACGACATTCAGGTCCTGCAACGCGACGTCATGAACTATCGAGTCGTAAGCGCGCTGGAGGAATGTGGAATAGATCGCTACCACCGGCCGTATCCCCTGAGCGGCCAGGCCGGCGGCGAAGGTTACCGCGTGCGCCTCTGCGATTCCCACATCGAAGAAGCGCTCGGGATGCGCCTTCTCGAATGTGTCGGTACCGGTGCCGGTGGACATCGCCGCCGTTATGGCGACCACCTTCGGGTCTGACGCGGCAAGCTCGGTGAGCGCCTGGCCAAAGAGGTTCTGGTACCGGGGGAGGCCAGCACCGGATTTCTTCAACGACGCGCCGGTCATCTTGTCGAAGCCACCCTGCGCGTGCCACTTGACCTGATCTTCCTCCGCCGGCGCGAACCCCTTGCCCTTGGTGGTAATCACGTGGACGATCCGGGGGCCACTCATCTTCCGAACGTCCTGGAAGATCTCGACGAGCTGGTCCACGTCGTGACCATCGACCGGGCCCACATACCGGAACCCGAGCTCCTCGAACAGCATTCCCGGGACGAAGACGCCCTTCACCGCGTCGTCCATGCGCATGGCTATCTGCTCGACCATCCCGCCCAGCGAGCCGATCTTGGGCGCGGCGTGGATGAGGCGCTTGATCTCCTCGCGCAGGCGGTTGTAGACCGGATTCGTGCGTACGTTGGTCAGGTACCTGTGCATAGCGCCCACATTGGGCGAAATGGACATCTGATTGTCGTTCAGGACGACTACCAGGTCGCGATCGGTATCGCCCACGTTGTTGAGCGCCTCGTAAGCGAGCCCGCAACTCATGGAACCATCGCCGATTATGGCCACGACCTCGAAGTCCTC
>DASSKB010000124.1:0-5275 GCA_035690925.1 Longimicrobiaceae bacterium
TCAGATGTAGCGGCCGCGCTTCAGGTTCAGGGGCGTTTGTTGCGGCGGCGACGCAGTGCTACGCCGGCGAGGCCGGTGCCAAGGAGGAGCAGACTGGCGGGTTCCGGGACGACGTTGGTAGGTGGCATTTCCGGACCCGGCTCTGGGCGCGGGCGGGGCCCCTGGGGCTGCTCGCCTGGCGGGCGCGGTCCGGGGATCGGGAGGGGCGGGCTACCACCACCTCCGCCACCCTGACCACCGTCTGGAATGAAGTCGTCATCCCCGAAGGCGAAGCCAGCCGCGCCGAGAAGGGGAACTGCGAACACGAACCATGACGGCACACCGATCGAGGGCGAGGGAGTGAGGGCCAGGGGTGGTCCGGGTACCGGCGCGAGGATTGGTGATCCGGGGTTCAGCGGGATCACGGGCGTGACGATGCCGACCGTCGGTGAAGGTAATTCGAGATAGCAGATCGTGAGATCCTTGCAAACGCGATACTTAATAGTATCGGCGGCGACAGGGTTCTGTGCGGGTCTATCGATCTCGGAAGCGATCCCGCCGCTGCCCACCGCGGCGCTGAACATGGTCTGCGGCGACATTGGGAAGGCAGGGGCGAGACCATCCCCTGATAGAGAGGATTCAATGTCCGCAGGCATGCCCGAGGAGGCCATACCGGGAGTAATTGCAAACCTCAAAAGTGCGATCACCAGCCCGATCAGGGTGGCGGCGGGAATGGCGAGAAACAACCTGTTGCGCATCGTATCACTTCGGCCGCAAGGTCACGGCTTTGGGGCTAGAATTTATGCGGAATCATCTGAGCGTGCGAAGCGCAAGACGTGTGCCCCCATCTACTTACCCGCTCGTGCCGCTTTCAGAAAATGAAGATGGGTGTGCCCACTTCGATGGTGCGGAAGAGATGTTCGATGTCGGCATCGCGCATCCGAATGCAACCGTGCGTTGTGGCGGTTCCGATGCTTTCGGAGTACGGTGTGCCGTGCAAGTAATATGCGTCCCCGAGGTCCAGCTTGTATCGACCGAGCATACCTGGAATGCGTCGATTGTCCGTATGGATGGGCGGCATGAAGAGTGTCCCTTCGAAGACGGCCTCCTCGCCGACCGGCACCGGAACGAAGGAACCGTCCGGAAGAAGGCGGCCGATCCTGTCACCCTGGACGGTGACCTTGCTCCCATCGCTGAGTGGGATTGCGTGTTCCGCCGTTGGTTCTGCCAACTTCCAGCCCTGCGCCAATGCGAGTTCCACATAATGCCACTCTGGTGGAATCCAGATCGGGTTTTTCTCTTTGCCGATCACTGACCTGCGGCCGCGCGGAGTAGCGAAGTTCCACGTCTGAGCTTCGTACTCCAGCACCACCGATTTGCCTACTGCGACGGGAGCGGAGAAGACCGGAGTGCTCCCGTCGAAGATCCATAGTCGGCGCTCCGAGACAGACACCAGCACGCGCCGTCCGCGGGTATTGAGCGCCTCTTCCCAGAGCCTGTAAGCGTCAGGCTCCGAAGGCGCGGACGGCATCGCGATAGGTGCGAAAGGTTCGCCCAGGAGTGACTGAGTGGTCGCTTGAGCGGCGAGCGGTTCGCCCTGGATGAATAGTAGTACGACGGCACCGAGCAGGCCCTGAAGGCTCGCTGGCAAAAAAAGGAACCTAGCAGGTATCGACATTTAAAGGGGGGCCCATTCGGGCGGTAGAGCATCAACAGAGAAGGCGCGACGGGCGTCCGGTAGCGCCGATATTGAAGGGCTTACAATGCATGATCCTGGCCAGTTGCCAGAATCATTTTTTTCAGCGGGGAATCCGGATCACGAGTCCAAGATTGAGAGCGAAATAGGTAATCCTGACCTCGGTAGCGCCGGTAGCGGCTTCCCATGAACTCGGGTGTGATCGGAAGCGCACTTCGGGGACGAGCCAGAAGTTTTCGATGAGCGGTATCAGCCCGCCACCGCCGATCTCGTACCCGACCGATCGCTCCCCGGAAATCTTTGTGGTACCGCGGCTGTTGGTGATCTCGAGGGAAGCACGGTTGAAGATCAGACCGGCCGTTGCGAAGGGAGTGATTGGTCCCACAGGTTCGGACGATTCCACCTGGGCCCCCAGCCGCACGCCGCGATCGACCAGTTCCACTCCGGCGTCCTCAGCGCCTCCATCGAATTCGAACCTGTCCCATCCAGCATACAGGGTCAGGATGGGTGCAATCGCGTACTTTCCGGCTATCCCGAAACCGAACCCTGACTCCAGATCGAAGCGGTCGTTCAAAGTAGCGGTGGGGTATGCCAGTTCCCCGCGCAATTCCACAGATAAAGAGTTGGACTCCAGCGGCGACTGAGCAGTTGCCATAGAGGGGAGAACAAAACCGACAATGGCGATCAGCGCGAGCTTCGAACGCATAAGACACATCTTCTGGGTGGGGATCGGTGATCTGCTAGATCTCACATATGGAGTGCAAGCAAGCTTGCTGCCACATTTTGTCGAACGGGAACGGGAACGGGAACGGGAACGGAGATGGGGGACGCGGGTGCTTGCCCGATTGGCTATCCGAAGAGTGGGGTGAGTACGGGGAGGACTTCTGATCTGCGCATGCCGGCGCGCACCTCAGGACGGTAGAGCATACGGATAAGCGTCTCGTCGATGGGCGCGTAGTGCGTCGATTCGCTCCAACCTTCGAAGAATACACTCTCGACGTAGCGATCCGAATCACGGAGCAGTCCCAGAGCCTGCGTGAGCTCCTCGCGAATGAGGTGGGCCCGCTGCTCCGGAGTAACGCGATCTGACGCGATGAGAACTTGTGCGTGCTCGATTGAGCCGGACGTGCTCCAATCGATCCAGACGAACCCGAGATTACCGGAGACGTAGTTCGGCTGCAGGGTGGGGAATTGCGACACTGGCGCGAACCAGAGGTCCACGTTGCTGCCACTTTCTACGAGGACCAGGAGTTTGGAACCGACGAGGCCGTTGACCTCGCTTATTACCTGGGCGACGGCTTCGTTATCCGCTGCGGTGGGCGATCCATGGATCTGGATTCGAAGATTCGTCGTCCATTTGTGGACGCGACTCCCGGCATCTCCGTACTCAAGGCCCAGCGCTATCTCCTCGAAATATTGGAGCTCGGGGGATAGAACACCGGGATTTGTTGCAACTACGGGAGATGGGGATACGGGTGAACCTCCGCATCCGCCGAGTATGCAGGAAAAAAGCGCCAGCAGCCCAAACTCCCTGCGGTGCACAGGATCCCTCCGATTCGATGACTCCACAGCCGGGCCGCAATTGCCCGATTTTCACTGTTGAGTATCGGCAGAATCCCGAACTACTTAAGTCCAGGGTGCACGTTAACTTCACTGCGGGGCTTACTCGCGCCCGGGGTCGTTGTGCTGGTAGGGATACTGATTCATAAGATATCGCACCGCGCCATCCAGCTTCGAGGTCCTCAGCTGGTTTGTAATGACGGTTACCGTCGTCTTCATGCCGTGCCGGTGTGCATCGATGGTTACCGTACCCTCCCCGCCAGTGTAGGTGGCGTTGTGCCTGGTCTCCCGCGTGCGCTCCAGGTTGACCCGCTCCGGGAGGATCTCCTCTGCCAACCGGAAAACTTCTTTCGCGGGAAGGACTGTAACCCTCTCGTAATCAGCCATTCTGTGCCTGTTTGATGTTTATCGCGTCTTTCAGGTCGCCCGAACTCTGCGCTCCTACGAGAATCGTAGCATCCTGACCGGTGCCTATAAAGATGGTCGGGGTGCTGCTGATATTCAATCGGGCAGCCAGCTCGCGTTCGCCAAGTACTACCTCTGTGAAGCTGTCCAGATCCAGAGCGATCTTCAGATCCTCCGGGTCGAGGCCGAGCGCGGCCACGAGTTCCATGAGCACATCCACCCGCCCGATGTCCTGACCATCTCCCCAGTAAGCCTCGAAGATGGCGGCCCGCATAGCTGAGCCCACATCTCGCGCGTCTGCGAAGCGCGCGGCTTCATGAGCCTTGCGCGTGCGTGGGCGGAAGCCCGGGTCTGCCATGTGGATATCAACCGCGGCGGCGAGCGGCCTAACCGCCTCGTTCCACCCCGCTGACCCTCCTGGCCAGCGGAGCGGGGCGGGGTCTGGGTAGAGCTCGAATGCCCGGTAGACGATATCAATACCGTCAGCGGAAGCTATTTTGCGAAGTGCGGCCTCCGTCACATACGAGAACGGGCAGGTGAAGTCCGAAAACACCGTGACGGAGACAGGTGTCACGACCTTGTGGAAACCAGGATAGCGCCGTGTACGTGATTGGTGCCCCACCTCTGAGTCGCGCTGCTGGCGTCGAGGAACTCCATGCTGGTCACGGAAGTGCTGGGGAGCGACCGCAGAAAAGACGGTCCCCCGGCGCGTATACCATCCAGATAGACGGCGATCTCACTCGAGGTGCTGGTGCTCGTGACACCGCGGGTTCGGAGCCAGCCCGGCCGTAGTTTACGCACGGCATCGAGTGCCGTGGTGACATGGGCATCCATTATCTCCGTCCGGGTGAGATTATCGCTGTTCGAATAAGAGCTCCCACCATTGCCGGCTGCGGATGCACACGCGCCCGCCAGCAAAACCAGCATTCCCAGAACTGCCATTCTAGTGAATCTCATGAGTCTCTCCGGTTCGGGTTAGTACCGTGAGCATCCAGGGGCAAAATGCTCATGATGATGACCTCGCGCAACGCTGGTGTCGCCAAATCTCGCCATCAGATCTCGTAAGTGGCCCCGTCCTCTCCGAGCTCCAGGTGAGGAAAGCTGGCCCGGGCCTCATCGATCGCATCGTCGCTCGTCTCTGGCGGCAGATGTACCAGAACGAGGCGGCCGGCACCGGCCTGCCGGGCAACATGCGCTGCATCCTGGATCGATGTGTGACCGGGGAAGTCGCCCGAAGCCTCATGGACGAGCAGGTCCGTGGCCGCCGCGAGCCGCGCGACCACATCCGACCTGGCAGTGTCTGAGGAGTAGGTTACGCACGAGCCGCGGCGGCACTCGACGCGGATAGCGATGACCGGCACGCTATGGTCGCCGGGCGACGCGGTAACCTGCCAGATGTGATCGCTGAAGACTTTGGCGTTCTCGTCGAGGGGGACCACGTTCCACTCGATCTCGGGCATACCCGACCAGCCGGACGTATCGAACGCCTCGAAGATTCGCCGGGCCTGGTCGAGGGCGGCCGCAGGGCCAAAAACGGGGATGGGGCGACGCCGCTTCGCGAGCCATATACGCTCCATGAACAGTGGAAAGCCGCCTACGTGGTCCGGGTGCTCGTGAGTGAGGATCATGGCCGAT
>DASSKB010000125.1:0-6544 GCA_035690925.1 Longimicrobiaceae bacterium
CATCTGATGGAGGAGGTACTCGGGATAGTCATCCGGCAACCCCAGTGCGCGGAGCCCTGCCCGGACGCGAGCGACGGTTCCGTGATGGTCGGAGCCCTGTACGTTGATGGCGTCGTGAAAGCCGCGCTCCCACTTGTTCATGTGGTATGCGACGTCGGGCAGGAAGTAGGTAGGCTGGCCCGAGCTCTTGACCATTACGCGATCCTTATCGTCGCCGTACTCCGTGGTCTTCAGCCAGAGCGCCCCTCCCTGTTCGAACACGAGCCCTGTTTCCCGTAGTGCGGCAATTGTCCGCTCGACGCTTCCTTCGGTGTAAAGTGACGACTCCAGGAAGAAGTTGTCGAAGTGTACACGGAACTCGTCCAGATCCCTGTTCTGCTCGGCTCGCAGCTCGGCTACGGCGAACTCGCGCATCGCGTCCAGCGCAGCTGGTGAATCGTCGTTCAGCCAACGCTCACCATGGTCGCTGGCAAGCTGGCGGGCGATGTCGGCTACATAAGCGCCCTGGTAACCGTCCTCAGGAAATGGGAGATGGCGGCCGAGTTGTTGTTGATAGCGAGTCCAGACGCTGCGGGCCAGCCGGGCGATCTGTTCGCCCGCGTCGTTGTAGTAAAACTCGCGTTGGACCTTCCAGCCCGTCCAGGTGAGAAGCTCCGATATCGCGTCGCCGAGTGCGGCCTGGCGGCCGTGGCCTATGTGGAGCGGACCCGTCGGGTTGGCGGAAACGAACTCGACCACCACCGGCCGCTGGTCCGGTGAGTCGGTGCGGCCGAAGCGCGAGCCGAGCGCGAGAATGCCGGCGAGCCCCTCATGTACGACGTCATCGGAGAGTCGGAAGTTGATGAAGCCGGGCCCGGCGATCTCAGCCGAGCGGACGCTCGCACCTGAAAGGTCTAATCGCTCAACGAGCTCTTCAGCTATCTGGCGGGGCGGCCGGCCCAGTGTCCGGGCCAGCGTCAACGCGACGTTGGTCGCCAGATCGCCATGCTCGGGATTACGAGGCCGTTCGAAAACGATCTCGGCGGGATCGGCGACTCCCATCGCGCGCAGTACCCTCGCGATCTCGCGCTTCAGGGCGGCTACCTGCATCTACTCGCCCTTCGATTTTGGCTTGGACGCGTTGTCGCTCTTACTCTCCTTGGAAGAACCGGTCCCTTTGGACTCGGACCCTTTGCTGCCGGATCCGGAGTCCGAGGCTGCGTCCTTCTTGTAGCTGTCCTTACGATAGTCCGTTATGTAAAAGCCAGAGCCCTTGAACAGCAGGCCCGCCCCGGCCGATAGACGGCGTTCGGCCGCCTCGCCGCACTCGGGGCAATCGGCTACTGGGTCATCGGACATTCGCTGGAATTTCTCGAATTCGTGGCCCTTGGGGCAGCGATATTCGTATGTCGGCATTGCTATACTTTATTGTGGTTGAAACGTGCAATTTCGCTATGCTCGCGGAGCAGCGGGCAAGCGAATAAAAATACCCCATTTTACGAGTACGAGCAACGCGGCGGGGGTTAGCTCTGAGGCTGCTGCCTGAGATCCTGTGCAAGCCCGATGAGAATGCCTTCGGGGCCCCGGATGTAGCAGAGCCTATAGGCGTCTTTGTACTGCATCACTCCGCCGACGAGCTCCGCGCCGCGTTGACGGAGCCGGGCAAGTGTATCGTCGATGTCCTCAACGGTGAACATAACCCGCAGGTATCCAAGTGCATTCACAGGAGCGTTACGGTGGTCGGCGATCACGGGCGGTGCCAGGAATCGGGACATCTCGAGCCGGCTGTGACCGTCCGGCGTTCGCATCATAGCAATCTCGACGCGCATGTCGCGCAATCCGGTGACACCATCTGCCCAGTCGCCTTCGATCGGCGCGCGCCCCTCGAGTTCCAGGCCGAGCTCGGTGAAGAACTCGATAGCGGCGTCGAGGTCTTCTACGACTACGCCGACGTTATCCATGCGCTTGACTGTCATGATGTCTCGTTGGCGTCTACTGTGAAAAAGGAACTGACGTCTCACGCCGTACGTTATGTAGCGCGGTAGATGCCCCAGACCTCGCGGAAGGCATCGCTGATCTCGCCGAGACTCACGCGGGCTCTAACCGCCTCGATGATATGGGGCATGAGATTGTCCGTGCCGGTAGCAGCTGAGCGCAGCGCTTCCAGGCGCGCGCGAACCTCCGAGTCGTCGCGCGCGGCTTTTACGCGCGCCAGCTTCGCGCGTTGGGACGCCTCCAGCGCGCCGAAATCGGGTTGGTCTATCTCGGTGGCATTCCCTGCCTCGTCAAATCTGTTCACGCCCACGACAACTCGCTCGCCGCTCTCAACCGCCAGCTGGTGCTCGTAGGCGGCGCGGTGCACCTCATCCTGCATGTACTCGATAGCGCGGGCCGCACCGCCCATCTCTTCGATGCGGTCCAGGTAGGCGAGCGCCTTCTCTTCCACCCTGTTCGTCAACTCCTCCACGAAGTAGGAGCCGCCGAGAGGGTCCACGGTGTTTGCCACGCCTGACTCGTGGGCTATCACCTGCTGGGTGCGCAGTGCGAGAGTCGCGGCGCTCGCCGTAGGGAGGGATAGAGCTTCATCATAGCCATTCGTATGAAGCGACTGGGTTCCGCCAAGCACCGCCGAGAGGGCCTGGATAGCCACGCGCACAACATTGTTGAGCGGCTGTTGGGCAGTCAGCGTGGAGCCGCCCGTCTGCGTATGGAAGCGGAGGAGCGCGCTGGCGTCGCTAGCGCCGAACCGCTCGCGCATGAGGTTCGCCCATAGCCTTCGAGCGGCGCGGAACTTCGCTACTTCCTCGAACAGATCGTTATGCGCGGCGAAGAAGAACGAAAGCCTGGGCGCGAAACTGTCTACCTCGAGGCCGGCATCAACGGCGCGGCGAACGTATTCGAGCGCGTTCGCGAATGTAAACGCTACCTCCTGCGCCGCTGTGGACCCCGCTTCGCGGATGTGGTAGCCGGAGATGGAGATGGTATTCCACCGCGGGACCTCGGCATTGCAGAATGCGAAAATATCGGTAATCAGGCGGAGACTGGGTTCGATCGGGAATACGTACGTTCCACGGGCGATGTATTCCTTCAGAATGTCGTTCTGGATCGTACCTGAAATCTCACGTCGGGAGACGCCCTGTTCGTCCGCGACCGCGATGTACATCGCCAGGAGTATCGAGGCCGTGGCATTTATGGTCATCGAGGTCGACACGCGGTCGAGCGGGATGCCGCCCAGCAGCGTCTTCATGTCGTCGACGGTGTCGATAGCAACGCCTACCCGCCCCACCTCGCCTGCGGCCATCGCGGCGTCGGAATCGTAGCCCATCTGCGTAGGGAGATCGAATGCGGTGGAGAGGCCCGTCTGCCCGGCGTTCAGCAGGTGATGGAAGCGCTCGTTGGTCTCCTCGGCGGTACCAAAGCCGGCGTACTGTCGCATCGTCCAGAATCGCCCACGGTACATTGTAGGCTGGATGCCACGCGTGTACGGGAACTCCCCCGGATAGCCAAGGTCGCTACCGTAGTCGATGGTCGCATCCTCAGGCGTGTAGAGGCGGTCGAGCTCGATCTCACTCGTCGTTTTGAAGTTCTCCCGCCGTTCGGGATGCCGTTTCAGAACGGGGTCGACTTTATTTTCCTGCCAATCTTCCTTGGATCGGCTCCGACCGTCGCCGGGGCTGTTCGTGTTCGCAGGCATTATGCTCTCCGTGAGTTCAATATCATCATTCCATCACGATGAGTGGTGCGCCCTTCTCCACCGTCTGCCCGGCTGCGACCTCGATGCGCGCGATAACTCCATCGGCCGCGGCTTTGAGTTCGTTCTCCATCTTCATGGCCTCGACCACGATAAGTCCCTGGCCCGCGGTGACCTCCTGGCCTACCTCGACCTCGAGGCGAAGAACCAGGCCGGGCATGGGCGCGAGGATGGTTTTTTCGGCCTCGCCGTCCTCGGCGCCCGTCATCTCGCGGATCGCGCGGGTCCGTTCATCGACTGCGTCTACCATGAATGTTGCGCCGTCGATGGATAGCTCCCACTCGTTGCGGCGGGTGGTGCTGTGTGCCATAAGAGTGAAGGAGTTGCCGTCGAGCAGGAGGTGGCGAACGGGCGTGCCGGGCACCGTGGCAAGCTCAGCGTTCACTTTCCGGCCGTCGACGATCAGGCTATCCCCTGAAAGGTCTACCTCGATGGTGCGATTCCCTATAGTTACGAAATATAGCATGGAGTTCGGCTGAATATTCTCAAGAGAGCACTGCCACAGTCTCAACGTGCGAGGTCTGCGGGAACAGATCGAAGCACCGTACGTGCCGGAGCGTGAGCACGCCGCGCAGCCGCCCGAGGTCGCGCGCCAGCGTGGCCGGGTCGCACGAGATGTAGACGAGGCGTTCCGGTGGCTCCGCGATCAGCTGCTGCACCACTTCGGGTGCCACTCCGGACCTGGGGGGGTTGAGCACGACGAGGTCGGCCGGAAGATGATCAGGCAGCAACGACTCCACCGGACCCTCCAGAAAGGTCGCAGTGGGCGGCGAGTTCCGACGAGCCTCCGCAATCGCGCGGGCTTCCAGCTCGATGCCTGTAACGGTCGCACCCGCGCGTGCCAGTCGTCTGGCGAGCACTCCGATTCCGCAGTATGCGTCCACGATCGTGAGTCCCGCCGGGTCGCCGATCTGCTCGACTACGTGGGCCTCAAGCAAGGCGGCGGTGCCACGGTTCACTTGCAGGAAGGCGGCGCCGCTGAGCTCAATCTCCTCATCGCCCCACGTTTCGGGGAGTCCGGGTGCGCCAGCAAGCAGGGTAGCGGGGTCGGCTGCCGGTCTATGCCAGACGGCGGTGAGCCCATCTACCTTCGTTATTAACTCCGCCGCGTCCCCCTCAGTAAATCCGCCCTCGATAAGGAGCGTCACCTCACCGGCGGCGTTCGCGCGGAGCGTGAGGCGGAGTCGCTCGCCGGATGGGAGGAGGTTGGCATCCGGCCCCCATGCAGCTCTCAGGCGATCCCAGACGCGGGAGATGGGCTCTTCCGGGAGGAGGCATCCTCCATCGAGGTCAACTATGGTGTTTGGATCGTGCAAAGCGTGGAAGCCAGCGACCACCTTGCCTCGGCCGAGACGCCTCAGAGTGAAGGATACGCGGTTCCTGTAGCGGAACTCCTCCGGCGACGCAACGACTTCGGGGATATCGAGCGTCAGGCCGGCGATGCGCGTGAGCGCGTCGCGGACAATCGTGGCCTTGGCCCGCAGCTGCGCATCGTACCGGATATGTTCGAGGGTGCAGCCACCGCAGCGCGCGTAAAACTTACAGGGCGCCTCGCGGCGATCAGCCGACGGCTCGATGACGCGGAGCAGACGCCCGCGCGCCCAGCGCTTCTGCTGTTTGACGAGCTCTATGGCGGCGAGGTCGCCCGGCGCAGTCCGATGCACGAAAACCACGCGACCGTCTTCCAGACGACCGACGCCTTCGCCACCCGCAGCGATGGAATCGATGCGCACCTCGGCGCGGGGAGCGGGGCCTGTGCGCCGCTTCAACGCGACTTCCAGCCGATGGCACCTCGCCAACCACTGCGTGCGGAGCTTCCGCTTGCCACCCGCTGGAACCCCGTGCGGTTGCGCGCTTCCTCTTCCAGCAGCGCGCCCGCGACGGCCGCGGCGAGGAGCAGCTCCTCGTCCGGGTCCGCGCCCAGGAGCGTTGCTTCGTGCTTTTCGAGATAGTTGATGTCGAGGTTGCCGGCGCGGAAATCGGGCTCCGCCATCACGCGCAGGTGGAACGGGACGCTCGTATCCACACCGGCGACGCGCAGCTCTCGGAGCGCCCGCTCCATGCGCTCGATAGCCTCTTCGCGCGTCGGCGCGTGCACTATGAGCTTGGCGAGCATGGGATCGTACGAGAGACCGACCTCATAGCCGGGGGCGATTCCGCCATCCCACCGCACCCCCGGACCCGAAGGAATGTCGAGGAGCTCGATCCGCCCGGTGGAGGGCAGAAAGGAGTTCGCCGGATCCTCGGAAGTTATGCGGCACTCGATGGCGTGACCGGTGAAGGTGATATCATCCTGCGTGAACGGTAGGCTCTCACCCGCCGCGACGCGAATCTGCCACTGGACCAGATCGATTCCGGTGATCAACTCAGTAACCGGATGTTCTACCTGGATCCGCGTGTTCATCTCCAGGAAGTAGAACTCACCGCCCTGGTAGAGGAACTCAACGGTGCCAGCGCCCTCGTAGCCGACGGCCTTCGCGGCGGCGACGGCGGTTGCGCCCATGGCAGCGCGCTCTTCCGGCGTCAGAACCGGCGAGGGTGCTTCCTCGATCAGCTTCTGGTGACGGCGCTGGATCGAGCACTCGCGCTCGCCGAGGTGCAATGTGTTGCCCTGAGAGTCGGCGAGGAGCTGGATCTCTATGTGGCGGGGTCCTTCGAGATACTTCTCGAGATAGACAGTATCGTCACCGAACGCGGCGCGCGCCTCATTCCCCGCGGCGACGAACGCCCGCTCGATCTCGTCAGGCGATCGCACCACGCGCATCCCCTTCCCGCCCCCGCCCGCGGCGGCCTTGAGCAGCACCGGGTAGCCGA
>DASSKB010000126.1:0-5733 GCA_035690925.1 Longimicrobiaceae bacterium
ATAGCTTCGCACAAGACGCCAGACGAAATCCGCGAGCACCTGAACGTGGACTCTGTCGGCTATCTATCGCTCGAGGGTATGCTCGGCAGCCTCGGACCGGATGCGAAATTCTGCTCGGCCTGCTTCTCCGGGGATTATCCAACACCCCTCTCCGACCTGGAGAGGGGGCACGCCGCGGCGGGAGTATAGGAGAAGCTAGGTCAAACGGGTCGCAGTTACAGCGTCGGCGATGAGCGGCCCGTGGAGCCTGCCATTTTCTATGAAGATCTTGTTCGCATCCAGACCAGCAGCGATAACGCCCGCGACATAAACTCCGGGTGCGTTGGTTTGCATGGTTGCGGGGTCGAACGCCGGAATTCCGCTTTCGGCGTCGATGGCTACGCCCAACTGCCGAAGGATCGATGGATCGGGAACGTATCCGATCATCGCCAGAACGAAGTCGTTTGGAAGAACGGTCCGTGCACCTGAATCGATGCTTTCGATTACGACCTCATCGGGCAGGATCTCGGCGACCTTATGGCGCCAGAATGCGGGGATGGAGCCTTCGTCGATACGATTGACGATATCCGGACGCACCCACGGCTTCACCCTCAGATCGACCTCATCGAAGATGTGAACGAGGGTCACTCTCGCGCCCTCGCGCCAGGTCACGAGCGCCGCATCCGCGGCCGAGTTCCCGCCCCCGACGACCAGAACATCCTGATCGAAGTATGGGAACGGCTCCTTGAAGTAGTAGCTGACCTTGGGGAGGTCACCGCCAGGAACGTCCAGCCTGTTAGGCGTGTCGTAGTATCCCGTAGCGACTACAACATTGCGCGCCTCGTAGGCCCGTTCACCTGTTCGAGCCTGCGTGGTCACTACGAAGCGGCCGTCCACCCGCTCGATGTCGGTCACCTCCTCGTACTGCCGTACATCGAGGTCGAAGTAGCTCGTCACCTTCCGATAGTAGCGCAACGCTTCCCGGCGGGTAGGCTTGTCGCCCGCTGTGGTGAATGGGATCCCCGCAATCTCCAGCTTCTCCGGCCCGCTGAAGTAGGTGGTGTAGGTAGGATGCTCCATCATCGATTGGGTGATGGAGCCTCTATCGAAGAGGGCACAGCTGAGGCCGCGCTCGCGCGCAGCAACGCCGACGGCGATTCCGCACGGACCCGCGCCTACTACGAGAATATCAAGCACTCTCGCGCGTTCCGCTCTCCAGCGCCTGCTGGATGTCGGCGATTATATCTTCGGCGTCTTCTATGCCGAGCGAGAAGCGGACGAATCCGTCAGGCATTCCGGCCGCACTTCGCTCATCAGCGGTCATTGCGGCGTGTGAGGTGAAGCGCGGTTCCGAAACCAGCGTCTCCACTCCCCCCAGGCTGGGTGCCATTTTCGCGAGGCGGAGCGCATTTACAAAACTGTCGGCGGCTGCGCCGTCGCGAAGTTCCAGCGCCATCATACCGCCGAATCCGTTCAATAGATCTTTTGCGATCTTGTGGTCTGGATGGGTAGGCAACCCCGGGTAATTGACGCGGGCGATGGCCGGGTGCCGCTCGCACCACCTGGATACTTCCATACCATTGGCGTTGTGGCGATCCATGCGAACCGCAAGCGTCTTGATGCCGCGCTCCAGGAGCCACGCGGCATGCGGGTCTAGCGCCGGGCCAAAACTTCGCGCGCGCCGCCGAGCCTCGCCGATCAGCCGTTCACCTCCACATACGATGCCGGCTGTCAGGTCACTGTGGCCGCCAAGGTACTTGGTCGCGCTGTGGACTACGAGGTCCGCGCCGTGCTCGAGCGGCCGACAGTTCATTGGTGTCGCGAACGTCGCATCCACAACCACTTGCAGCCCGCGGGAATGTCCGATCTCGGCTATGCTTGAGATGTCCGGAACGCGGAGCAGCGGATTGGTGGGGATCTCGATCAGAAGGACGCGAGTGCTCTCCTGTATCTGATCTTCCCAGCCGCCCTTCTGGAAATCGACGTAAGTGGATGTAACCCCGAGCCGGCTGAGCTCGTTCTCCAGGAGCACGCGCGTGCCCCCGTAGAGCGCGTCCGCCGCAAGAATGTGGTCGCCCGCACCCAGGCATGCTAGCAGTGCGGTAGAAATGGCGGCCATCCCGCTTCCGACGGCCAAGCACGCCTCGGCCTCTTCCAGCGCGCACATGCGACTCTCAAGCGCCACCTGGGTCGGGTTGTTGCCGTAGCGGGTGTATCGGACCTCCCCGCCGCCGCCGGGTGCGCTGAAGAAGGTGCTCGTCTGATGGATCGGAGTTACCACGGGACCGCCGGCTTCGCGGGGCGGGTCGCCAGCGTGGACGGCGCGGGTAGACCGGCCCATCTGCCGTTCGGCCATCGTCAGGAATTGATCAGGGAGGAGAGCGGAGATACAGCCCCATCGCGCCGGACGACGGCGACCCGCCTGGCGACGAGTCCAGCACACGTCGATGTTGCGGCCTCCTCCGCCATTCCAGAGGCCTCGGCGATGGCTACTGCGGTCGCCGCGCCGCGGTCGCGTAGCACGGCCCAGCACGCGCGCTCGAACGGGTTGGCGGGTCCCAGGAGTAGTGGAGCGCCGCCCGGCGCATCTGCCACCAGCAGGAGGTTGTGCCGCTCCAGCACAGCCTCGATTGCTTCACGGTGCTCCTCCTGTAGACCGCGCACAACAAAATAGGCATCGCCCGGCCGCTCGTCCGTGGCGTAGCGCAGGAGCAGCTTAGCCACTATCTCGTCGGCACATGAGTAATCCAGCACCCGCACCTGCGAGAAGTCGAGGACGGAAAGACAGACGGGCAGGCTCGGATCCAGGTCGGCAATCTGGCTCTCCACCCCCATCCGGATTGCCTGGCCGGTCGGACGCGTCACCAGATTGCTGTAAAATGAGGTGACGGTCCGCCGGTGCAGACGGGTGAGGTCGATTGCGAGGGCCGAAACCCCGCGCTCGCCACGCATCGTCAGGCCGAGGTCTCGCTGGTGATCTCCACCTTCTCCATCCTGTCGCCGCGCTCGAGTTCCTTCACGACATCCATCCCCTCCGTGACCTGTCCGAAGACGGTGTGCACCCCATTGAGATGCCGAGTATTCCCCTCGTCCAGGACTATAAAGAACTGACTGCCGCCAGTGTCCTTGCCCGCATGAGCCATAGAAAGTGCACCGACCTTGTGGGTGCGCGGATTGCCCTTCGTCTCGCAAGGAATCATGTACCCCGGCCCACCCGTCCCGATACTGGGATGGTCGAGCGGGTGCTCCTTCGTGAGCGGATCCCCACCCTGTACCACGAAATCGGGGATCACGCGATGAAAAACTATTCCGTCGAAGTACCCATCCTTCACAAGTTTCTCGAAGTTGGCAACGGTTCCGGGCGCCTCCTCTGAGTAGAGGTCAGCGGTAATATCACCCTTATTCGTATGAAATTTGATCTGATCCATGAATCTCGTAGTAACCGGTGAAAAAAAGTGCCGTTCCCGTTCCCATTCCCGTTCCCGTGCGAATCACAGAGTCCGCGAGGGCAAGGGCAAGGGCAAAGGCGAGGGCGAGGGAGTTATTTCACGTCCTGGCCGGCAGAATAATAAGGATCTGGGATCCCGGGAACGGCGCAAGATCCTGCTCCATAGCCGGCCCCTCGTCCCATTCCGGGGTTCTGGCTATCCGAGCGGTTCCGCTGCGGATAGCTACTTTGCCGCCCCAGCGGGCGACTCGGCTCCTGATCTGCTTCAGGCCCTGTCCACGGCCGGGGTCGCGGAAACGTGTAACTCCGTGCATGAATGCGGCCTCGAGCGCCGTGGCATCGCCCCACGTGTCACCGAATCGCATAGAATGCTCATTGCCGAGAGAGCCGCAAAAACCCACGCCAAGATCCATAACAGCGATCATCACGACGGGTCGACCAAGCCGCTTGACCCAGTTGTACGTCTGAATGCCGACCCATCCACCAGACTCGGCGTGCTCGATGATGTTCTGGCAGACCTCGGAGAGAATCATGCTGAACATACCGGCCTCACCGCGAGAGTACCCGAGCTTCTCCGTCAGGATGACGCCTGCGCGTTCCTGCACATGGTCGATCACACCGTGCACATCCTCGTGTGAGTTGATAGGTGTGATCTCGAGCAGGACGCTTGACGATCCTCCGTCCCGGTGCTTCGCCGGCCCGTGCATCTCGTATAATCTTTCGGCCTCCCGATAGAAGCCCATGCGGCCGAGGTAGCTGAGAACTTCGGGCGATTCCGGCAGTTCGAGCGCCGGGCGCTCCTCCCCAGCGAGCTCCTTACCGAGTGCGAGCAGACCGATCATCCCGTACGGATCTGCCCAGCGGACGTGACGCGCGTCCACCAACCACCCTCCCTCACTACCCGCCTCAGCCTGCCTGACGAGGTCGTCGAATGCCTCGTCATCCAACGTCGGAGGAACTTTCAGGACTTTGATCATGCGTGACGGTAGCGGGGGCTGACGACTTCGATGCCGCAAGGTAACATCTACCCGATCTGCCTGAAAGGAGATGTCTTGATCAGGACGCGAGCACAGCCGCGAGTCCGGTCCGCAGCTCACGAATATTGGCGCTGCGGGCTTTCTGCGCGGCCGCGATATTGGCCCGGTGGAGGGCACCATCCGCGCCATACTCGGCGAGCAATCCGCAGAAGAAAACGCTCCCCCATACATCGCCGCAGCCTGTAGGGTCGCCCTGCACCGGACCGCCAGGAACCGCAGCGGTCCCGCTCGCCAGACCTGCAAATCCGAGCGGCAGATCCGAGCGAAGCCCGCGCCCGATGTACGATGCCCCGTCTGCGCCACACGTTGTGACGAAGATGGAAAGTCCCCTATCCAGGGCTTCCCGCGCGTAATGCTCCCAGCCGTTGTGACCGGCGAGAAGCCTGCATTCGTCCACATTCACCTGCACAGCGTCGAAGCACGCAAGCCACTCGCGCGCGTTCTCTAGCTGTCGCTCCTTCCGGGGTGCGTCGCCGGCATCTCCGAGGAACAGCGAATGGAGATCCGCGTAAATCGGCCCCCGAAACGACGAGCGTAGCTCCTGCGCTCCCACCAGCGTGAGCTCGAACCCGGAGATGAAGTTGACATACAGCGCATCCAGCCCCTCGACGAGCGGCGCCAGCTCGCCCCAGCTCCACCCCGGCACGCCCCCGGTCAGCGTCTCGGACCGCTGACTCGCATCCGCATAACGCAGCTCAACGCGGTTCGTCTGCTCCGGTACTACGCGCAGAGCCGAACCAGCGACGGCCGGAAGCGCCCCGATGAACCCCTCAGCGTCCGTCGCCAGATCCGCGCCGATCTTCACTATGGGGATGACCTCCCACCCGGGTGGGACGGCCACCGAAAACCCCGCGAGCGAGTATGCGATCCCGCCCCACTGCTCCGTGGCCACCCCCCGCACACCAGCCGGATGCCAGATCGTATCATAAACAAGCGTCCCTAACACCCCAACCCGCTTCATCTACAACCCCCCCCGCACTTTCGCACTTTCGCACTTTCGCACTTTCGCACTTTCGCACTCCCGCACTCCCGCACCTGGCACCTCGCACCTGGCACCTCGCACCTCGCACCTCGCACCTCGCACCTCGCACTCGTAGTTAAACCGTGCCGTACGTTTCCTTTTTAAAAACCGCCGCGGCGCCCACGACGCCGGCGGTCCCCGGCAGCACGGCGGATACAATCTGGCAGCGTTCCTCTGCGGAGCGGAAAGCGCGACGGCGGACTTCAGCGCGTAGCGGTGTGAACAGGTGATCCCCTGCCCTGGTGACG
>DASSKB010000127.1:0-16097 GCA_035690925.1 Longimicrobiaceae bacterium
GTCGGTTCCTGTCCGCCCTCGGTATTCACAAGGACACCAACTGGAGCGCCGAGCTGTCGTATCTCCTGGGCAAGGCGGAGCTGTCGTCCACCTCCGTGCCGCTCCTCGGGATGGGCCGGGACGTCGCGGACGGACATCTGCGGCTCGAGAGCGGGATGCTGGAGAGCGATTGGAGCATAAGGCTCTCGTCCGACTACTTCACCCGCCTTCGCAATACCATGCGCAACATTACGCACGCATGGGGCGCGCGGTTCGAGGACAACATCGGCTGGCACCTGGGCCGCAGGCTCATAACCGTTCACCCGGTCGGCGGGTGCCCCATGGGACGAACCCCCGCCGAAGGTGTAGTAAACGAGTACGGCGAGGTGTTCAACTACCCCGGTTTGGTCGTGGCGGACGGCTCCGTCATGCCTGGGCCGGTAGGCGCGAACCCTGCACTGACAATAGCCGCGCTCTCCGACAGATTTGCGGACAGGATCATCGAGAAGCAGAGCGCCAGCTCGCCGGCGCCATTGAGGGCGTCGGCGGGTTGATACTCGCATGGAGGGTTGAATCATGACCTTACAAACGACCTCGAATTCAGGCACCGGCGTGGCTGCTGGCGATATGCTGCCGGGTTTATGGCTCGAACCACTGTCCGGCGGCGATCCGATCCCGCTGCGGCGCGGTAAGGGCCCCCGGATAGTGCTGGCCATTCATTCGGCCGAGTGCACGGGATGCAGAGATTATATGGAAGCTATCACGGACAGAACGGGAGAGATCGAACGATGGGACGCTCGGGTACTCGTAGTGGTGCCGGGCGCGGCTGAAGCTATATCTGGAGTTGCCGTCTCGTCACCAGCGTTTGAAATGCTTTCTGATGCGGACGGAAGGCTCAACTGGCCAGGCGCAACAATAGCGATAGCCGACGAATGGGGAGAAATCTACTTCGCGATGGATGCAGGAACCGACCACGAATTCCCATCTACGGACGAGGTCACGGACTGGCTCAGGTTCATCGCCATACAGTGTCCGGAATGTGAACAGCCGGAAGGGGACTGGAGAACGATTTAGTACTGCACAGGATACGGATCGTTGAAAGTACCTGGTTGAAGATTCGGGATGGAATATCGGGGTGGGGAGTTGTTCAGGCGGATTGCCGATTGTGGAGGGCGCGCAGGAGGTTTTCTTTCATACCAATCGGCATCTTCTCGCCGGGCAGGGCGCGCAGCCGACTTACGGTGGTGCGGATTTCGTTGAGGTCGAGAGAGCATCCAGCGCAGCCTGCCAGGTGCTGCTCCAAGCGCTTCCTTGTGCCGGGCGGAAGCGCTTCATCCAGGTATTCCGTGAGCCGTTTCATCACGTCATCGCAGGTCAGGCTGGCATACGTTGTCATACGTCTTCGGGTTCAGCGAGATATTGTTCCAGGGTAGCGCGAACCTTTGTGCGCGCACGATGCAGAAGTACCCTGTGGTTTGTCTCCGAAAGGCCCAGAACGTTACAGACCTCCTCTGGCGACCAGCCTTCGAGATCTCGTAAGATGATGACCTCCCGCTGTTTAGCGGGAAGTTGCTCGATAGCTTTATCGACGTGAAGCCTCAGCTCGGTCGATAGGAGTCTGTCCTCCGGACTATCGGCGGAGCCCCAGACGGTCTGGTGCTGCAGATCCCCCTCCCAGCCGCCATCACCGCCAGCTGCGGAGTTTTCCGCAAGAGTAGCCATCCCACCCTTCGGTCCGTCGCCTATGGACGAAAACGGGATCATCCGCGATTCACGCCTGGCGTACGACTTAGCGCGATTGACGAGGATCCTGAAGATCCAGGTCTTGAGCGATGAGCGCCCTTCGAAGCGATGGATACCGCTGAGGACGGCGAGCCAGGTCTCCTGAACGACCTCCTCTGCGCGCGCACGACTCCCGACGTGCACCATTGCCAGACCCAGCATCGCCGAGTAATGGCGATCGAGCACCAGGCTGAACGCATTTTCGTCCTGCTCACGCAGTGCCTGCACGAGCAGCTGATCCTCCCGTGCGGCCTGAAAGCGCACCGGAGCATTGCTCTGTTGCGTCATCCGAATATCTCCTTCACAACGCATTAGAGGAAGTGCACCGATAGACCGGGCGGGGTGTGCGTGACGGAATATACCCCCGGCCAGCTGAAAGGCTCCGCTCGCAGTGTAACAGAAGTCGAGCGTGTGAGACTATAGCTATAGAGCAGGCGGTAGCCCGCGGTAACGCCGTGGTGTGAGCCTCGTCCGGTGAGGGTTCGTACGACCCGACCAGCCGGAGAGCATCACACCGCGGCGCTCGTGCATGTTACGACCTGCCGGCAGAACAACAATCTCAAAGGACAATATCATCATGATGACCGAACTTAAGCAACGCCTCGGGACTCAACTTGAAGGATCGCCCGACAACATTCGCTACCTGGAGCAGGTAGCGGCTGGACTGGCGAGCGCCGATCCAAGCACAATCTGGCCTGATCGCGTCGGCTTCGGCTCCACGGTAGTGCTACGTAACATGGAGACGAAGGAAGAGGTGACCTACACCCTCGTGACCGGTGACCTGATCGACCTCGATGCCGGTCAGGTATCGCTGGCCTCGCCCGTGGGCCAGGGCCTGCTAGGCGCTGCCCGCGGCGACGTCGTCAGCATTGGCACACCGTCGCGTAAGTTGAAGTTCAAGGTGATCTCGCTCACCACGCTACCGCAGGCGCTTGGGCTGTGAGGGGGTGACAAGGTGACACGGTGACACGGTGACACGGTGACACGGTGACAGCGATACGATAGTTGTTGTCGTTGCTGATAGCTGATAGCTGATAGCTGATAGCTGATAGTCCTTTGTGATCTTCGTCACAGCCAAAGAGCCTGCCGTCTCCTAACATCCATCAACCGGTACCGAACCCTAAACAAGGACCTCATATGCCTTCCATTTCGCGGCCGTTGGCTGACGATGTTTTGCGCGTGGTGCTCGAGGATGAGTCGACGCGGTTGATTGAGTCGGATGCGCTGGTGCGTGGCGGGCGGAGTGCGCGCACGCTGGTCAAGGACGGGCCGCTGCGGGTCGCGCTTACGGCATTGGGTGCCGGAGGGCACCTGGCGCCGCACAGGGCACTGGGCCCTATAACAGTTCACGTGCTGTCGGGAAGTATCCGGTTCCGGGCGAAGGGCGACGAGTGGGTGCTCGAGCCGGGCGAGCTACTATCGCTGGGGGCGGGCGTTGAACACGAGGTAATTTCCGAATCGGGCGCCGTATTTCTGTTGACGGTGGCGATCGCGCCGGCCGGCCGGGAGCCATCGGTGCAGGCTGACGAAGCCGCATGAGCGGGAGGTAGGCGGAACAAGGGGGTGTCGTGTTACAGGCATTTGTGATCGTGCTGCGGGAGGGATTCGAAGCATTTCTCATTATATCAATAACGCTGGCGTACCTGAGGCGGACGGGAAGAACATCGCTGGTGGGTGCGGTTTACGGTGGCATCGGTGCGGCGGTGCTCGCGAGCGCGGGCCTGGGATTGTTACTGCTCCGCGGCGCCAACCTCCCGCTCTGGGAGGGCATCTTCGGTCTTATAGCGCTGCCGCTGGTCGTAGGGCTGGTGGTGCATATGTGGCGTGCGGGTCCGCAGATGCGCGGATCGATAGAGAGCGCAATCGAGGCTAAGTCGTCGGAATCGTACCGGGGCACCGCGATAATGGGGGTATTTGCCTTCACCGCGCTGATGATCACCCGCGAGGGAATGGAAACGGCGCTCCTGCTCCTGCAGGTGCGCCAGGGCCAGCTGCTCGCGGGTGCGATTCTGGGGCTGCTGGCATCGATAGGTATGGCCATCCTCTGGGCGCGCGTAGGGTATGCGATCAACCTGCGGCGTTTCTTTCAGGTCACCGGCATCTTCCTGCTGGTATTCACTATACAGATTGCCATAACCGCGTTCCACGAGCTCGCTGAGGCCGGCGTGCTCCCTGCGAGTGCCGTGCTCCACGCCGCCACCGAGCCGTTCGGGCCAGAGGGCGTCTACGGTCGCTGGCTAGGGATTCTCATGGTAGGAGTGCCGGTGATCTGGCTGGTGGGCACCCTGCTGGTCGAGCGGGTCCGCTGGCGATTCGGGCATTCCGCGGCCGCCTGAGCCGGTGTGATCCTCGTCACAGCGGCACCCCTCCGGCCGGTGCCATCTTTGGCGCATGACGACCAGGCTTGCTGAACCGAAGAGCGGATCCGGGCGCGTCGCACCTGCGGCGCCGGTTATGCCGATGGGTGGGCTCGTGGCCCGGAGCGCGCCGCCGCTGCGGCTGCCCGGCGAGCACTTCGCCGCGGCGCTGGCTTTCTGGCTGCTCGGGGCCTGCGGCCTGGTCTGGGCCGCGCCGGACATCGCGCAGGGCGCGTTTCCCCTCCCGAAGGTCGTTGCTGTCACACACCTCTTCACGCTCGGCTGGATAACCACCACAATTCAGGGTGCCCTCTATCAGTTCCTGCCCGTGGCGCTGGGACTGCCGATCCGTTCAGAACGGTTCGCCCACATCTCATTCACCCTCTACGCGCCGGGGGTGCTCCTGTTCGTGGGCGGTCTGCTGGCGAGCGAGCGGATGTTTATGCTGACCGGGGCCGGCCTGTTCGGGACCGCACTGCTCATCTTTGCGGGCAATCTGGCGGCGACACTGCGGCGGGCGGAGGCGAGGAATATTACCTGGTGGAGTCTGGTTGGTGCGACAACCTACCTTGTGAGCACGGTCGCCCTGGGCGCATCGCTCGCGGGCAATCTGCAGTGGGGGTATCTCGGCACCGATCGATTTCTGGCCCTCGGCGTGCACCTGCACGTCGCGATATTCGGTTGGGTCATGCTGGTGATGGTTGGGGTAGCGCACCGATTGCTTCCCATGTTTCTGCTCTCGCATGGCGCGCCCGAGCGACCCGGGCGAATCGCCGCATCGTTCCTCGCGAGCGGCGTCGGACTGCTGCTCGTTACGCATCATATGCTAACGCCGGCTCTGGTCTGGCTGATCGCCGCGGTCATCGCGACGGGCGTAATAGCCCTGCTGCTCCAGGCCGCGCTGTACTTCCGACATAAGAAGAAGCCGGTACTGGACCCGGGCCTGCGCCTCGCCGCTGTGGCACTGGGGCTCCTGGCGCTGGCACTCGCGCTCGCACCATTCTTCGTCGTCCAGGGGCTTGCCGCGCCGAGGCTCGCCACGGCGTACGTACTTACGCTCATCGCCGCGCTCTCGCTTTTCGTGGCTGGGCACTACTACAAGATCCTGCCGTTCCTCATCTGGTTCCACCGCTTCGGTCCGCTGGTCGGCAAGAGACCCGTCCCGCGGGTGGTGGATCTGTACGATGTCCGCGCCGGGAATCTGGCGGCCGGGCTACTTGCGGTCGGTTCGGTGGGAATGATCCTGACGACTGTCGTAGGCGCGGTGACCCTCGCACGGCCCGCGGCCGCATTGTTCGCTGTCGGTGCGGTGATCGTAGCCGCGCAGATGGCGATGATCTCCAGGAGGAGGCCGGAAGCATGAACAAGTCAGAGGAGTTCCTGAGCGCCGCCGCGCGGCTCGACGCCCCAGGCGAGGTCGAGGCGCGCCAGGAGGAGATAGACAGCGACCTGGTGTGGGAGGCGCTCTCGACGGTTATCGATCCGGAGATAGGTCTCGATATCGTCACATTAGGGCTGGTATACGAGCTGGAGGCAATCGAGAACGCCGTCCGCGTCACGTTCAGCCTCACCACGCCCGGCTGCCCGATGGAGGAGGCGATCACGGGCGGGATAGTCAATGCCGTCACGGCGGTGCCAGGCGTTGATCATGTACTGCCCAACCTTGTCTGGGACCCCAGGTGGCACCCCGGAATGATACAGGAGGGAGCATGGTGATATCACGTTTCAAACGTATGATGGAGAAGTCGCCGACAATGGAAAAGACGCCTATGCCGCCGGCACTGGCGGCAACCCCGGACAACCAGATTGTGGATCTGGATGTGCGCGAGGAACTGCGGAACGGGGAGGAGCCGTTCAGCAAGATAATGGCTGCGCGCGGCGAACTTCCGCCCGGCGGAGTCCTCAGGGTACGCGCGATCTTCGAGCCCGCGCCACTCTACAAGGTTCTGGGCAGGCAGGGTTTCGACCACTGGACCGAAGAACTCGCCGATGAAGACTGGCGCGTCTGGTTCTATCCTGCCGAGCAGGACTCGAGCGCGGAAAATGGCGATTCCGGCACCGCGGCCGTAGGCGAGGTGGCGGATGTGGGCGACGACGTCATAGTCATAGACGTGCGGGGGATGGAGCCGCCCGAACCCATGGTTCGCACGCTGGCCGCGCTCGAGGAGCTTCCGGCCGGTAAGACGCTGCTGCACATCAACGAGCGCATCCCACAGTTTCTACTCCCCAGACTGGAGGAACTGGGGTTCACGTACGATATCCGCGAGCAGAATTCCGAGCTGTACCGCGTTTTCATCCGCCACCGCACGTCCTAGTGCAGGCATACAATTCACCAATCGACCAGGAGATATGATGTCGGATACCATAAATGAGCCGATGCAGCTGGACGTTCGCGTTATCCCGCCGCGCGAGAAGCATCCGGCAATATTCCAGACGTTCGATGCACTGGAGCCGGGTGAGTCCTTCATACTCGTGAACGATCACGACCCATTCCCGCTGCGCTATCAGTTCGAGGCGGAGCGCACCGGGGCGTTCACCTGGACCTACCTGGAACAGGGGCCGCAGGTATGGCGCGTCGAAATAGCAAAGCAGTAGGATGCGGCTCTCTCTGAGCTCGGCAGCGGCGCCCGACGCGTCGCTGCCCGAGCTATTGCAAGCCTGCGCCCGCCGCGGGCTCTCCGGGCTGGAACTGGTAGTCGGCCACGGGCACGGCGTCGATGAAGCTCTCAGCACGACCGATCAGGAGGGTGTGGCCGGGCTTATCCGGGAGTCAGGCGTCGCGATATGCGGGATCCGCATCGCCGATCTCGCGAATAGCGATCTGGACGCCACCGCCAGGCTGGCAGCGGATCTGGACACTCCGATCGTGGCACTTTGCGATGACTTATCCGCCGCGCTCGTTGCCCAGGCGTACGAAACCTTCGCGGCAGCGGGCGCACAATTGGTCCTGGAGCACCCGACGCGGCCCCGCGTCGCGGAGGTGCTACGGGAGATGATAACCCCATTCGGCGCACGCAATGTGCTGGCCCTTGGCTGGTCGATACGGCCCGGAGACGACGATCCGGCTCTCGTAACAAGCATGCTGGCGAGCGCCGGGCCATTCCTTCGCTATATCTGCCTCCACGGCGGCGGCCCCGAGTCGGCCCAGCAGACAGGGCAGGGGGTCGGCACGGTGATGGGAAGGCTGGCGCTGGCGCGTTATGCTGGCCCATTGGTCCTTACACCCAGCACGCCGAAGTACCGGGTAGTCTGGAACGCCTGGCTCGGACGGGCTGGCGGGTGGGGATGCGGCAGCAAACAGTCGGATAATTCGCTGGTGACTCTTTGAACTACGAGTGCGAGGTGCGAGGTGCGAGGTGCGAAGTGCGAGGTGCGAATGTTCGTCATCTCCGCAACCCGAGGCGTCATCCCCGCGATCGCGGTCGGGGACATGCCTTCGTGGGCATGACGGACTTAAAACAAACTACTTACAGCGGTTAACAAAGCTATGATTACCGAAACGCAGACCAAGCTCGATGTTCGACCCGTCGCACCTAAGGACCGGCTGGAAGCCATCATGGGCGCATACGAGTCGCTCGCGAAGGGCGCGACGCTGGACCTCACTGTAGACCACGACCCCAAGTGCATGTACTACACGCTGGAAGCGCTGCACGGATCCGACACTTTCTCGTTCGACTACCTCGAGAGCGGTCCCGAAGTCTGGCGTGTGGAGGTGCAGAAGCGATAGCGGGGCACGTGAGGCCTGGCGCTGAACGGCACTCCGGCTATTCTACGGCTGGAAGCCCGCTCGCGCGGGGATGACCGAGCTCCACTCGTATTCTCGAAAGGTCAGGAATGCCCGATACCATCAGGGTTCTGCTGGTAGATGATCACGCCGTGCTACGCGCGGGCCTCCAGGCGCTGCTCGATCTGGAGTCCGATATCGAGGTCATCGGTCAGGCGAGTAGCGGGGAAGAGGGTGTCGAGAAAGCCAGGGAGCTGCGCCCGACGGTTGTTGTCATGGACCTGGCCATGCCGGGGGTGGGCGGTCTGGAAGCGACGAAGCAGATCGCCGCGCTCGACGGCAAGACCCGCGTCCTCGTCCTCACCTCTCACGCCGAAGAAGAATACCTGCTGCCGGTGCTGGAGGCGGGCGCGAGCGGATATGTCAGGAAGACCAGTGCGGACGATGACCTCATCGAGGCACTGCGCGTGGTCGCGCGGGATGAGGTCTTCCTGTATCCGAGCGCGTCCAAGATCCTCCTGCGCGGCTTCAAGGCCGCCGAGGAACGTGGTGAGGCCAGCCCGCTGGAAGCCCTCAGCGACAGGGAGCGCGAGGTGCTCACCATGACGGCGGAGGGCTAC
Organism: Longimicrobiaceae bacterium; assembly: GCA_035690925.1. GTDB lineage: Bacteria > Gemmatimonadota > Gemmatimonadetes > Longimicrobiales > Longimicrobiaceae > DASSKB01. Next base: position 8,463 of record DASSKB010000127.1, read on the forward strand.
AGCTCTAGCGAGATCGGTAAGAAGCTCTTCCTATCGCCCAAAACCGTGGATACATATCGCGCGCGGCTCACACAGAAGCTCGGCTTCACACACCGCGCCGAGCTCGTCCAGTTCGCCCTCAGCACCGGGCTGCTCCACGCGCGAGCAGAAGACGACGGCTAAAGAGAGCGCCGATCACCCAGCTGCGGGGAGGGTGAACGAGAATGTGCTTCCCTCGTGCTCGGCACTCTCGACCTCGATTCGGCCGCCGTGCGCCTCCACCAGGCCCCTCGCTATCGCCAGCCCCAACCCCGCCCCCGCCCGGTTCGCGCTCTTGGCCTGCCAGAATCTGTCAAAGATATGCGGGAGGTCCGCGGCCGGTATCCCCACCCCGCTGTCGCGCACCTTGAATATCACCTCGCCATCGCCCGCTTCCGCCGTCAGCAGCACGGTGCCGGATTCGCCGGTGAACTTTATAGCGTTGGATATGAGGTTGGCGAACACCTGGGCCAACCGCTCGCGATCGGCGATAACTACCGGCAGATCACCCTCCAAATCGGCAGTGAGGGCGACGCCCTCCTCGCGCGCGATCTCGTGGAAATCGTGGAGCGCATCATGGATGAGCGCGCGCGGGGCGTGCATTTCGGATACAATCGAGAGCTGGCCAGCCTCTATGCGCGATACGTCCAGCAGGTCCTGCCGTAGCCGCTGCATGTGCTCGGCCAGGTGACGGATGGCAGTTATGCGCTTCCTCGCGTCCTCACCCGCCTCGTCATCGCTCAACGTCTTCTGCAATACCCGCGTGTTCACCAGTATCCCGCTCAGCGAGTTGCCCAGGTCGTGCGACACTATGCGGAGCACGTCGTCGCGCGCCTGGGCGGCTTCTTCCGCATCCAGTCGCGACCGCTGCTCGCGCTCCAGCGCCGCGGTGAGCTCGCCCTCGATACGGACGCGGTCTGAAATATCCCGCAGTACCGAGGTGTAGATGCGGCGGCCGCCGATATCCAGCTTCGATATCGACGCCTCCGCCGGAAATATCTCACCATTCTTCCGGAGTCCCAGTATCTCTATCTCCCCGCGCTCGCCCATGCGCCGCGCGACGACTTCCGATTCTCCGAATTGCCGGACGTGCCGGCGATGGACCTCGTGCAGCCGCTCAGGGATGAGCAGGTCCAGCGGCTCGCCGAGCGCCTCGGCAGCTGTGTAACCGAAGATATGCTCCGCGCCCGTGTTGAACAGCACTATTCTCTGCGATTCGTCGATCGAGACTATCGCCTCCGATGCCAGCGAGATTATCCCCGAGAACATCTCCTCGGAAAACTGCAGAGCATCCGGAGGGCCGCTTCCCGAACCGCCCCCGTACGCTGGCCCCACCTCACTCATACGCTGTATCCGTGCAGGGTTTCCTCCGTCCTGGAGCCGTCAACTTAACCGGGCGGCGCCGTAGTTGAAAGCCAGCCGAGCATACCGCCGGATAATATGTCAACAATAGTATTGACAAATGTAGGCACCGTGGTGTATTGTAGCTGTGACGGTCCTCACAGGTGTGATGCGAGCACCGCGAGCAGGTCAACCTGAAAAAGGAGGCATAGAATGGCAACGATAGCTGCGGACTCGCCGAAAGCGGCGCACCAGGCGTTTGGAATCCTGAGGTTTGCGTTCGCCGCGATCCCGATAATTGCCGGGCTCGATAAATTCTTCAATTTACTGGTCGACTGGACCATCTACCTCGCGCCGATCGTACCCTCTACACTGGGGATATCGGCGCAGATGTTCATGTTCATCGTGGGCGCGGTGGAGATAGTGGCGGGCATCCTGGTTGCGGTTAAACCGCGGATCGGTGGCTATATAGTGGCGGCCTGGCTAGCGGGCATCATCCTGAACATCCTGATCCTGGGTGACTACTACGATATTGCGGCGCGCGACCTGGGTCTCGCACTGGGTGCGCTGGCGCTGGCCCGCCTCGCCGACGCTCTCTCCGACGCTTAGCAGCGGGTGAGCGCCCCGCCTCGGATAAGCGATTATGCGATCATTGGTGATGGTCGAGCCGCGGCACTGATTTCCGGGCGGGGCTCGCTGGACTGGCTATGTCTTCCGCGGTTCGACAGCCCATCGGTGTTCGGCGCGCTCCTGGACCCAGGTAAGGGCGGCACCTTCGCGATACGACCGGTGGGGGATTTCACCGCGCACCGGCGCTACGTCGGCCACACCAACGTGTTGGAGACCACGTTCGAATCGGCGAACGGCGCCTTGAAGCTTACCGATTTCATGCCGGTCGCCGGCTCGGCGAAGCGACGGCAGCTATGGCCAGAGCACGAGGTGCTCAGAAGGCTGGAAGCGACAGCGGGTGAGGTGGAAATCGAGATCACCTGCAATCCTCGCCCGGATTATGGGCTGGCGGGGTCCGATTTCAGGAACCGCGGCGCACTCGGCTTCCGCTTCGAGCATGATGGATGGGTGCTGATGCTCCGCTCTGACCTGCCGTTCGACCTGAAAGTGGAAGCTGGGAAGGTCATCGGGCGCGGCACGCTCGTTCCTGGCGCGCGTTACTGGATTTCGCTCGGTTTCGCGGCCGAGGAGCCCGCAGTTCTACCCATGACGGGCGACGTGGCGGACGAGCGGCTCCGGGAAACGCTCGAGTGGTGGGAAGGTTGGGCGGATCGTTGCGCGTACGAGGGCCCGCACCTTGAATGGGTAGTGCGGAGCGCCCTCGCGCTCAAGCTAATGTCGTACTCGCCATCAGGTGCTATAGTCGCAGCACCAACCACCTCACTTCCGGAGCAGCTCGGCGGCAGCCGCAACTGGGACTATCGGTACTGCTGGCTGCGGGATGCGTCGTTCACGACTCGAGCGCTGTTCGACCTCGGATATCACGAGGAGGCTGAATCGTTTCTCGCCTGGCTGTTGCACGCCACGCGCCTCAGCTGGCCGGAGCTACGGGTGCTTTACGATGTGTTCGGCAATTCGCGGCTCCCCGAGAGAGAGCTGACGCACCTCGCGGGATACGCGGGATCGCGGCCGGTGCGCATCGGCAATGGAGCACACGACCAGATGCAGCTCGATATCTACGGTGAGGTCGTCGAGGCGGCGTTCCAGTACGTGCAGCGCGGCGGTGAGCTCGATCGCACGGCAGCACGCATGCTGGTCGGACTGGGGAAGACTGTCTGCCGGCGCTGGCGCGAGCCCGATAGCGGGATCTGGGAGTCGCGCAGTGAGCTCCAACACTACACGGCATCCAAGGTCATGTGCTGGATCGCGCTGGACAGACTGCTCAGGCTCCACGCCGCCGGTCATGTTCGCGCGCCCGCGGCGGATTTCGAGAAGGCGCGCGGCGAGCTGCGAACCGCTATCGAGAGCCGTGGCTACGACGAAAGCCTCGGCAGCTATGTGAGCATCTTCGATAGCCAGGAGATCGACGCTAGCCTGCTGCTCCTGGGACTGCATCGCTACAGCGATCCTGATTCACCGCGCATGCGCGGTACCTGCGAGCGCATAAGGGAGCGCCTCGGTACGGACGGGCTGCTCTATCGCAGCGTACCGGAAAGCGACGGACTCACCGGCAAGGAGGGCGCGTTCGGGATCTGCAGCTTCTGGGCTATAGAGCTGCGGGCTCTACAGGGGGATAGGGAGGGCGCACGCGCCGAATTCGAGCACCTGCTGACCTTCGCGAACGATGTGGGGCTCTTTGCGGAGGAAATCGACACCGCCACGGGCGATGCGCTGGGCAACTTCCCACAGGCGTTCACACATATCGGCCTGCTAACCGCGGCGCGCGCCTTGACCGAAAACTCCGCTACCCCATCGATGGTCCAGTCATGAACCTGCCGAGCATTCTCCTCTGGGGCTTCGTGGCCACCGTTGTCCTCACCGGTGCGCTATCGGCTAGCCAGGGGATGGGGCTGTCGCGGATGAGCATCCCGTTCATGCTGGGGACGATGGTGACCCCAAATCGCGGCCGCGCCATGGCGATCGGGGTGCTGATGCACTTCTTCAACGGCTGGATTTTCGCCACTGTGTACGCGCTGGCCTTCGAGAGTCTGGGGCGCGCCACCTGGTGGCTCGGCGCCGCCGGCGGACTTGTTCACGGCCTTTTCGTTCTGCTTACCCTCATGCCGGTACTCCCGGGCTTTCATCCGCGCATGGCCAGCGAGCAGCATGGCCCCACTCCCGCACGCCTGCTCCAACCGCCGGGCTTCATGGCCCTACATTACGGCCGCAGGACGCCTATCGTCACCATCCTGGCCCACATCGCATACGGCGCGATACTTGGATCGTTCTATCAGCTGGCTATGTGACCGGCGCCGTCAGCTCAACTCGTCGGCCGCGCGCGAGATTATCTCCAGTAGCTCCTTTATGCGGTCCTCGTGCGTCCGGAACGACAGGATAGCGATGCGCAGGTAGGTCGTGCCCCCGATCCGCGTGCTGGATAGCAGGACCCGCTGACTCGCGTTGATACGCCGCAGGAACGCCAGCTGAGCGGCATCGTCAGCCCCGACCAGCCTGAATGCGATTACCGTCAGGTCAGGCGTCCAGGGCACCTCGAAGCGATCATCACCCGAGAGAGCCTCATACGCCATTTCCGTGAGGTCCAGCTTCTCATTCAACTCCCGACGGAACGCGTCCACCCCGTGCAGATGCAGCGGCAGCCAGAGCCGCAACCCACGAAACTCGCGCGTGAGCTCCGGGCTCAGTGTGTCGAAGTCGGGCAGGCCGCCGCCCGCCCCGAGGTCCTGCATGTAATCCGCCTCCTCGGTGAACGCGTGCCGCAGCGTATCAGCCGACCTCACCACGAGCGCACCCGTGCCGAACGGGAGGAAAAGTGACTTATGAGGATCCAGGGTGATGGAATCGGCGCGGTCGATGCCGCTCAGCCGCTCGCGACCTCTTTCCGTGAGCTGAAAGAATCCACCATACGCCCCATCCACATGGAACCATACGTCCAATTCTTCGGCCAGCGCGGCGACCGCATCGAGCGGGTCCAGCGTGCCGGTGTTGGTGGTGCCCGCAGCGGCGCAGATGCACGCCGGGATCAGCCCCGCCTCTCTGTCCGCTTCTATGAGCGAGCGGAGATGGTCGATGTCCATGCACAGGTCAGGGGTCGAGCGTACCGTCCTGATGTGGTCACGGGCGATGCCGATGGTCCGGGCCGCCTTAGCGAGGGACCCGTGCGCGTGCTCGCCCACATAGACGGTCGCCAGATCCGAGCGGCCCTCGGCGTGATGCGTCCTGGCAGTCGCCAGCGCGATGAGGTTCGAAACCGAGCCACCCGTCGTGAGCAGACCCTGCGAGCCGGCCGGAAAACGGAAGATGTCACACATCCACCGAAGCACACTCTGCTCGAGCGCTACGAACCCCGGCGCAGGCGTCGCGCGTCCGGTATAGCGGTTGAAGCCGGACGCCAGGAACTCAGCGAGCGTCGCAGTGAAGATGCCGCCACCCGGGATGTACGCCAGGTAGCTGGGACCCGCTGTCTCGTAGCTGGCGGCCGCCGCGCGCTGCGTCCGCGCGAGCAGTGATCCCAGATCTTCCTGGGGTTGGTCCGGTGGCGGGCGCGAGACCTCGGCGAGGAGGTCGGCCGACAGGGTGTTCTCAGAAGCTGGCGCGTCGTCCAGCTTCTCGAACTTCTCTATCAGCAGTTCCACGACGCGGGCGGTCATCGCGCGGATCTCGGCGGCGTCGGGCTCCAGTGGCTTATCGGGTATTTTCATGGTGCGGCACAGTAGGCATTAGCGAGGTATTGGTCAAGATGATGGGCTCCCCATTTCGTTGCAGCAGGGGACGCAAATGACGGCAGATTTACCGCGGAGACGCTGGGGGCGCGGAGGTAGGATTCAGGCCTCCGGGGATTTATCGATGCTGAACTAGACCACTATTTATTTCCTTGTAGGGGCACCCCTTGTGGGTGCCCTGGCAGGGCGGGCACAAGACCCGCCCCTACGTCGAGAATAACGACTAGTCGATAGTGTGCTTGCCACGGCGCCCCAGTACAATTACTATTTGACCAGATGGTTTAGTCATACAGGTAATAAGGCGTTTGCATGGCTTCTACTGACAAGCAGACTGAGCAGCGCATACTGGATGCCGCGCATGCGGTGTTCCTGCGGCGTGGGACGGCGGGTGCGCGGATGCAGGAGATCGCGGACGAGGCTGGCGCGAACAAGGCGCTCCTGCACTACTACTTCCGCAGCAAGGAGAAGCTTGCGGAGGCGGTGTTCCAGCGGGCTGCGCGCAACCTCTTCCCACCGCTGGTGAGGGTGCTGGGCTCCGACGCTTCCATCGAGGAGAAGGTGCGGGGGATAGTGGACCTGTACCTGGAAACGATGTCCGCGTCGCCGTTCCTGCCGGGCTACGTGTTGAGCGAGCTCAACCATCACCCGGAACGGATCACCCGCCTTATGGAGTCGCTGACGGGGACACCGAACGGCCTGTCGCCACGGCTCTTCGAGCGTCTCGCGGCGCAGATCGATGAACGGGTAAGGGCAGGGACTATGCGGCCGATCACCGCGCCCGAGTTCGTGGTGAACCTCCTTTCGCTCTGCCTTTTCCCGTTCGCTGCGAGGCCGCTGTTCAGCGCGGCGTTCGGCTGGGACCAGGGCGGTTTCGACGGATTCATCGAGGAACGCCGCACCAATCTGGTCGCGTTCTTCATGAGCTCGTTAAAAGTCTGATGAGAAAGGCGTTGTCCAATCAGTTCAGTCATGCCCGCGGATGCATGCGCATTGGGATGTTGGTGATGCTGGCGCTCATGGTGGCCATGCCCGCAGTCGCGCAGGACACGCTGCGGTTACCGGCGCTTCAGGAGGCCGCTCTCGCAAGCGATGCGCGAGCCGGGCAACGCGCACTGAGAGCCACCACGAGCGGCCTCAGGATGGACAACCTCGGCACGGAGCGCTTGCCGCAGGTGACGTTCAGGGGAGAAGCTTCGTACCAATCGGAGGTGCCGGGGATTCCCATCTCCATAGCCGGAATGGAGATACCACTGCCGCCGAAGGATCGCTACGCGGCCACCCTCGAAATCGAGCAGCTGCTTTACGACGGCGGTGCGCTCGAAGCGCGACGGGAGATGGAAGCGGCGCGGCTCCGATCCGAACTGGCTGAGCTGGCGGCCACGCTCTACCCGCTCCGCGTGGAGGTAAACGAGCGATTTTTCGCGGCTCTGCTCCTCCAGAACCGGATGGAAGAGGTCGACGCGCTCATCACCGACCTGGAGGCGCGCCTCGAGCTCCTGCGGGCGCAGGTCCGTGAAGGTGCCGCGTTACCGGCCGATACAGCAACAGTGCTCGCCGAGATCCTCCGCGCTCGACAGCAAAAAGGTGAGGCCGCAGTTACCCTGCGCTCGACCCTCGCCGCGCTCGGCCAGCTCACCGGCCGCCGCATCACCTCCGCCGACTACCTCGCGCTGCCCGACCTCACTACCGAGGTCGTCCGCGCCCGCGCGCTTATGGATCCGGGTGATTCGGAGGCCAGCCCCGCCGCCCGTGTTCACCCGCGCTTCGAGGTGTTCGCTGCCGAGCGCGAGCGCTTGGAGCTGGAAGCCGGCGCCATAGACGCGCGCGCCCGACCGCGGGTGTCGGCTTTCGGGCGTTTCGGTTACGGCCGCCCGGGGCTGGCGCAGTTCACCGACGAGTTCCACGACTACTGGATTGCCGGCGTGCG
>DASSKB010000128.1:0-13217 GCA_035690925.1 Longimicrobiaceae bacterium
GCCGATTCGCAGATACGACTGAACGATTCGGCGTCGAGACTGGCTCCGCCCACCAGCAAACCGTCCACATCCGACTGGGAAAGGAGCTGCGCGGCGTTATCGGGTTTCACACTCCCGCCGTAAAGGATTCTGATCTCCTGGGCGCGCATGGCATCCGAAGCGCGGGAAAGCAGGCCACGAATAAATCCATGCATGCGGGCGGCATCGGCAGGGGATGCCGTTTCGCCGGTTCCGATCGCCCAGACCGGCTCATAGGCTATCAGCAGTCGCTCGTCGGGCAACTCCGCCAGTTCGGCGAGAACGGGAGACAGCTGGGATTCTACAGTGTCGTTAGCGCGGCCGCTCCGACGATCGTCCAGGGATTCACCCACACAGAGTACGGCGGAGATCCCAGCGTCCAGAACTGCCCGGACCTTCCTGACTGTCTCTGCTATTGTCTCACCGAAGAGATGTCGTCGCTCGGAATGTCCAACGAGGGTGAAAGTGGCACCCGCATCGACTACCATATCTACCGAAGTCTCTCCGGTGAATGCTCCTTCGGCCTCCCAATGGACATTCTGCGCACCGACCTGGATATCGCAGCGGTCGGCCAGGGCGTTGCGCGTGGCAAGCAGGGAAATCGCGGGTGGAAAGAGGATGACAGTGCTGTCGGCGTCCGGCTGTACTCGCTCGCAGAACTCGGTAGCGAACCTGGCCGCCTCGCCGGGTCCCTTGTTCATCTTCCAGTTACCGGCAAATACAGGTTTGGCGATTGCCATCAGATGTCCCCACGATCGGAAAGAGATTCGACTCCTGGCAGTCCCTTACCCTCGATAAACTCGAGGGATGCTCCACCGCCGGTGGATACATGTGAAACGTCGTCGTGAAGGTCGAGATCTGTAAGTGCGGCCGCGGAGTCGCCGCCACCTACTATAGTGGTCGCGCCTGCACGAGTAGCCTCGACGAGCGCTCGGGCAACGCCCCGCGTTCCATCGCTGAACTCCCGGACCTCGAATACCCCCATAGGACCGTTCCAGAGCACCGTCATGGCGGCAACGATCTCGGCTGTGAACGCATCGACCGTCTTCGGACCGATGTCGAGCGCCATCATGTCGGTTGGAATTGAATCGATATCAACTGTCCGTGAAGATTCCGGCTCGTCCAGCGCGGGGGCGACTACCACGTCCAAGGGCAGTATGACCGTATCGCCGGCGCGCGCGAGAAGCTCGCGGGCCATGGGGATGCGATCTTCTTCGACAAGCGATGTTCCGGTGGGCAGGTCGCGCGCGGCAAAGAAGGTATTTGCCATGGCACCGCCGACCAGGATCCTGTCCGCTCTCGGGAGCAGCGATTCGATGACATCGATCTTTCCGGAGATCTTGGCCCCGCCGAGAATGGCGACGAACGGGTGTTGGGGGTTACCCAGCGTCCGGCCGAGATACTCCAATTCCCGACGCATGAGCTCCCCGGCCACAGCTAAGTCGCCGCGCGCCTTCATTGCCGCTGCGACTCCAGAAGTCGATGCATGCGCGCGGTGGGCGGCCCCGAACGCATCGTTGACGAAGAGATCGCCAAGTCCCGCCAGATCTTCCGCGAGCCCCTCATCGTTCTGCTCGTCACCCGGCAGGAAACGCGTGTTCTCCAGAACCAGGAACTCGCCAGCAGCCAGCGCACGGGTAGCGATGATGGCTTGCTTGCCGACCGTCTCACCGACGAAATGGACCGGCACATCTACCAGTTCAGCCAGGCGCCTCGCGGCGGGCCGTAGAGACATCTCCGGGACCCGCTTTCCTCGTGGCCGCCCCAGATGGGAGATGATTATCGTCCGGGCCCCTGCCGTTGCCAGTCGGCGGAGCGTAGGGAGAGACGCGCGTATGCGGGTATCGTCGGCAACGCGCTCCTGACTATCCAGCGGGACATTGAAATCGACCCGAACGAGCACCCGCTTTCCAGTCAGATCATCGTCCGGAATATCGGCCAGCGTGAGCTTCTCCATGGGTCAGAGCCGTTCACCGATGAAGCGGGTCATATCTACGCAGCGGCTGGAATATGCCCATTCATTGTCGTACCAGGCGACCACTTTGACGAGGCCCTGCAGGACGCTGGTGCACGGCGCGTCGAGGATGGCGGAATGTGGATTCCCGATGTAATCGACGGAAACTAGCTCATCCTGCTCATACGCGATAATCCCCTTCAGTCTCCCCTCGGCCACCGACCTGAAGGCGGCGTTGACTTCGTCGACGCTGACCTCGCGATCGAGCTCGCAAGTGAGATCGATGAGAGAAACGTCAGGAGTGGGCACGCGCATGGCCATGCCGTCGATGCGCCCTTCGATCTCCGGGATCACCAGAGAGGTGGCCTTGGCCGCACCTGTGGTCGTGGGAATGATGGAGAGTGCCGCGGCCCGCGCGCGCCTGAGATCCTTGTGCGGCAGATCCAGTATCTGCTGGTCGTTCGTATATGAATGGACGGTGGTCATCAGGCCACGCCGGAAACCGAACTCATCGAGCAGCACCTTTACGACCGGCGCAAGACAGTTGGTAGTACAGCTGGCGTTGGAGATAACATCGTGCCTGGCAGGGTCGTATCGATCTTCATTCACGCCCAGGACGAGAGTGACGTCCTCCTGCTTGCCGGGTGCGGAGATGAGCACTTTCCTGGCACCTGCCTCCAGGTGCTTAGCCGCGTCCTCGCGCTTTGTAAAGCGACCGGTGGCCTCGATGACGATGTCGATCTCCATATCCGCCCACGGCAGAGCGGCGGGGTCCTTCTCGGAGAACACGCGCATCTCGTCACCGTCCACCATAAGAGCGTTCTCGCGGGCTTCGACAGTGCCGGGGTAATGCCCGTGCACCGAATCGTGGCGAAGGAGATGAGCGAGGGTTTCGGTATCAGTCAGGTCGTTGACAGCGACAAAATCCAGGTCGCCGGTACCTGCCTGCTTGGCGGCGCGAAGGACGTTGCGGCCGATCCGGCCGAATCCATTGATTGCAATGCGGATAGACATTGAAAGCTCCGTACTTGAAAAGGCGAATAATCATCACGACCCGAGCGGGTCGCCAACTCAACGATCCAGTTCCGGCAATGACCGTGCGAACGTAAGTACGCTCACCGCGCGAGCGCCCGCTGCGATGAGCGTCTCTGCGCAGGCGCTGGTAGTTGCGCCGGTCGTCCAAACATCATCTATGACCAGCAGGTGCTCACCGTTGATACTCGGCTGGTCTGCCGTATTCAGCGAGAAAGCGCCCGCAACGTTAGCCCGCCGTTCAGCGGGATGCAAGGTGGTCTGGCTTTCGGAAGATCTGGTGCGGAGAAGTATGTTGGGGAGTGCGGTTAGATCCCGGATCCTGGCGACCTCCGCGGCGAGAAGGGCCGACTGATTGTAGCCCCGTTGCCGATGTCGGACAGGGCTCAGAGGAACCGGGACGACATAGCGGACCTCCTCGTCGACATCGAGCGGAAAGGCGAGGCCCGCCATGCGGGTGGCGAGCGGTTTAGCGAGAGCGCGCCAGCCTCCATATTTGAGGGCGTGTACCATCTCTCGTGGAGGGCCATTCAGCACGAACGCCGACCTGACGGCACGAATGGAAGCCGGGAGATCGGCGCACTCCCGACAGTTGGGGCGGGAGTCGAGCCACTCAGGGATCGGCGCCCAGCAACGGGGGCACCGGGGCTTGGGGAGTGGTCGCGATCGCGACCAACAGGAACCGCAGACATAGTCATGGCGGGCCTCCGCGGCAACTGGTTCTCCACATCCCAGGCAGATGGGAGCGAAGACGAGGTCCAGTGCACCGTCACGAAACATCCGTAGCCAGTTTTGCATTGGTGATTCAGATGCGGTTGATCAGCGCCTCCCGCATCCTCTCAACGGGGGCGTCCACTTGCCACCAACGTCGGAATGAAGCGGCACCCTGCCGTACCAGCATTTCCCGTCCATCGGCTGCAAGGATCCCGTTTTGCCTGAGCTGACGGACCCACGGGGTTTCGTCCGGCCCGTAAACGAGGTCGAGCGCGGCGCGGAAAGTGGGCCCTGCATTCAGCGGAAGCGGTAGCGGGTCCCCGTCTGAAAGCCCTAGCGAAGTAGCATTCACGACGAGGTCGAATCGATCACTCGATAGCGACGCGGGATCTTCAACGCTTCCCACTTGGGTGTAGCGATTGCCAAAGCGGTAGACCAGGCTCGCCGATCTATCCTGTGACCGGTTAAGGATGATCACCTCGTCGACTTCCGCGTCCAGGAGTGCGCAGAGAACCGCCCTGGCGGCCCCTCCGGCGCCGAGTAGCAGAACGCGCGCGTTCCTCAGCTCACTGCCCAGGAGCTCGTATGCCGCGGCGGCGAACCCCGCAACATCCGTGTTGTCGCCCATGATCTCACCATTCTCATACCAGAAGGTGTTACACGCGCCCGTACGCTGGGCTGCGGGGGTTCGCCCGTCGACCAGTGAAGCGGCAAGCTGTTTGTGGGGGATGGTGATATTCCCGCCGCCACCAGCGTGAGCCAGTCCGCGCATGAGGCCGGGAAAGTGGGAAGCATCGCACCGTAGCGCGACGTAGACCGCGTCGAGCTCCAACTGGTCGAATGCCGCATTCTGGATGGAGGGCGACAGCGAATGGCCTACGGGATCGCCCAGGACGGCGAAGAGTCGGGTTGCCGCGGATACGGCACGCGTCACGAGCCGAGAATAGGGTCGAGTCGGTCGAGGGCGGACCGGATCAAACTGTGGAGCTCGACCGCCGTCTCGAGATAAACCGTCTCCTCAGCTCCAAATGGATCCGGAACTGGCGAACCCGGCATGGACTCGCCGGCCGCGAAATCTCCCAGCAGGGCAGCCTTTGCCGCGCCTCCCCACCTCGCAATTGAAGTGAGATGAGAAGGACCCATAGCCAGGATCAGGTCCGACCATTCCACAATATCCCGACTGAGCGGTCTGGAGGAATGATCGCTCAGATCGATCCCTTCCCGTGCGAGCACTGTTATAGCTTCCGCGGCGGCGGGCCGACCCGGCTCCGCGCTGGCGCCGGCAGAGGCGACTCTGACGTTCTGCCAGCCACGCCGCGAAATTTCGCGCCGCGCGATGGCCTCGGCCATCGGCGACCTGCAGGTGTTCCCGGTGCAGACGAACAGAATATTGAACGTGGTCAACTCCGGCCTTTTCACACTCTTCTCCGGCATCCAGTCATCCCCCCTTCCCCCTGTCCTCGCATTCTCTTGACGATAGATTCCGCCACCATGAGATCAACTGGCCGGGTAATCTTGAGATTATCGGGCGAGCCGTCCACCATCTGGACGTCGATGCCGAAGTGCTCGCAGAGCGCAGAATCGTCAGTGGCGGAGACACCCTGCGCACGAGCACGGCGGTAGACTTCCCTGATCACGGGTAGCGGGAAGCCCTGAGGAGTCTGCGCCCGCCAGAGCCCACTTCGATCGAGCGTTTTTGTAACGACACCAGCTGAGTCAGCTACCTTGATGGTATCACTCACGCGCACACCCGCAACCGCTGCACCCGTCCCCGCCCAGGCGAGGACCCGATCTATCACTTCCCGGTCGACCAAAGGCCGAGCGCCGTCGTGAATGAGCACGGTGTCGATCGACCCGGGTAGCGCAGAGAGGCCGTTCCACACCGATTCACCCCGTTCGGCGCCGCCAGCCACGGTCGTCAGCCCGAACGAAGATATCCAGGCGGGCGGTTCCTCGAGGTCCGATCTCGGTAGGACCAATACAAGCGTATCGATTCCCGGATGTTCCAGAAATGGCCGCAGTGCCCATTTAAGAACTGGCTCGCCCGCAAGGGTAAGGTACTGTTTCCGAACATTGCCACCCATCCGTCGGCCAGCCCCCCCGGCGAGCACCACCACTCCCGTCGCCATCAGCTGATCAAGGGAAGAGCTGCTGTACGAGCGCGGCGACATCCCTGGCCTCCACGATCTTGAGACCTTTCGGCGGCTTGGTCGGTCGGGCATTTGGCGCAAGGAAGGCGGTGGCGAAGCCCATCCGGACGGCCTCGGCCAGTCGCCGATCCATCTGCCCGATCGCGCGCAGTTCGCCGCCCAACCCCAGCTCCCCTATCACGACCGACCGGGGCGGTACAGGTCGATCGAAGACACTCGAGACGAGCGCTACGGCGACAGCGGCATCGGCGGCGGTTTCGGCTATGCGAATGCCACCAACCACGTTGAGAAAAACATCGAGCTGACCGAATGCGATGCCCGCCCGCTTCTCGAGCACCGCCAGCAGGAGTGCCAGACGCTTGTGATCGAAGCCCGTGCTGACGCGCTGGGGAGCGCCGTACGGCGCGCGGGCGGCGAGCGCCTGAATCTCGACGAGCAGCGGCCGGGTCCCCTCCATGGTGGAGACCACAGCCGACCCCGATCGATCCTCTGCCCTGTCGCCCAGAAAGAGCTCGGATGGATTTCCGACCGGAACGAGCCCTTCGGCGGTCATGCGGAAGACGCCTATCTCGTCCACCCCGCCGAAGCGGTTCTTGGTCGCGCGGAGAACGCGGTGGTCCATCCCGGCCGCCCCCTCGAAGTAAAGCACCGTATCTACGATGTGTTCAAGCGTTTTGGGACCCGCGATCCCGCCGCCTTTAGTTACATGTCCCACGAGGAATACCGCCGTGCCCGTTTCCTTAGCGTAGCGCTGCAACCGGGCTGCGCATTCCCTCACCTGTCCTACATTGCCGGGTGCGCCTTCCAGATCCGGTGTGTAAACCGTCTGAATCGAGTCGACCAGTAGCACACGCGGGGCGATCTCCGAGCAAGATGTGAGTATTCGCTGCAGCTCGGTTTCCGCCAGGACAGTGACCTCGGTAGCGGACCCTTTCAAGCGGTCGGCGCGAAGTCGGACCTGTAGCGCGGACTCCTCTCCGGAGACATAAAGAGTCCTGTGGCCGGCATGTTCGAGGCGCGCGGCCACCTGTAGGAGAATGGTTGATTTGCCTATGCCCGGCTCACCGCCGACCAGGACAACCGATCCTGGAACTATCCCGCCGCCTAGCACGAAGTCGAACTCGCCCAGACCCGTAGTCCAGCGATCGCCCTCGGTGCCAACGACATCACCCAGGCGGACCGGCGCCGGGGGCTCAGCGTGACCGGCGGCGGGCTCGCGACGCGTTGATCTCGCGGATCTGGGCGTGACCAGTTCTTCGACGAGCGTGTTCCATTCCCTGCATGCGGGACACTGCCCCTGCCATCGGGGAGTTTCATTACCGCAGTCGGTGCAGAAAAAACTCGTCCTGGTCTTCGCCATCAGGCGCCCGGTTGATCGGTGCGGTAGGAAAAGCTCTCGAAACGAGTGAACTCCTTATGGAACATCAGGTCGACCTTTCCCGTTGCCCCGTTCCGCTGCTTGCCGACGATGAGCTCCGCGCGACCTTCCAGACTGTTGCCATCCTTGTCGGTGGGTCCATAATAGTATTCAGGACGGTACAGGAACATGATGACATCCGCGTCCTGCTCGATGGCGCCGGACTCCCGGAGGTCGGACATCATTGGTCGCTTGTCGGGCCGCGATTCGACGGCGCGGCTCAGCTGCGAGAGGGCGACGACCGGCAGATCCAGCTCTTTGGCGAGCGCCTTCAGCCCGCGTGAAATTTCCGACACCTCCTGCTGCCTGTTCTCGCTGCGCGCCCCACCCTGCATGAGCTGAAGGTAATCGACCACTATCATGGCCAGATCGGGCCGATCGGCCTTGAGGCGGCGAGCCTTGGCGCGCATCTCCAGGACCGAAATGGCGGGTGTGTCGTCGATGTAGATAGGTGCCGTATTGAGGTGCCCGGCGGCGGTGGCGAGCCGCGCGTACTCGTCGTCGCGGAGTCGACCGCGGCGCAGGCGACCGGCATCCACACGACCCTCGGCGCACAAAATCCTCTGGACGAGTGCCTCCTTTCCCATCTCCAGCGAGAAAAAAGCAACGGCCTTGCGCCCGGAAATGGCGGCGTGCTGCGCGATGTTGAGAGTAAAGGCGGTTTTCCCCATGGACGGTCGCGCCGCGACTATTATGAGGTCACTCGGCTGAAATCCCGCTGTCAATTCGTCCAGATCGTCGAAGCCGGTGGCGATTCCGGTGACTGAGGAGTCGTTGTTCTGCAGCTGTTCGATCTTCTCGAACGTCGGCCAGAGTATCTCCTTGATCCAGACGAATCCCTTCCGATCGTGCGTTTGCGCGATCTGAAAGATTTTCTGCTCGGCCTCATCCAGGAGCTGTTCTATCTCCCCCTGAGACTCGTACGTGGTTTGGATGATGGAGGTGGCCGCCTCGATGAGACGGCGCAATACGGCCTTCTCCCGAACGATGCGCGCGTGGTACTCGATGTTCGCGGCGGTCGGGACAGCGTCGAGTAGCTGGGCAAGATACGCGTTCCCGCCAACCACCTCGAAGTCGCCGACGTTCTTCAGGTGATCCGATAAGGTGACCACATCGATCACCTCGTTGGTTTCCCAGAGGCGAACCATGGCGCGGAACAGCCGGCGATGTCCCTCGCGATAGAACATCGTGTCATCGATGGTCTCGATGGCCTTCACCACCGCATCGGCGTCGATGAACATTCCGCCGAGCACCGAGACTTCCGCTTCGAGCGAGTACGGAGGTTTGCGGTCGCTAAAGGCGGCGGGTGCCGGCGCTGGCGTTGGCTGAGATAGAGCGGTCGAAGAAACTGACTGCATGCGTTTATCCTGAGTGCTACGCAACCTGGAAAATGAAGGACTAACTACCGTCGAGGATCGTCCGAAGTCTTTGGAGGTCGTCCCAGACCGGGCGTATCCATGCAGGGTTCCGAAGAAGCGCCGCGGGATGATAGGTGGGAATGAGTGGCACCCCATGATAGCTGTGTTCCGCACCCCTCAAGCGACCAATCGCCTCCGTGCTCTCGAGCAGAGTTTGGGCCGCGAAGGTACCGCAAGCCAGAATTACCTTAGGTTCCACGAGCTCGACCTGGCGAATCAGATAGGAGTCGCACGCGTCGATCTCTGCGGGAAGCGGATTGCGATTCCCCGGCGGACGGCACTTGAGCACATTGCAAATGTACACCGCCTCTCTGCTAAATCCTACGGATGCGAGTAGCGTGTCGAGCAACTTACCCGCGCGCCCGACGAATGGACGCCCAGTCCTGTCTTCCTCTGCCCCGGGCGCCTCGCCCACCACCATAACATCCGCAGTAGAGCTACCCTCCCCGAACACCACATGATTGCGGGTTTCCGAGAGCGTGCAAAGGCGGCAGCCGAGAGCGCGATCCCGAAGATCCGCCAGATCGCCGATGGCGACGAGATCGGCGCCAGTTTGCGGTTCAATCAGCGCGCGCGGCCGGACAGCCGCCACCGCGGCATCCGCGAATCGTGGTATAGCAAGCTCGATGATTTCGCGAGCAGCGAGAGTTTCGAGGAAAATTTCGTGCTCACCCAGTTCGATGCGCTGGCGCAGGTAAGCGCGGAGCAGCTCAGGGGCCTCACTCATCGATTTGGAGGGTCAGAAGTGGCGCTACGCGATCGAGCACGGCCTCGGCCACGTCTTTTTTGGGTAGCAAGGGCAGCTTCTGCTCGCCTCCTACGGGATCCAGGATCGTTACGCGATTCGTCTCCACGTCGAAACCCGCGCCCTCCTCAGTGGCATCGTTCAACACGATGAGATCGAGGCCCTTGTCCTCGAGCTTTCCGCGTGCGTTTTCCACATGCGCGTCCGTTTCAAGTGCAAACCCCACAATCACGCAACCATCTGAGCGCAGCTCGCGTGTCGACCGGAGCACATCGGGAGCAGGTTCCAGCCGGAGCTCGCTTACGGACGAGCCGACGTTTCGCTTCAACTTAGACTCGCTCCGCGCGATCGGTCGGAAGTCTGCGACGGCCGCCGCCATAAGCAGTACATCGGTATCCGGAAGGGCGGCCGCGACAGCCTTTCGCAGATCTTCGGCGGTTTCCACTCTCCGCAGCTCAACGCCGGGCGGTGGAGGAAGGGAGGAGGGACCCGAGATCAGAACGACTTCGGCGCCGCGGCGCCAAGCTACTTCCGCAAGCGCATACCCCATCCGCCCGGACGACCGATTACCTATGAAGCGTACAGGGTCGATAGCCTCACGAGTGGGGCCGGCGGTCACCATGATCCGACGTCCTGTAAACGCCGTCGTTCCTTCCAGCGCTCGCCCGACATGAGCCATGATCGTAGCCGGCTCCGTCATTCGGCCCAATCCCTCGCCTTCACCCCATGCGAGGGGTCCCGCCTCTGGCCCGACGATTCTGTAACCCGCATCCACCAAACGGTTGAGGTTATCGTGCGTGACGGAGTGGGCGAACATGCGATCGTTCATGGCCGGGCATATTAGCACAGGTGCCCGGGTAGCGAGGAGGACTGCCGTCAGCAGGTCATCCGCCATCCCGGCCGCCGCGCGCGCCATGAAATTGGCGGTGGCGGGCGCAACGACGAGCACATCCGCCTCGCGTGCGAGGCGGATGTGCGTAAGTGCTTCACCGGAGGCGAACAGGTCGGAATACGATTGGCGACCGGTCAGCGCCTCAAAGGACAGCGGTTTTACGAATTCGAGGGCGCCCGTAGAAAGGACGACATCCACCCGGGCCCCGCTTGCGGCCAGATCGCGCGCGAGCTGAATCGACTTGTACGCCGCGATCCCGCCGGTAACGCCGAGCAGGATTCGGCGGCCTGCGAACGGATGTCGCGCACCGCGCGGAGGCTCGGCCAAGGTACTAGAGTTCGTGGGGTCGCTTACGCTGTGTAAGCTGGTACACCACTTCGTCCGCGGCTACGGCGCGAAGTGCAGTCGTCGTCAGCTTCTCACGCTTTATGGCCAGCGGATCAGGCTCTTCGTCGAGCATCTCGCCGCGGCGAAACTCGTTCAGGCTTCGCGCATACTTGGCTGCGACGAGAACGCCGAGATATTTGCTACCGCTGACTCTCGCCACCGCTCCAGGGGTTACAACCTGCATGTATCACTCGCTTGGTTCAGGTTCTGCGTGTCTGATCGGCACTCGCAGATCAGAGGTTCTCGTCGACACCGGCGCACAATCGAGCAACGGCGTCTGAGAGTACCGAAAGACGGCGAGTCCTAACGGACTCGGCCGCTATGATGTGCTCCACTGCGTCCACGGCCTTATCCAGATCGTCATTCACGATCACGTATTCGAACTCTGCCACTGCCGTTATCTCCTCGCGGGCCGCCCTCAAGCGCCGGCGGCGGTCCTCTTCCGGCTCGCTTCCGCGTCCAAGCAGCCGCCTGGCCAGTTCATTACCTGACGGCGGTAGCACGAAAATGGAAACCGCGTCGGGTACGGCCTGCCGGATCTGGCGGGAGCCCTGAACGTCGATGTCCAGAACCAGATGCGAGTTCGCCGCGACCGCATCCTGCAGGTTACGTCGCGGGGTGCCGTACAGATTTCCATGCACCTCCGCCCACTCCAACAGATCGCCATCCGCCGCCATTCGCCGGAAGTCCGGCTCGGACAGGAAATGGTAATCTACACCATTGCGTTCTCCAGCGCGCGGCGGACGCGTCGTGGCCGACACGGAGAATATAACATCATTCCGTCGATGTCGGAGACCTCTCGCGATGCTCGTCTTTCCCGCACCGGAAGGTGCGGCGAATATTATGGGAAACGGTGGCTTCGACAGTCCGAGATGGCCCTCATTCATTCCACATTCTCCACCTGTTCACGAAGGCGCTCGATCTCGTCCTTCATGCCGACGACACTGTGTGCGATGGCGGCGCTGTTCGCCTTGGAGCCGATGGTGTTCGCTTCGCGATGCATCTCCTGAACCAGGAATGAGAGGCGCTTGCCGACGGGCTCCGCCATCTCGCTCTGGAGCAGGTCGTCGAACAGCTCTATATGTGATCGGAACCTTACGATCTCCTCATTTACATCCCACCGCTCTGCCAGCATAACGATCTCCTGGGCGACCCTGTCCTCATTCAGCGGCCGCCCGGCGAGAAGCTCGCCCACCGCGTCACGAAGTCTGTCACGCTCCGCGCTGAGCCGAGCTGGGGCCAGCGACTCGATCGCGGCCAGCGCGGCCGAAAGTGCCTCGAGCCGGTGGGAAAGGTCATCGTGAAGCCGACGTCCCTCATCTTCACGCATCTCGAGCGTCTGCCGTGCGGCCGCTAGCACCACATCCCGCACGGCATCCGCGGGAATCGCCGCTAGCTCCGTATCCGGATCTGCCCGGATGAAGATATCGTTGTACTTCGAGAGAAGGGCGATATCGGGCGTGCCGGGGAGATTGAATCGGCTCGCCATCTCCTGGAATAATGCGAGATACGAAGCGATCCTGTCCTCGTCGAGGCTCAACCCCAGAGCTCCCGACGGATTATCCTCGGACGGCTCCAGTCGGATAGTACAGTTCACATGGCCCCGACTGAATGGCTCGCGAAGCCATTCCCGGATGTCACTCTCGAACCGGCCGAGAGACGACGGCACCCGGATGTTGACGTTCAGGTAGCGGTGATTGACAGAGCGCAGCTCGGCGCGCAGCAAGCCGACGGAAATAGCGCTCTCCGCCTCACCATAGCCGGTCATACTTCGGATCATAGAATGCCTTGCCCCGCGTCAGGCCGGAAGCTACCCGGGAGGAGATTGGAAGTCAACGAACCTTGGAGTCCATTCAGCGGATTCAATTATGGAAGTCCCAGCTTACGCCGTACATCATCCGGGGAAACCGCGGATGCAACCCGGGGAGGTCCACAGCCTGCACGTTATTCAGCACGTTCTGCCACCCAATATATGCTTGAACGTCCTGTATCCGGATCTGCACCAGTAAGTTCAGGATATTGTAAGCAGGGCTCGATGCGGTGAATGTGTTGCCGTCGACATCGGGTACAATCGTGCTCCCTCGGCGAACTCCCTCTACTCGCAGAGTAGGCTCGAACTGACCGTCGTAGTAAAGGTCGTGCAGGACGAGCGCCACACGCCCGGCCTCAACGGGGAGATAGGGGCGGCTACCTACGTCCGACCACCGCGAATAAGCACCCTCCAGACGCAATCCCTGGAGCACCACCGGAACAGAAAAGTACGTTTCGACGCCCGAAGCATCATCGACAGCAAGTGGTTCCAGAGCCGAATCGAACGGGGTGCCGAACGGAACCGCTGTGCCGTCACGGAGATGAATCAGGGCTGCACCGACAATAAAATCGTTGGCAGACCACTCCGCCCCGAGGCGAAAACCGCCGCTACCAGAGGCGACCGCTGGATAGGAATAGACTGTTGTATCAACCTGAACGGTATCTACCTGCACGACGCCG
>DASSKB010000129.1:0-4243 GCA_035690925.1 Longimicrobiaceae bacterium
AAAACAAAACGGACCCTGACTGAGGCCCGTATTGTTGAAAGTCCTTGAATTTAACGGAATTGCAGAAACCGCACCAGCGGGGTACATCCGTAGCTGATAGCTGATAGCTGATAGCTGATAGCTGATAGCTGATAGCTCCTACTCCCCCAAGTACCCCACCATCTTGTAAACCAGCTTCGCTATCGTGAAATCTGGCGCCGCATTACCCGGCATGGGTGCGAGCTCGACCACATCGACGCCGACTACCTTCTTCTCGGTGAATACGCGGCGGAGGAGCTCCAGAGTTGGATACCAGGCGGGGCCGCCGGGTTCGGGGGTGCCGGTGGCGGGGATGAGGGACGGGTCGAAATAGTCCACGTCGAAGGTGATGTAGACCGTGTCTCCGAGAGCGCCAATCGCCCTGTCGATCCAGGCGTCGTCACGCCACATCTCCTCGGCGAAGATGGTGGTGATGGACTCGCGCGAGCGGATGAGCTGGCGCTCGTTCGTGGTCAGCGCGCGTATGCCAACGGCCACGAGATCGACTTCGTCCACACACCGCGCCATGACCGACGCGTGGGAGTATGGCGACCCCTCGTACTCGGGGCGCAGGTCGCTATGCGCATCGAACTGAAGCACCGAAAGTCGCTCGCCGCGCGCGGCAGTCCGCTTCGCGTGCGCCAGTACCGGCGCGCTGGTGATGGAGTGCTCCCCACCCAGCATTATGATTAGCCGCTCCCCCGCTGCGTCGAGAATGCTGTCGTACGCCTCGCGCAGCTCGCCGATCGCCTGTTCCGGCCCCGCCCCGGTGAGGTGGATCTCAGGCAGTGTGACCACGCCGATGTCGGACGGTTCCCGATCGAGCTCCTGGTCATATAATTCAACGTAACGCGACGCCTCGATTATCCCCGCCGGTCCCCTTCGCGTTCCCCCCTGGTATGATACCGTGGCTTCATACGGCACCGGGAGGATGATGACGCCACTTTGCTCCACATCCCCCTCGATGCCCAGAAAGCTGAATGCCGCGGGAAGAGGGGAATTTTGAATTCTGAATTTTGAATTTTGAATTAGTTTACCCTCAGCTTCCAGTTTGCCGTACACGCGCAGTTCAATTCAAAATTCAAAATTGCAGTTAGTTCAGCTCGTCTACCGGGCACGTCAGCCCCTGATACGGCACAGTCACGCCGAGCGCCTGGCAGGCCGAGCAGAGGCCGTATATCTCCAGGCGGTGCCGCGATGGTCTGAAGCCTCTCGCAGCGGCGGTCTCGTCCAGGATCCTGACTACATCGGGGCTCTGGAACTCGATGACCTTACTGCAGTTCGTGCAAATCAGGTGCTCGTGGACCGGCTGTTGACCGAATAGGTGCTCGTAACGCTTGAATCCCTCTCCGAAGTCGTGCTCCTCCACGAGACCGCTCCTGACCAGGATCTCCATCGTACGATAGATCGTCGCCTTCCCGATTCTCTCGCCCTGGCGCTTGAGCTCGCCCTCGATATCCTCCACTGAGAGGTGCTCGCCGGAGTTGAAGATGACGTCCGCCACCGATTCCCGCTGCTGGGTGACAGGAAGGCCCTGCTCGCGCAGGTAGCGGCGGAAGAGACGTATGAATGGAGACATGCTTTCTCCTCGGTACCTCGAAATAGTTTAGCCACAGATCAGGCTAAACAATAATCATTATCCATTAGCCGGGTCAAGCGGTGGCACACCGAGGTCAGCCAGGAGCGCCCGCCATCGGTCTTCCGAGCCCTCGATCTTGTGGACGTCGGGATCGGAGCCTTCCTCGCCGGTTCTGGCGAGTACCCCGTCTATGATGCGGTGAATGCGGTCGGCGGGCGCCCTGCCCTGCTCGGTGAGCGTCTCCGTTGGCGGGATCGGCCTGGCGAGCTCGGCCTGATACTCGAGAGTAAAGACATCCCGGTCGGCACTGCGATCCTCTCCGACCGAGAAGAGTGACATTACCACCAGGCCCATCTCGCGCTCACCGATAATGCGCGGGGGGAAAAGCCAGAGCTGGTCGATCCGCGACGGCGGGATAGCCGCTTCGATTCGGGGGATGACCGCACGTAGCGCCGCGGTGGGAGCTGGGGCACTCACACAGCGGCCGGCTCACGAGAGGCCGCCTCGGCCTCGACAAAATGGCGGAGCACCTGTAGGAAGTCCTGGGCATTTGTTATGACCCCGAACGCCTGGTGGGTGCCCCGGTCCTTGAGCTTGGAAACTACGAACTCGGACGAGTCCACACATACCGTCGGGAGCGGCCGGATATCGCCAGTCTCCTCAGTATAAACATACGAAGGAAGCATATTGCCGGTGGCGATGGCGTGCAGCGCCGTCGCTATCATCATGACGGCCGTGGCGCCGGAGGTGTAGCTCTTCATGACCTCCTGCGCGCGGATGGCGTCGGTTATGGTGTCGGGCAGGGGGCCGTCGTCGCGAATGGAGCCGGCGAGCACGAAGGGGACATTGTGGGTGACGAGCGCGTGCATGATCCCGTTCTGGAGCAGGCCGCTCTCGACTGCTGCGCTGAGTGAACCTGCGCGGCGGACACGGTTGATGGCGCGCATGTGAAATGCGTGCCCGCCCTCCACCGGTGCCCCGCGGTTATCCATCCCCAGGGTGGTCCCGAGGAGCGCGGCTTCCACGTCGTGAACAGCAACGGCGTTCCCACCGAATAGCACGTCGACAAACCCATTCTCGACGAACCAGGTGATGATATCGCGACCGCGCGAATGGAGAACAGCTGGTCCGACCACCCAGATAATGCGTCCACCGCGGGCCCGTTCTTCGACCAGGATGCGGGCCATCTCGGCATAATCGGTCGGCTTCTCGCGGGAGACTTCGGAGGACATGAACTTGAATTCGCCCTCCTGCCCTGCCTCGGCGTCGCCCCAGAAGCCGGACGAGTGAACGTAGATGCCGCGCGAGCCGTCCTCTTCGAGTCCTACCGCCACCTGCTGACCGGCCTTTACATAGCGCCCTTCGAGTACCCGCGGCACGCGATCCGCATCGAGCACGAGCGCGGAGTCCATGCGCGGGTCGCGCGGAAGCTTCCACACGCCGTCCACTTTCACGTAGGTGGGCAGGTTGGTAGTAGAGAAGAAACCGTCCGGGAGAACGCCATCCTCCGGGGCCGGTTCCCAGGTTGCGTCCGGCACTGTGCTCAGGCGGTGTTGAGTCAGGTCCGGCGGACGGTAAACTGCCATGCAGGAATCTGGTGAGGGTGACGGTGTTCGAGGCTGCGGGAAAGTACCACTACCCTTTCGGATTTGCCAGTGATGGAACACATTTCCGCGGCACGCTGGTTGCCGCGCGCATCGGCGTTATTGACAGAACCAGGAGGAGATCATCGATACCAAGTGGAGCATAGACGATTCGCGTGAGCTGTATAACGTGGACGGTTGGGGCATCGGGTACTTCGGCATAAATCAGGAGGGCCATCTCATGGTCCATCCTACCAAGGATGAAGGCCGAGGCCTGGACCTTTTCGAGCTGGCGATGGACATGGAGGCGCAGGGTGTACGGCTACCGCTTCTGCTGCGCTTCTCGGATATTCTCCGCACGCGCGTGCAGACACTCTCGGAGCGATTCCGCCGCTCGATCGAGGAATTCGACTACGAGGGTTCCTACACCACGGTCTTCCCGGTGAAGGTCAACCAGCAGCGGCACGTGGTCGAGGAGATACTCGCGTTCGGAGAGCCCTACGGCCTCGGCCTCGAGGTCGGCAGCAAGCCCGAGCTGCAGGCGGTGCTCGCGCTCAATGAGCGCACGGATCACCTGATAATCTGCAATGGTTACAAAGACGAAGAATTCATTCGGCTTGCGCTGATCGGCCAGAAGCTGGGTCACCGGGTATTCATCGTACTTGAGAAGATCAGCGAGGTGGACACGCTTCTCAAGGTGGCAGATGAGATGGATGTGGTACCTACGGCTGGAGTGCGGATCAAGCTGGCGTCCACCGGGTCAGGGAGATGGGCGGAGACGGGTGGGGAGCGGAGCAAGTTCGGGCTCAACTCGTCACAACTTGTGCGCGTTCTGGACAAGCTCACCGCGGCGGGAAAGTTGGATATCCTGAAGCTGATCCACTTTCACCTCGGCTCGCAGATCCCTGACATCCGCAACGTGAAGGTGGCGATGACCGAGGTCAGCCGCTTCTACGTGGAACTTCGCAAGCTCGGCGTGGACGTCACCCATGTGGACGTGGGCGGTGGTCTGGGAGTGGACTACGACGGCTCACGCTCCGCCGCGCCGGCCAGCGTCAACTAC
>DASSKB010000130.1:0-2933 GCA_035690925.1 Longimicrobiaceae bacterium
GGCGCTGCACCGCTACCTGGCGCTGTCACCGGCTCGGCTGCTGTGCGTGGCGCTGGTCGACGCGGTGGGGGACCGGCGGATCCAGAACCAGCCGGGGACGGCTGATGAGTACCCCAACTGGCGGGTGCCGCTGTCCGGGCCGGACGGGAAGCCGCTGCTGCTTACGGACGTCATTTCGAGCGAGGCGGTGAGTCGACGTCTACCTGCGTTCCAGGGCGGATCGCGTGGTCAAGACCATCTTTGACGCTCTCAGCATGGACCTGGCCTCAAGCGTGGCCGCGAACACGCTCAGCGAGAACATCGAACGCGATATTCAAGGCATTGATGTTGCTCTGGCCCTTTCGACGCGAGTACTCCGTGTAACGGATCGTGACTGGGAACTCTCGGCAACTTAGCTTCTGCTTGCCTATCTGGGTGATGATCTCGCTGGCATGCGCCATGCCGGAGAGCCGAAGATCGATGGTGGATGCCGCGCGGCGGCTGATCACCCTCAAACCGTTGTGAGCATCCGTGAGCCGCATACCCGTCGTGAGGCGGGTGAATGCGACCGCTCCCCGAAGAAGGACGCGCCGTGCGCGTGGGACTCCGGCCCCGCGCTGTAGAAACCGGGATCCCAGTATGACATCGACTCCAGTGCGTCGAGCTTCCTCGAGCATTGCGCTGGCGTCGCCCACGAGATGCTGTCCATCCGCGTCGAAGGTCACGAAATACTGGAAACGCGGATCGCGGAGCAAGAAGCTGAGCCCGGTCTGCAAAGCGGCGCCCTGCCCCATGTTGGTGGGGTGTTTCATGACGGTCGCGCCAGCCTCGAGGGCACGTGCAGCGCTCTCGTCGGTGCTCCCGTCATCCACGCAAAGGACATGGCGAAATCGGGCTCGCAACTCGGCCACGACCCCGCCGATGACCAGCGCCTCGTTGAACATAGGAATGACCACACAGACGTCCTCATCTGGCGTCACGAACGCTGCATCTACCGACGACCAACGGCGAGCCTCGGCGAGGAACGTGCTGGCGGAACGAGGTGGCTCCACCCTGACCTCCCGCGTCCATATGTCCACCCTGGCTCATTTGAGCGTAAAGCCCGAGCGCCGACCGTGTTGGGCTTTCCAGGAAACCACGATTCGGACAACATTCGTGGACCATGCGATCTACCATGCTCGGAGCCACTGATAGATGGGCCGCGACTCGATGATCATCAAAGTGCTCCTGGTGGCCGCGATCCTCGCCTTCGGTTACGTGGCGGTCCGCGGTCGACCCAGCGCTCGGCATCTCGCTCTCCGGCGGGGTCTGGCATCGGCGGTGCTTGTTTTCGGCCTCGTCGCGGTCCTCGTGCCCCAGACAGTCACATGGGCGGCTAACCGAGTCGGTGTCGGTCGGGGCACGGACTTGGTTCTGTACGTATTGGCTGTGTCGTTTCTCCTCGTGACCGCCACGCTCATGCAGAGGCTTACGGACCTGGAACGAAAGTACGTGGTCCTCGCCCGTCGCATCGCCATTGGAGAGGCGGCGACCGATCAGGAGCAAGCAAGCCGTCCATCGAACGCACCCGCGGCCGAAAGTTGACGGTTCCGGGGTAGCTAGAACCCCCTCTATCGTCGTTTGCCCCCAATATCCATCCCTGTCGGGCAAAATTTTCGGCATGGAGCATCCGGAGGGGAGCGCTACCGCTGCGGAGCCGGAGTACAACAAGTACCGGCCGATGCGCGAATCGCGCGCGGACCTAGGAGCCGCGTTCGCGCGCCAGGCACTGGCTACGACGCGCCCGTTTCGATCCACTCCCGACCAGCAGCTAAGGGTCTTGGATCTCGGGTCTGGGTATGGCACGACGGCTTTGGAACTAGCCCGCATTTGTGAGCATGTGACTGGAATGGAGCCGGCGTTAGCTCTCTTCGATGAATCAAACAGACGCTTGCGTGCGAGCGGTTTGACAAATGTCGAATTCCGGAACGAGGGCGTAGATCAACTGAAAGGCGAGGACACGTTCGATCTCATCGTCCTCGACAACGTTTACGAGCACTTACCTCGGCAAGCCGACGCCCTGGGCGCGATCACTCGAGCGCTTCGCCCGGGAGGAGCCCTCTATCTCCTTACGCCGAATAGGCTATGGCCGATCGAAGCCCATTACGGCCTCCCGTTCCTGTCCTACCTACCCCTTCCCTTGGCGAACAGATACCTGCGGGTCTCCAGGCGAGGGACGGACTACACGGACGCCAGCTATGCACCGACCTACTGGGGGCTACGTCGCCGCCTAACGGCCCAGCCCGAGTTGGAGTGGAGGTTCGCGTTACCCGGTGATCGTCGAGCCACGGCGGCGGGGAGCCCCCTCCACTACCGGCTTGGAATGACTGCCCTGGAACGGGTGCCCGCACTTTGGAGCATTTCGAAAGCACTGCTGGTCGTTGCTGTGAAGACGCAGGCCCCGCAGGGCGGGACGTTCTGATGACCTCTAAGTCTCAACGCGGCACTCTTCAGGGCGCGCAGGCCGTCTACAGCAGTGTGCTGGGCGAAGCGCTGGAACTGCTCGGCGTCATCAGCCGTGAGTTCCGCCCCGCGGCGCTCGCCAGCGGGTTCGGTCCTGAGAGCATGATCCTTATCGACCTCATTGCCAAAAACGAGTTTGATATCGAAATCTTCAGCATTGATACGGGCCGGCTCCCGGAGGAAACGCACGAGCTGGCTTACAACATTCACAAGCGCTATGGCCCTCTCGTGCGAATCGTAAGCCCCGATCCTCAAAGGGTTGCGGAGTGGACCTTACTGCATGGACAAAACGCCTTTTACGAAAGCACGGACCTGCGTCACCAATGCTGCGCGGTTCGTAAAGTGGAACCACTTCAGCAGTTCCTCTGCGGCAAGAAGGCGTGGCTAACTGGGTTGAGGAGGCAACATTCGCCCGAGCGCGCAATGCTGGAGTTGCGAACCTGGGACGCCCG
>DASSKB010000131.1:0-2830 GCA_035690925.1 Longimicrobiaceae bacterium
GCTCGAGGACGATGTGACTGTCGGCCTCACGATGACCGGAGCACTTACGCCTGCGGGGCTCGGGATGAGCGCTATTATCCCGCTCATCGAGGCGGGTTTCGTTGACTGGATAATCTCCACCGGCGCAAACCTCTACCACGACGCGCACTTCGGGATTGGCCTCGACCTCCGCCAGGGGAATCCCCACACCTCCGACGTCGTTCTTCGAGACGAGGAGGTCGTCCGCATCTATGATATCTTCTTCGACTACTCGGTGCTGCTCGATACAGATGCATTCTTCCGCAAGGTGATAGCCGCGGACGAATTTCAGCGCAGTATGTCTACCGCCGAGTTCCACTATCGGTGCGGCCGATACGTGGCCGCGCGCGAAGAGGAGCTGGGGATCGGTCGCAGGTCGCTGCTTGCTGCGGCCTACGAGCACGCTGTGCCTATCTACACGTCGAGCCCCGGCGATTCTTCTATCGGGATGAACGTCGCGGCCAAATCCCTTCAGGGCGGTAAGCTTACGTTCGACGTGAATGCCGATGTGAACGAGACCGCGGCTATAGTGCTGGACGCGAAACGCGGTGGCGGTAAGTCGGCAGTGTGGATTCTCGGCGGCGGTAGTCCCAAAAATTTCGCGCTGCAAACGGAGCCGCAGATCCAGGAAGTAATGGGCATCGACGAGCGCGGCCATGACTATTTTCTGCAGGTGACGGACGCACGTCCAGACACGGGTGGACTCTCGGGCGCGACCCCAGCGGAAGCGGTATCATGGGGAAAGATTGACCCCGATCGCCTCCCGGATGCAGTGGTGTGCTACCTCGACTCGACTGTTGCCCTGCCCATCCTCACGGCCTACTCGCTCGACATGCATTCGCCCAGGCAGCCGAAGCGTCTGTACGACAGACGCGATGCGATGATGGCCCGAATCCGGGAGGAGTACGACCGCTCTGAGCGCAATGAGACCGCTCAGGAACACGCACGGCAGAATCCCGATACCACTCTCCCTCGCGACAGGTAATTTCTTGCTAAAGCCGACCCTAATCCTTGTTTTTGTTACATTTTTCTGCTCTCCCGACCTCAAGGCTCAGAACCCTGGAGGACATCTGCTGATAGTTGGTGGAGGTCAGCAACCGCCAGAACTCGTCGCACATTTTGTGGATCTTGCCGGTGGACCCGGTGAAGCGAGGATCGCGGTTCTCCCCATGGCCAGTGGATCACCCGAGGAGTCGGGGCAGGGGAAGGTCGAACAGCTCCAGGAGTTCGGTGCTGATGCATTCGTGATGAACATCACTAGGGAGGAGGCGGAGATGGAGTCTACCGCGCTCCTGCTGGATGGGGTCACAGGCGTCTGGTTCCCCGGCGGCGACCAGGTCCGCCTCGCTCCGGTCCTCCTCGACACCCCTGTTCTTCGCACCATCAAAGATCTTTACATGGCTGGCGCGGTTGTGGCAGGCACCTCAGCCGGCGCCGCAGTGATGTCGGATTCCATGATAACCGGAGAGCAGTTCCTCCTCGAGTCGGATACCGCTGGCTACTACGGTGACGAGTTCCCCCGTGTCGCACGAAACACAATCCAGATCGTCGAGGGCTTCGGATTTCTGCCCGGCACCATCATCGACCAGCATTTCCTGCAGCGCGAACGGCACAACCGCCTGCTGAGCGCTGTGCTCGAACATCCCGCCCTCATCGGGGTCGGCATCGATGAGTCCACCGCCGTCCAGGTGAACCCCGACGGCCAATGGCGGATCCTCGGCGAGAGCGCGGTGATAGTGTATGATGCGCGCGATGCCGGCATCACCGGGATCGATGACGCGGTTCTGGGAGCCCGTGATGTTCGTATGCACCTCCTGCCCGCCGGGAGCTCCTACGATCCTGACACAGGCGATGCCCGCCTCCCGGTCGAGACGGCCGCCGGCTCCGGTGCTCCGACCCGCTAAGTGTATTGAATAGCTGGAATTACGCCGGGCAATGGGCGCTGGTCACAGGCGCCTCGTCGGGAATAGGAGAATGCTTCGCGGCAGAACTGGCTGAACGTGGAATGAAGCTCGTACTGACCGCCAGAAATGAAGCTCGGCTTCATGAGGTCGCCCAACGGCTCCGGGCCGAGTTCCAGACGGAAGCCGTAGTGATACGGCAGGACCTCACGGCGGAAGGCGCACCTGCCCAGCTATGGGATCTTGCGTCTGAGAATCGACATATCCACCTTCTGATCAACAACGCCGGCTTCGGGTTGCGCGGGCATTTCCACGAGCTCAGCCGTGAACGCCAATCCGCCATGGTTCGGGTCAATGCCGTCGCCCTTATGGAACTCGCCCATCTTGCTGTCCCGCCGATACGGGATTCTAACGATGGCGGAATTATTCCGGGCCTACCCAACCGCCTCGCGGCCACACTCTCGCCCTTGCTTCCTCGCTCCCTTACTACGCGCCTCGCCGGTCTCATATCCAGGCGCCACTAGCCGGCAGATGGAACGGTGGGGCTCGCGGATCTGTCCAAAAATTTGCTTTCTCGGCAGTGGCGTGATATATTTGGCGCTCTGGGCGTGCCCTTAAAAGGTGGCGCTCACAATTCTTCCACGCAGTACATCTACATTCAACCATTAAGGAGGGCCCGAAGTGTCCATCGATTATAAGGACAACGGCAACGCGATTCTGGCTTACTCGGACGAAAAGCACGTCGCCACCATCATCCCGCAGGGCGACAAGTATGGCTATACCGTGTTCAACACGCCCCATATGGGCGCCGTGGCCTCGGAAGAGGATGCCCGTAATGCAGTGGAGCGGGCACTCGCTGACTGAGTTTCCGCGATGCCGAATAAGAAAGCCCCCGCCGATCACGATCGACG
>DASSKB010000132.1:0-13172 GCA_035690925.1 Longimicrobiaceae bacterium
AACGCTCACGTCCATTCTACGAGGGCCTTGAATACCCGGAACTACTTCCAGCGTATGCCAACCTGCTGGTCGATGCAGATGACAACCTCTGGATACAGGAATATCCTGATCCTTCAAACGATCGGGCGTTGCGCTGGTGGATCTATAGCCCGGACGGAGCGTTGCTGACTCAGGTCGTAACACCGCCGGGTTTCGAAGCGTTCGATATTGGCTCGGACTACATACTCGGCGTACATCATGACGAGCTCTAGGAGTGGGGTTCGTGCGTATGTATCGGTTGCACAAGGGGTAAATAGCGAGAATTTCGTAGATGCTAGGCCGCCTTGGAATATCGCTCCTCAACCGCCACCCTCGGATCGTACCCGCGTCAGATAATACGCTTCCTGCTCCCACGGCCGGGCCTCGTACGGGACCAGCATGTTCAGGATCCCGAATACCGGCGCGTTGAGTCCGAGGTCCACATATCTACCGAAGCTCTCACCTCCGGGTATATGGGTCAGAATGCTGGCCTCGACCGGTGCACTCCACGATAAAAAAATCTGATCGTACTGCAGTACGTGGACCCTCTCGTGAGGGAGGATGCGAAGGCTTTCGGCCTCGCCCGCACCGTAGTCTCTGAGCAGCACGACTCCTGCTACATGCGCGCCCGCCCAGTCGCCGTCGACGGAATCGCCGACGCGGAACACGGGAGTGCCGGAAGAGAGAGACTCCCCCAACTGGAAATCGGCGCCATCCTCCAACACTCCCCATCCGGCCATGATGGTCGCGGCCAGGTCCACCTTCGCACTCACCCGCGGCCCCTCGACGGTGTTGACGTACAGACGCACCGGTCCGAACGGCAACGCCAGCCGCTCGAAACTGCCTCGTCCTTCAGACGCGTTGCGAATTACCGACGAGCCAAGCGCACTCACCTGCCGGCCAATGAGGCCCGCTGCGGTGAAGCGCTCTGCCACTATCCGCTTGCCAACGTAGCCGACCCCACCACCCACCGCGCCCGGCCAGACCCCGTCCCAGAAGCTGCCGCCGCGGTATTCGCGCAGTATCCCGGCAGTGAGGGCTCCCAAAACCGAATTGATGCCCAACAGCCCCAGATCCTCGCCCCAGTCCGAGCCGTCTCTCAACTCCGGAGTTTCGAAAGCAGGTGGTAAAGCCCCGCTCCCCTGCGCGGCGAGCGGTGCCACGCCGACGAGCACAAGCGCCGTGGCGATGAATATTCTACGGGTAATTATTCGCCTCGTCATATGGTGGGAACTAAGCTTGCACACCTAGCCGCCGCAACCGGCGGGATGCCGAACGTTGCCTTCGCCCGCGCGAAGGGGTAACTTCCCAAGTTCCGAGCCGGGTGAATCGCAGGTTGGCGACAGGAGCTGACATGAGCGTGAATATCGCGCAGAAGGATCCTAAATACGGATACGCGCCCGAGGGCAAGGATAACGGACGTGTAAAGAGCAAGGGGAAACCGACCCTCCACCTCCAGGAGGGTAGTGAAGGCGTTCCATACCGGTCGCGCAAGCCGGAATGGCTGAAGGTAAGAGCACCGGGCGGGACCAACTATCTCCGACTCCAGAAGTTGATGCGGGAGCAGGGCCTCCACACCGTCTGCGAGGAGGCCCATTGCCCGAACATCGGGGAGTGCTGGGAGAGCGGGACCGCGACATTCATGATCCTGGGCGACGTATGCACGCGCGCGTGTAAATACTGCGCGGTAGCGCACGGTCTGCCGACGGAGCTGGATCTGGATGAGCCGCGGCGGGTGGCGGACAGCGCTATCGCGATGGGGCTCGAACACGCTGTAATAACCTCGGTGAACCGTGACGAGTTGGCGGATGGCGGCGCATCCATCTACGCCGAAGTTATACGGCAGATCCACACACGGCTACCCGGGTGTTCCGTCGAGGTGCTCATTCCGGATCTGAAAGGAAACGAAGACGCGCTTCGCGTTGTGGTCGATGCGAAGCCGGAGATCCTGGCGCACAACCTGGACACAGTGGAGCGCCTCATGCGTGCCGTGCGTCCGGGTGCCCGCTACTGGCGCTCCATATCGTTCCTGGGCGCTGTCAAGAAGCTGGACCCGACGATGCTCACCAAGAGCGCTATAATCCTCGGGATGGGTGAGACGGAAGAAGAGATATACCAGACGATGCGCGATATGCGCGAGGGCGCGGTGGACATCCTGACCCTGGGTCAGTATCTCCGGCCGTCCGAGCACCACATCCCGCTCGATCGCTGGGTAACGCCCGACGAGTTCAGGCGTTGGAAGGAGATCGGTGAGCGGGAGCTGGGCTTCCGGCATGTGGAATCGGGTCCGCTCGTCCGTTCATCCTATCACGCCAAGGAGCAGGCTCGCGAGACGGTGGCGGGTGGGCCTGGCGCGTTGACGGAGATACTCGAGGCCGACCTCGATTCGCCGGTCGAGATTGATCCGGCTGAAGCCGAAGCGCGAAGTGTATATGGCGCCCCCACATCGGTGCCACTCGTTCAGATAGGCAGCATTTAAACTGTAATCCGCATTCAGGATTGATGATGGCTAAGACAAAAAAGAAGAAGCAGAAGGCGGTGGAAGCGGAAGATCGTCCGACGCCTCCGGATCACCTTTCGCCGGCCGCGCCCGAGCAGGACGCGGAATGGGAGCGCGCTGGTAAGCCCGATCTCTCGCCCGAGGAACGCACGGCCGGTCTGGAGAAGGACAAACTTCGCCAGATGGCCTACGATATGCTCCTCGCGCGACGCTTCGAGGAGAAGGCCGCGGAGGCCTATGCGCTCGGCAAGATTGGCGGATTCTGCCACCTGTACATCGGTCAGGAGGCGGTGGCCACGGGCGCCATCCACGCTCTCCGCAAGGACGACTACGTTATGACCGCCTACCGCGAGCACGCGCACGCGCTACAGGTGGGAATGGATCCCGGCCCCATAATGGCCGAGCTCTATGGTCGCATCGATGGCTGCTCCAAGGGGAAGGGTGGGTCCATGCACATGTTCTCCGTCGAGCACAACTATCTCGGCGGCCACGGAATTGTGGGCGGCCAGGTTCCGCTCGCACTCGGTGTTGCATGGGCGATCAAGTACCGTAAGGAAGACCGCGTCATGCAGGTCTACATGGGCGAGGCCGCGGTCAACCAGGGCGCATTCCACGAGTCGCTCAATATGGCGGCCCTCTGGAAACTGCCCGTCGTCTTCATAGTCGAGAACAACCGCTTCGGTATGGGCACCGCCTGGGAGCGCGCGTCGTCGCTATACGACATCTCCCAGAAGGCGAGCGCCTACGCCATGCCCGCCGCGATAGGCGACGGTATGGACGTACTGGACATGTATCGGGTGACCAAGGAGGCCGTAGATCGCGCGCGCGCCGGCGACGGTCCCACACTCATCGAAGCCCGTACCTATCGTTTCGTCGGTCACTCCATGTCAGACCCTGTTTCCGGCGTCTACCGGACCAAGGAAGATGTGGAAGAGGCGAAGCTGAACGATCCGATCCGGATCTACGCCAACCTGCTCTCGGACCTCGAAGTTCTGTCGCAGGAGGAGCTCGAGGAGATGGATACCAAGGTCAAGGCTATCTCCGAGGACGCGGCTGATTTCGCTGAGAAATCGCCCGAACCGGACCTCGAGGAACTCTACATCGACGTCTACGCGGATGAAGACGTTAATGGTCGGCTCTATTTCGACGGCAGACGATAAGACAGAAATTATGAATTTTGAATTTTGAATTTTGAATTAACGGCAGCTAAACGCTCGCTGTTGTAGTTAATTCAAAATTAAAATTCATAATTAAAAATTTACTCAAGCTGATTGCCATGCCAGTCATAACATATCGCGAGGCGTTGAACGAGGCGCTCGCCGAAGAGATGGAGCGCGACCCGGACGTTTTCCTCATGGGCGAGGAGGTCGGCGTCTATAATGGGGCTTATAAAGTGTCGAAGGGGCTACTCGACCAGTTCGGTGAGATGCGGGTAGTGGACACGCCCATAACTGAGCTCGGCTTTACCGGCCTCGGCGTCGGTTCGGCCATGGTCGGACTGCGGCCGGTGATCGAGTTCATGACCTACAACTTCTCCATCCTGGCCTTCGATCAGGTGGTGAACTCAGCCGCCAAGATGCTCTCGATGAGCGGCGGCCAGTTCAAGATCCCCATAACCTTCCGCGGCCCGACGGGCGCGGCGCTACAACTTTCGGCGCAGCACTCGCAGGCGCTGGAGGCCATGTACGCGCACTTCCCGGGGATCAAGGTAGTGGTCCCCGGCACTCCCGCGGACGCAAAGGGTCTCCTCAAGGCCGCCATCCGGGACGACGATCCTGTGGCCGTCTTCGAGGGCGAGATGCTCTACAACCTCAAGGGTGAAGTCCCTGAGGGCGACGACCACATCGTTCCACTCGGTGTGGCTGATCTGAAGCGCGAGGGTAGCGATGTTTCGATCATCACGCACGGCAAGATGATCCACGTAGCGCTACAGGCGGCGGCGAAGCTGGAAAAGGACGGCATCGACACCGAAGTCCTGGACCTCAGATCGCTTCGACCTCTCGATACCGATGCTATCCTCAAGACAGTGGCCAAGACGAACAGGGTCGTTCTGCTGGAGGAGGGCTGGCCGTTCGGCGGAATAACCACCACGGTCGCCGCCCTGATCCAGGAAGAAGCGTTCGATCATCTCGACGCGCCGGTCCTTCGGGTCACCCAGGCCGATGTCCCGATGCCCTACGCGAAGAATCTCGAGAAGGAAGCTAAGCCGAGCGTCGAGCGGGTTATAGAGAAGGTTAATACTGTTCTTTACCGTGACTGATTAATTTTGCATTTTGAATTTTTGATTTTGAATTAACGGCGGGGATACACACGCTTTTGTAGTTTAATTCAAAATTCAAAATTCAAAATTAATAAACTCTGAGTGAATAGAGGCTAATCGTGGCGACCAAAGTTTACATGGAGGCCCTCTCCCCGACGATGGAGGAGGGGCGGCTGATCTCCTGGCTCAAGGCCGAGGGCGATCAGATAAACGAGGGCGACGTCCTGGCCGAGGTCGAAACTGACAAGGCCACCATGGAGTTGGTCGCGCGCGGCTCGGGAATCATGCGCAAGCAGTTGATCGGCGACGGCGATACGGCGAATGTCGGATCGGTAATCGCGGTGATCGCCGACGAGGGCGAGGACATCGCCGACCTGGTAGGCGGTGAGGCCGAAGTCAAGCAGTCGGCTGGCGAGGACGAAGCCCCTGCGGAGGACCAGCTTGCGGAGGTGGAGGAGGCCGGCAGCGAAGAGGAAGCAGGGGTCGGCGAGGGCTCGGAGGCCGTAGCCGCCGCGGGGCAGACGGAGCGCGATCAGGTTCAGCGAGGATCTCCCGCCCCCACGGAAGCGGAAGGTGGCCGCATCACGTCCTCGCCACTTGCACGCAAGCTCGCCAGCGAGGGTGGCCTCGACATCGGAACCCTGCAGGGCAGCGGGCCCGGCGGGAGAATCATCAAGCGCGACGTGGAGCGCGCGCTCGAAGGCGCACCTGCGAAGAGCGCACCGAAGGCCGCACCCACCGCTCCGGCTGGCGAAGCCTACACCGATATTCCGCTCACCCAGATGCGGAAGACGATTGCAAGGCGCCTGACGCAGTCCATCGGCCCCGTCCCGCACTTCTTCCTGACGGTGGAAGTGGACATGGGCGAGTCGATGAGTCTCCGGAAGCGAATCAACGAGAGGTTCGCCGATCAGGACATCAAGATCTCACCCAACGATCTCATCATCAAAGCCACGGCCGCGGCGCTTCTACGGCACCCGATGGTCAATGCATCCTGGACGGGCGACGCGATCCGGCAGTACCACCAGGTCGATATCGGCGTCGCAGTCGCTATTGATGAGGGCCTCATCACGCCCATAATCCGTAACGCCAGCGCTAAGGGTGTGACAGACATCGCCCAGGAGGTTCAGGAGCTGGCCGCGCGCGCACGTGAGATGAAGCTCAAGCCGGAAGAGTACACCGGCTCGACCTTCTCCATATCCAATCTGGGGATGTTCGGGATAGACGAATTCACCGCAGTTATCAACCCCCCGGAAGCCGCCATTCTGGCGGTTGGCGCGGTGGCAGATAAGGTGGTGGCGAACAACGGCGAGATGGAGATTCGTTCACGCATGCGGATGACTCTCTCCTGCGATCACCGCGTGATCGACGGCGCCACCGGTGCTAAGTTCCTCCAGACCCTTACGGCGTATCTCGAGGATCCGCTAATGATGATCGCGTGACGGGGTCACGGGGTGACAAGGTGAGGGGGTGACGGGGTGACAAGGTGACGCCGTTGCTGATAGCTCTCTTCACCACATCCGGGTCCATACCACTATCACCCCGCAGATAGCGCGGCCTTTGTTGAACACGACGGGTATCGTGGCGGCGCCGCGATAGATCTCAATGCCCTCGACGTCGCCAGGTGGTATGTTGTCTATGTTGAAGGGGCCGGTGAGGGTTCCGTCGATGTAGTACTGGATGGGGCAGGAGCCATGCGAGTTCGCACCGCGCATGCTGACGCGTGCGCGGCCTCCGAACGAGCTGCGGTTCACCGAGACACCTGCCACCCGCCGAAGTAGGTCGCTCATATAGCGCGGCCTCAGTGCCTCGATCTCTTCGCGATCGATGAAGGTACCCTGCCCGCTCTTCTTCCTGTGGTAAAAACCCCGATCGTAGAGAATGGAGCGGCGCGCAGTCGCGGTGACCGGTGCCAGGGCTACAGGTTGAACGGGGAGGATTAAATCTATCGTCAGGCGTTCACCAGCCACCACATCCACGGCTACACTGGCGGGAGCATAGCCGAGGTAGTGGACCTCGAGCGTTCGGGCACCGGGATGCAGGTCGTCGATACGTGCGGTTCCCGCCGCGTCCGTGAGCGCGATTATCCCGATTCCCTGGACGCTAACGCGCGCGCCCGAGAGTGGCTCGCCATCTGCCGTCATCACTGAAACGACGATTGCGCCACCCCGCTGCTGCGCCTCGAGCGCGCCCGCCGCGGACACGAGGAGTACCCAGGCGATGGCGCAGGGAGCCCCGCTGCTCCTCAAATGACTCAGCCGAACGCGGGGCATGGCCGATCGGGTCCTTTCTCAGCCGCGAACCAGCTTGCGGTACTTGATGCGGTGCGGCTGATTGGCCTCGGGGCCCAGTCGCCGCTTGCGGTCTTCTTCGTACTCCTGATAATTCCCTTCGAACCAGACCACTTTGCTATCTCCCTCAAATGCGAGGATGTGCGTGGCGATGCGGTCCAGAAACCATCTGTCGTGCGAAATCACCACGGCGCATCCAGCGAAGTCCAGGAGGGCCTCTTCCAGTGCACGCAGGGTGTCCACATCAAGATCATTGGTGGGCTCGTCGAGCAGGATGAGATTGCCCCCTTCTTTCAGTACCTTCGCAAGGTGAAGGCGGTTCCGCTCGCCCCCTGAAAGATTCTTTACATGCTTCTGCTGGTCGGCGCCCTTGAAGTTGAACCAGGAGGCGTAGGCCCGCGAGTTCACCCTGGATTTTCCGAGTTCGATAGTGTCGGCCCCGTTCGAGAGCTCTTCCCACACAGTCTTCTCGCCATTGAGAGCGTCGCGACTCTGGTCAACATACGCTGCCTGAACGGTTGAACCGACCTCGAGCTTACCGCTGTCAGGCGTCTCCTGGCCGGTTATCATCCGGAAGAGTGTCGTCTTACCCGCACCGTTCGGACCGATCACACCAACTATTCCGCCACGCGGGAGCCGGAAGGTCAGGTCCTCTACCAGCAGCCGGTCGTCGAATCCCTTGCTGACGGCGTCGGCGTTCACCACCTCTTCGCCAAGGCGCGGTCCGGCCGGGATGATGATCTCGGCTGTCGAGACTCTCTCCTTCTGATCTTCGTTCAGGAGCTGTTCGTATGCGCCCAGACGCGCCTTGCTTTTGGCCTGCCGGGCGCGCGGCGCCATCCGGACCCAGTCCAGCTCCCGCTCCAGGCTCCGCTGCCGTGCAGACGCATGCTTCTCCTCCCTTGCCAGCCTCTCCTGCTTCTGCTCGAGCCACGACGAGTAGTTTCCCTTCCACGGTATGCCCTCGCCACGGTCCAGCTCCAGGATCCACTGCGCCACGTTGTCCAGGAAGTACCTGTCGTGCGTAATCGCGACTATGGTTCCCTTGAACTCCGCCAGGTGATGCTCCAGCCAGGCTACAGATTCTGCGTCCAGGTGATTCGTGGGCTCGTCCAGTAACAGCAGGTCCGGCTCCTCGAGCAGTACCTTGCAGAGCGCGACGCGCCGCTTCTCACCTCCCGAGAGCTTCGTCACATCGGCATCGGGAGGCGGTAAACGCAGTGCTTCCATTGCGATCTCGATCTTCCGGTCGAGCTCCCATGCATTCGAAGCATCTATGGCGTTCTGTACCTTTGCCTGCTCCTCGATCAGATCGTTCATCTCGTCGTCGGACATCGGCTCGGCGAAGCTCATGTTGATCTCGTCGAACCTGCGCAGGAGGTCTCGCGTGCTTTTTACCGCTTCCTCCACATTGCCCCGTACGTCCAGCTGCGGGTCCAGCTCGGGTTCCTGCGGGAGATACCCGATTCGCGTCCCCGCGGCCGCCCACGCCTCACCGTTGAAGTCCTTGTCCAGCCCGGCCATTATCCGCAGGAGCGAACTCTTACCCGATCCGTTCGGACCCACCACACCGATTTTCGCACCCGGATAAAACGAGAGCCAGATCCCCTTGAGAATGATCCTGTTCGGTGGTACGACCTTCGTGAGATCCTTCATCACGTATATGAACTCAGGTCCCGCCATCAGTAGTCGCCTTTCAGAAAAAATCTATGGGTACCCACCCGCGCGAAACCGCGCGCACCTCAAGCATGCCCATGCTCGGCATCTTTGGCAAGGTGCCCCATCGGAAAACACCCTCCTTGACAGAACCGCGCGAGACAATTAGTGTGTGGGTAGACCAGTACACTATCCTGCCAGGAGGTCTGTCGTGCTCATATCCATCAGCGCCAGCGATGCCCGGCCCATCTACGTTCAGATAATGGACGAGGTGCGGCGCGCGCGGGTTCTGGGCACTATCGAGCCGGACGATCCGCTCCCATCGGTTCGGCAGCTCGCAACTGAGCTACGTGTGAATCCGAACACCGTCCAGCAGGCGTACCGAGAGCTGGAGAGAGAAGGCATAGTCTTCGTTCGGCGCGGGCAGGGCACATTCATCGCCGACTCCAGCGTAAACGGAGCGCAGCGGCGGCTGCTGGCCCGGGGAGTGGCCGAACGGGCGCTGGTGGATGCGCATCGGAACGGGGTAGGTCTCGACGAACTGATAGCAATGCTCCATGAGGTCGCTGCCGGCCAATCACCGCCCACCACGAATCCGGAGAAACCGATATGAGCTCAATTCTCCCAACCCGGCTGGGTGAGGATCCGCTAGCGATCACCACACGATCGCTCAACAAGCGGTACGGCAAAATTGCGGCACTAATAGATGTGGACTTACAGGTTCCAGAGGGTGCGGTTTACGTGCTTGTGGGACCGAATGGCGCGGGAAAAACCACGCTCCTGAAGATCCTTCTGGACCTGGTCCGGGCAGACTCGGGTGAGGCGGAGGTGTTCGGCCTGAGCAGCCGGTCGGACGGACCAGCTGTCCGCGCGCGGATCGGGTACGTACCGGAGGGGGCGGGCTGGGGGTATGGCTGGATGCGGGTTGGTCGCGTGCTCGAGCACCACTCTACTTATTACCCGACATGGGACACGGAGTACGCCGAGCGGCTGGCAAATGCGTTCGATCTCGGGATGGACCAGAAGGTCGGCAAGCTTTCCAAGGGTGAAGCGAGGCGGGTGCACCTGGTAATGGCACTTGCTCATCGTCCGCCGGTGCTGCTTCTGGATGAGCCGACCGATGGCCTGGACCCGGTCATGAGGGACGAAACACTTGGACTCCTCGCGGACCATTTAGCAGAAACGGGAGCGACAATGTTGATTTCAACTCACCTGGTCCACGAAACGGAGAGACTGGCCGACCACATCGGCGTTATTCGCGGCGGTGAGCTACAGGCGCAGTTGAACGTTGATGACCTGAGGCGCGGGCTGCGCCGCTACCGCGCCGAGGTCCCGACCGGCTGGACCGGATCGCCGACCCTCAATGGTTCGGTTCTGCGCCGGCAGAACGCTTCGAATGAGATCCAATGGACCATATGGGGTGATGAGGGCGATGTGCTCGCACAACTGAAGGGTAGCGGCGCCACCGTCCGTGAGGCCGCCGCAGTTTCCCTCGAGGACGCCGCACTGGCCATGCTCAGCCGAAAGGAGTAGGGAGATGACTACCGAAGCAAGTTATCCGCGCGTTACCTGGCAGACGGTCGCACGCGAGCAGGCCAGCGCGGTCGGCGTGTCACTGAGGCGCGAAGGAGCGCTTATGCTTGGCGCCCTGGTTCTTCTAACCGTTCTGTTTACTGTCGCGCTCGTGCGTCATCAATCGGATGGGAACGGGCCGGTAAGTCTGAATCTCGACCCTTCCATCCTTTTCCCTGTAGTGATTCTCGGTTTCCTCGTACCACTCAGCGTCTGGAAGGGTGAGGACCCCTCCCGCCGTGAATACCACTGGGCGATGCCGATCCCACGCTCATCGCATGCGATTCTGAAAGTCATCTTCGGCTGGTCCTGGTACATGGCGGCTGTTGCCGGTGTGCTGATCTGGGCAGGGCTGATTGCCATTGCGACCGGAGGAGACCTGGGCATTGGTGGAACAGATGGTGTTCCGCTCTGGCGGTGGATAGTACCCTTTGCCGCCGCTACCATTGCCTACCTGCTCGGCTCGATGGTGGCCCTGGGCAGCGAGCACCCCTGGGCGTGGTACGCAGGTGTCGTCATCGGCTTTTTCCTCCTTGCGGGGACGGCGGCGGCGGCCAACCTGCCATGGCTATTAGATATCCTCGGAGCCATCAGGAACGGACCGTTCGGCCTCGAGACCGCTATAACCGGGGAGATCCCCATACCGCGGGAGGTCACTACGTCCTGGGGTGAGGTCCGAACGATGTTGGTTGGCGTTCCAGCTCTCACTCCGTGGATCGGGGCGGCCTTGCTCTGGCTTGGGCTGGCTGTATCCGGGGTGCTGGCGATCGCATTCCGTCATCGGGAGCGTTGAGATGTACCTTAAAAATCCAATAGGCCGCCGCGCCATCACGGCGCTCGCAGTGCTGTTTGCCCTTTCGGGCGTCATTCTTCTAACGATAGTCTGGCTGCTGGCCGACTGGGCTTACCTTCCCGTGTCCCATCGCGTGGTTGCCACGGCGATCGCCACATTTGTAGGGTCTGTGTGGATCGGCTTTGCTGCCCTGCTCAGCGCACTGGCGATTGGCAGCCCCGACGTTCGGCGCGAGTCGTTTCACCACCGGAGCGCGGTCTCGCATGGCGGCCTTCTCTGAGATTTTGTCCGTACGCGCGGGGCTGGACGCGCTACGGATAAACCCACTTCGCACAGCGTTATCGACGCTAGGCATAGTCGTAGGTGTCGCGTCACTGGTAGCCGTTCTGTCCCTCGGCGATGGCATGGAGCAGTTCGCACGTCAACAGCTCGCGCGCACCACCGGCGTACAGACGGTGATTGTCTCTTCAGTTACCACGGAGGAGATAGATGGTCTCGCTTTTCCCCTCGATGACTACCAGGTATTCACAGCGGCCGACGCGAAGGACGCGATCAGGCAGATCCCAGGTGTCGCGGAGGTCTCCCTTACAGTTGGCGGCTCGGTCCTGTTCACATCATCAACTGATGGCAATCGCCGCGGCGGCGCCGTTATCGGCGCGCTCGCAAGCGTTGTTGATTTCGAGAGCCTCGATGTTCGGCATGGACGCTTTTTCAGTGATACGGAGCAGGACAGATCCGCATCAGTGGTGGTGCTCTCGAGCGCGCTGGCGTCTGAGCTTGCCGCTCCGCGAGCGCCGGAGGCACTGATAGGCGAGCGTGTCAGGGTCGGCCGCGCACAGCATCGCGTCGTAGGGGTGCTCGCACCTCGCGCACCCGAGGACGACGAGGCGTATGCGTACATACCGCTCAGCACCGCAGCGGCCGCTATGGCACCATCGCCGCGCCGCCCGACACCCATATTCTTTCTGAAGGCGCACACCGTTGAGGATGTTCCGGGTCTTCGAATGAGAATCGAGGATTGGCTCGCGGTCCGTTACGGCCCCTGGGATGGGATATTCGAGGTCACCACCTCGACCAGTCGGCTGCGGCAGGTGGACTCCAGTATGGCGGTATTCAAAGGGGTCATGGGGGCGATAGTCGGCATATCGCTGCTAGTAGGCGGAATTGGCATTATGAATGTCCTGCTGGCATCGGTTACGGAGCGGACGCGTGAGATCGGGGTCCGCAAGGCGATGGGCGCACGCCAGCGCGACGTTCACCTTCAGTTCCTGGCCGAGTCGATCGCGATCGCGATGGTGGGAAGCCTGGGTGGTGCGGTTCTGGGCATTTTCGGAGCGTTTGGAATTACTGCCCTCCTCCGCTCGACATTAGATGCGCCCCTTTACGCCGGCGTCTCGGTCGAAACCCCGCTCATTGCAATGGCAGCGGCGATATTCGTGGGCCTGGTGTTCGGAACCTACCCTGCGCGTCATGCGGCGCGACTATCGCCCATAGACGCTATTCGTCACGAGTGAGGCAGGCGGTGCACTCGCGTTCCACCTACTCGTACCGCAGCGACTCCACAGGATCGAGCGCGGCCGCGCGACGAGCGGGGAAGAACCCGGCCATCAGACCGATCGTCGCCAGAATGGCCACAGTGGCGATCCCGATGGGCCAGGAGAGCTGGGGATTGGCGATATAGGTC
Organism: Longimicrobiaceae bacterium; assembly: GCA_035690925.1. Lineage (GTDB taxonomy): Bacteria > Gemmatimonadota > Gemmatimonadetes > Longimicrobiales > Longimicrobiaceae > DASSKB01. The sequence goes on from DASSKB010000132.1 coordinate 12,775, forward strand.
ATAGCCTCGTTGGTGTCCGGCAGACTCGCGACCCCGACCACAACCGATGCAGCCAGGAGCAGACCAGTGAGCCCGCCGGCGAGCGCAATTGCGAGTGCCTCGAAAACGAACTGGCTCATTATGTGGCGCTTCCTGGCGCCCATTGCGAGCTTGAGGCCGATCTCTCGCGTCCGTTCGCGAACAACCACGTACATGATGTTGGCGACACCTATGCCAGCCACAAAGAGCGTGAGCCCGCCGACGACCCCCAGAAATATCTGGATGCCCCCCACTATCCGGCGCGTGATCTTCTCCTGCTCCACAAAATCCCATATAGGTAAGGCATTTTCGTCCGCCGGATCGAACTTATAGCGGCGCCCGAGTGTCTCATAAATCCTCTGCTTAACCACCTCGGCCTC
>DASSKB010000133.1:0-10593 GCA_035690925.1 Longimicrobiaceae bacterium
CGGCGGACCGACTATGCAGGGCACCATCCCCCTCACATTTCCGCGCAGCGTCGCTACGGAGAGGATCTCCAGGATCCGCCGTTTGACGTCTTCCAGCCCGACGTGCTTCCTGTCCATGGCATCACGAACAGAATCGAGGTCGATGGGCCCGCTCTCGCTGTCCATGGCCCAGGGGACGTCCAGGACCGCTTCCAGATAGGCCCTTATGTCCGCGGCCTCGGATGACGACGGGTTGAGCATCCGCAGGCGCTCGGCTTCGCGCCGCGCGGCCGACGCGATACGGGCGGGAAGCCGCGCATGATCCACTCGCCGGAGTATGTCGATGGCTGCCTTCTCGCCTGGATCCAACTCGCCCAGCTCCGCCTGTAGACCCGATATACGTTTGCGGATCTGCGCGGTGGTTTCGTCGATCCGTCTGCCCGGCACGGAAGCAGCGCGCTCCGCGTCGGCCGCACCGAGCTCGCGCACGCGTTCCCACTCCGATTCGAGCCTCTGCAGCACGTAGTTCAGCCGATCGCCAATATCCAGCCGCTGCAGGACCTCGTCTTTTTCGTCCTGATTGAAATGCGCGAGGGTCGCTACCAGGTCGGCGAACCGGCCGGGGTCGCCCAGATTCTTGCGAAGGATGCGCGGTACGTCGCCCAACCGCTCGATCCGCGATGCCACGCCACCAATTGTATTGAGGATCTGATCCACCAGGCGCGCCGCAGCTTCGTCGTCGAGTGGCACCTCCTCGACAAGGCGTGGGAAAGCCGTATAGCACCCTCCTTCGAAGCGGACATTCTCCAGCCGGACACGGATCATCCCCTGAATCGTCGTTTGTATGGTCCCACCCGGTAGGTTGAGCCTACTGAGGACACGGGCGGCCACAGCCACCTTCTCTATGGAAGATGGGCTCACCGGCATCTCCTCCTCTTCGATGGGAACGACCGCAACAACGAGATTCTTCTCTGGGTACTGCGTGAGCACCTCGACGTTGGGCGGGAAGCCCACCTGCAGCGCCGTAGCGTTGATCGGAAAGATCACCGTGCTGCGAACCGGCAGAACGGGTATCCTCTCGGGCAGGGCGCCATAGAGGTCGCCCAGTGGATCCTGTGGAGGGTGTTTCTTTCGTGGCATCTTCCGCCTGGTCTGTTATCGTTCACCGTCCGGACGCACTGCCGCTCGCAAGATGCAATCCGCTGCCCGCCGCAGCGGTTTGACGCCCACCGTGGCCGAAACGTATACTTTCAGGGTTCCGCGACGGGTATGGATCATGCGCCGCGGGGTACCGTCCGCGCGCCCGAAAGTGGCGCCCCAACCGCAGATTACGTGAAGGAGAACGCGTGAAAGTCGTCATCCCGCTGGCCGGTAAAGGTACTCGGCTGCGCCCCCACACGCACGTTACGCCCAAACCGCTCCTTCGGGTGGGCGATAAGCCGGTGATGAGCTACATCCTCGACGACCTACGTGATATCGGTGTACACGACGCCATCTTCATAACGGGTCACCTGAAGGAAAAGGTCGAGGAGTACGTGCAGGCGGAGTACCCGGAATTCGATGCGCGATATGTGGAGCAGGAGATACAGAATGGTACCGCGGGTGCAGTGGACCTCGCGCGCGATTATGTTGACGAGGACCTGCTCATAATGTTCGTAGATACCCTCTTCGATGCGGACCTATCGATCATCAGTACGCTGCCGGATGACGTTGCGGGTATTATCTGGGTGAAGGAGGTCGAGGACTATCAGCGCTTCGGTGTGGTGGTCGCGGATGACGAGGGGAACATGCGCCAGATCATCGAGAAGCCGAGCGAGCCGATCTCGAAGATGGCGAACATCGGCCTGTACTACATTCGCGATTGGAAACTACTTTTCGAAGGGATCTCCCACGTGCTGCAATCGCCGCCAGGCCCGTCTGGCGAGTATTATCTCACCGATGCGTTCCAGTACATGATCGACAAGGGCGCGAAGCTCCGGACGGTCGAAGTCCGCGGGTGGTACGACGCGGGCAAGCCCGAAACTCTGCTGGAGACGAACCGTCACGTAATCACTGGCGCACGTGGGAAGCGGCCGCCCGAGAAGCCAGGCGTGACGATTATCGACCCGGTCCGTGTCGCCGACGACGTCGAGCTCCAGGATGTGGAGATCGGGCCGAACGTAACCATATCGGCCGGTTCCTCGGTCAAGAGTTCACGTTTGCGCGACACGATAGTGGGTAGTCGCGCGGTGGTGGAGGGGAGCGACCTCCATGACTCACTGGTGGGCAACGACGCAACCGTGCGGGGTGTCGCCGGCCGCGTGGATGTGGGAGACGACTCGGCAGTCGAGGCCGGGGATTAACGGGCCGTCGGCGGGGCGGTAATGGAATTCCTCGGCCTGACACTCTCTGAGTGGATCCTTCCTATAGCCATCGGGGTCACCGCTGGTTTTCTGACGAACGCCATAGCGATATGGATGCTGTTCCACCCGTACAAACCCCTGCGGATCTGGGGTGTTCGGGTGATGCCAATGGGCGCGATACCGAAGGAGATCGATCGCATCGCCCGCCGGATCGGCGATACTGTCGGCAAGGAGCTCCTCACGCCGGTGGATATCGCCCGAACCCTCTCGTCGGAATCGTTCCGCCAACGGTTCGATGCAGCTCTGGGCGATGCACTGCGCGCGCTCCTGGACCGCGAGATGGGCTCGCTCCGCGATACCGTCACACCAGAGCAGGCGTCGCAGCTGGAGTCCGTGCTAGGCAGGGTAGTAGAGAAGCTCCTCGAAGTAGTGGAGATATACCTCCAGTCTCCTGAGTGGGAGCTTCGTGTACGCGGATTCGCGCGGAGCCTCACCGGCGAGTTCCGCGACCACTCGTTCTCCGAGGTGCTGACTCCCGAGCTTCAGGCGGATCTGAGCGTGGCCGCGCGCGAGCTCTGGGCCGGCATTCGAGAGAGCGATGAGTTCGGACGCGTTATCGGTGAGGCGCTCAGTCGCGGACTTGGTAACCTGCTGGAATCCGAGAAGCCACTACGACATTACGTCCCGACGGGTGCGGTGAATCTCGGCGAGGCTTTTGTCGCTCAGTATCTCCCGCTCCTGCTGGAACGACTGGGCCAGGTGCTCGACGACCCCTCGACCCGGGACCGCCTGCAGGCGACCCTGCACCGCTTCGTCGATCGATTCCTCGAGGAACAGCGCACCTGGAAGCGAATCGTTGGCAGATTGGTGATAACGGAGCGCACCCTCGAACAGACGGTCGAGGCGATCGAGCAGGGCGGGGTAGAGGAAATCTCGTCGCTGCTGCGCGAGCCCGAGGTACAGGGTCGGGTCGCTCAGGCGGTGAACGAGGGCGTGGAGGACCTTCTGGACCGCCCCATCCGAGACCTTCTCGGAGACGTGACGCCCGAGCGGGCGGAGCGTCTGCGCGGCGCTATGGTAGAGCGCGTGTTACACCTCTTCCGGCATCCGACCACCGAAGACGTGGTGCTCCGGCGCCTCGACGCCGTGCTCGCGTCAGCGGCCGAGCGGAAAGTGGGCGATGTGTTGGATATTCTCGGGGCCAAGCGCTCGAGGGATTTCGCGGATCGCATTTCCGACTGGCTGGTGGAAACACTCCGGGGTCCCCGCACGATCAGCTTTCTTCGGGGGACGCTGGAGCACAGGGCCGACTGGCTCCTTACCGTACCAATCGGCAGGATCGGTCAGTACCTCCCGGCCGATTCGGTGCGACACGCCGAAGTGTTCCTCTTCGACCCGCTCTGGTCGTTCATCCAGAAACGGGTGCCGACAGCCGTCGCCGGGCTCCCTGTAGCCCAGATGGTCGAGAACAAGCTGAAGTCCTACCCTGTTTCGAAGGTCGAGGAGCTGATCTGGCGCATCAGTCGCAAGGAGCTCGTCCTGATCATCAACCTCGGTGGCTTTCTCGGCGCGTTGATCGGCAGTATCATGTTGTTTACCAGCAGTTGGGCCGCAGGGCTGGTGGCGACAGGATTCTTTCTGCTGATCTCGTTCGTATTCATCAATCTGAAGGGCTGAGAACCAGCAGTTCTTCTAACGGCACGCACCCACCTTCCCGTTATGAACGAACACGATCTTATCCATGACTGGAATACGGTTCGCGGCGCGTTCGACTACTCCACTGTTCGCGGCGTGGAGCTCAACGACGAGACGCTCCGCGACGGGCTTCAGTCGCCCTCGGTAACCGACCCGCCGCAGCAGGACAAGCTGCGCCTCCTCCACCTGATGGCCGACCTGGGAATCGCGTCCGCGGACATAGGGCTTCCCGGCGCGGGCGCGAGGGCTAAGCTCGACGCCCAGGCGCTGGCGCGGGCTATAGCTGACGAGCGGCTGCCGCTGGAGCCCAACTGCGCCGCGCGTACCGTGGTGGCCGACCTGCAGCCTATTGTCGACATCGCTCAGCGAACGGGCATCTCCATAGAGGCGGCCACCTTCATCGGCTCTTCACCGATCAGGCAGTACGCGGAGGACTGGACGCTCGCGAGGATGTTGAAGGCCACTGAGGAGGCGGTGACTTTTGCCGTTAGCGAGGGGCTCCCGGTGATGTACGTGACCGAGGACACCACGCGCGCTGCGCCGGAAACGCTTATCGCGCTCTATGGCGCCGCCATCCGCGCTGGCGCTCGCCGCATCTGCCTGGCGGACACAGTGGGTCACGCCACGCCTCATGGAGTCCGGCAGCTGATACGCTTTGTTCGCGAAAATATCGTCGAGCCGAGCGGGGAGCCGATCAAGATCGACTGGCACGGCCACCGCGATCGCGGGCTGGGAGTGCCCAATGCGCTAGCGGCGATCGAGGAAGGGGTGCACCGGGTCCACGGCACCGGGTTGGGCGTCGGCGAGAGATGTGGTAACACTGAGATGGACCTGCTCCTCGTGAACCTCAAGCTGCTGGGGCTCCACGAGTGGGACCTGTCGCGCCTGCCGGAATACGTGGCGCTGGTGGCAAGTGCCTGTTCCGTTCCGCTCGCCTACAACTGGCCGGTCTTCGGCCGTGACGCTTTCCGCACCGGCACGGGCGTACACGCCTCAGCCATCATCAAGGCGGCCGCCAAGGGGGACGCATGGCTTGCCGACCGAATCTATTCCGGCGTGCCCGCAGGCGAGTTCGGCCTTTCCCAACAGATCGAGATTTCCCCTATGAGCGGCCTATCAAACGTGCGGTACTGGCTGGCGGAGCACGGGTACCAGGGCGATGATGAGGGGCTCGCCCATTTCGTGTTCAGCGCCGCGAAGACCGCTGACCACACATTCACCGACGACGAAGTCCACCTCCTTTGCCGCGAGTACGCCGACGCCACTCCATCGGCCGTAACGGGTGAATGACTGACGGCTGGACCCGGAGCTTCACGCGCGCGCCTTACGGTGTTCTGATCCTCGGAGCGCTCCTCTTCTTCGCCGGCGGGAGTCTGCTCCTGGGCGGCGTATACTTAGCGGTAGCGGGGCAGCCTGGTTCCATCGCCGTACCCGTACTAGCGGCAATGGGTGGCACGCTGACGGTATACGTCGCGCTCAGGCTGCTGCTCCTCAGAAGGCGAGCCTGGTCGGCGACCATCGTGCTGCTGATTCTACTTATCGCTTATGCGGCGGCCCGAGCGGTTATGAACCCGGTTCCATTCCCGGTCTACCCGATCGCGGAGGTGATTGCCGAAGTCGTCGCGCTGGTCTACCTCACCCGCCCCGAAATCAGGCAGTTGTTCGCGTGAGCAGCTACACGATGGATCTTCCTATAGAAAGTATCCCGCCCACGATCAGCACGAGTGTGAGCAGGATGCCGCCGATGCCGAGCGCAAAAGCGCGCCTGTCCGTAGGGCTTCCGCGCATGGCCTTTCCAACGAGCAAGTGTGCCGAGGCCGCTGCGAGTGCCATCATGAGAATATGGCCGCCGAGCGCGGGGTAGAATGGACGCGTGAGAACCACACCGATCCCAAGCAGCACTTGAAGGTCCAGGATCCCAACGAATATGGAGCCGATAACGCGTGATGTCTTATCTCGCACCCTGCTCGTTGCCCATCCGTAGATGAAGTAGACCAGCGCGATAACACCAGCCAGAAGAACGAGATAGCGGATGCCCGAATGGGCCTGAAACAGGATTTCTGACATGCGACAATCGCTCCGTGCCATGAGCGGATCAATTGGCCGATGCGCATTACTGAGCGGCGGCCCGAACTCCCTAAGATCCCGCCCCGCACGCCCGTGCGCAAGCGACTGCCTCGCACGGCTGCTTTTACATTCGAATCGGCGTGGTGATTTGAGATGAACTTTCGATCATCTCGCCTCATGCACCGCCTCGGGTTGGACCGGCCGGAGCTGCGCGCGTGGGCGATGTACGACTGGGCGATTTCAGGTCTGGTCACCATCGTCACGGCCGTATTCCCGATCTATTTCGCGAGGGTCGCCGCGGCGGACATCGCACCTGAGATCGCCACCTTCCGTTACGGGATAGCGACCACTGTAGGGCTCGCGCTCGTGGCGATCGTCGCCCCCATCCTGGGGGCGATGGCCGACTACGCCGCTATAAAGAAACGGATGCTCGGCATCTTCATGGGTGTAGGTGCCGCCGCGGCCGCGCTCATGTTCCTGATCCAGCGGGGAGACTGGCTTCTCGCGTCGATCCTGTTCATCCTGGTCAACCTGGGCGCGAGCGGCAGTTATGTCTTCTACGACGCCTTCCTGCCACACGTGGCGAGGGACGAGGAGATGGACCGGGTCTCCACCACGGGATATGCCCTGGGATACCTCGGCGGGGGGCTGCTGCTGGCCTTCAATCTCGCCTGGATCCAGAAGCCGGAGTGGTTCGGGCTGCCGTACGGCCCCGGTCTCACCGAGGCGCAGGCGACTCTGCCTACGAGGCTGGCGTTTCTCTCGGTCGCCATCTGGTGGGCTGGTTTTTCCATCCCCTTCTTCCGCAATGTTTCAGAACCGGTGCCGAAGCTCGAAACAGACGAGGAGCGCGATGAGAATCCTATAAAGATCGCTATCGTACGGCTAATAGAAACGCTGCGGGAGCTCCGTCAGTTCAGAAACGCATTCCTGATGCTGCTCGCCTTCCTCATCTACAACGACGGCATCCAGACGATCATCCGGATGGCCGCTATATACGGCACGGAGATAGGCATAGGGCAGGGGCCTCTGATAGCGTCCATTTTGCTTGTCCAGTTCGTGGGAATACCGTTCGCTTTCCTCTTCGGCACCCTCGCGGGGCGGATAGGAGCGAAGCGAAGCATCTTCCTGGGCCTGACGGTCTACGGCGGGATAAGTGTCCTGGGTTATTTCATGACCAGTGCTCTCCACTTCCTGCTGCTCGCGATTTTGGTCGGCACGGTACAGGGTGGCACTCAGGCACTCAGCCGATCTCTGTTCGCTAGCATGATCCCGCGGTACAAGTCGGGCGAGTTCTTCGGATTCTTCGCGGTTATGGAGAAATTCGCCGGCATTTTCGGCCCCACCATTTTCTCACTGGTCCTTATCCTTACGGGATCGAGCCGTAACGGAATCCTCTCGGTGATAGGATTCTTTGCGGTTGGCGGCATCATCCTCGCACTCGTGGATACTGACGAAGGCAAGCGAATAGCCAGGGCGGCGGAGGCAACCGCGCGAGAATCGGGGGCGCGCGCCGCGGGCTGACATGAACCAGGGCGAATCAATGAGTACTGAAGCAGATCATGAAGAAGAATACGGGCGCTCGCTGGAAGAGCGGTTCTCCCGACGTCTTACGCTGAACGTCCCCGGCCGGGGGAATAGGAAGCTCCGGACGATAATCGAGAGAATCAATAAGGACGATGAGCTGTATGCCACGTGGCTGGCGGTGAACGTCAACGCCGTCGAACGTTTGGGGATGACGGATCACGGCCCGGTGCACGTGAAGATAGTGATGAATATCGCGGACAAGCTCTTCCGCCTGCTCACCGATCGCGGCGTGGAGCCGGGGGTGGTGACGAACTACGCCATGGGGCTGGATGAAGCGGAAGTGGTAGTGATTCTAGCGGCACTACTTCACGACGTGGGGATGTCGATCCACAGGGCGGACCATGAGGCCTATTCACTATTCATCGCGCAGCGAAAGGTCACGGAACTGCTCGAGGATCTCTACGACGTTCCGACGGCAACGGTGCTCAGAGCTGAAATCCTCCACGCCATCATCGCCCACAGGTCCGGGGGAAAGCCGCTGACTCTGGAGGCGGGAATTGTCCGGGTAGCGGACGCCCTGGACATGGCCAAGGGCCGCTCCAGGATACCTTTCGCGGCGGGCTCCATGAGCATCCACTCGGTTTCCGCCGCGGCAATCGAAGCGGTTCACATAGAAGCCGGCGAAACCCGCCCCGTGCGCCTGCGCATCGAGATGTCCAACTCGGCGGGAGTTTTTCAGCTCGACCAGCTGTTTCGAGATAAGCTGGCCGGCAGCGGCCTCGAACCCTACGTGGAGCTGGAGGCCGATCTCGCCGGTGAAACGGAGAAGCGCCTGTTCCAATCTTTCAGGCTCTAGGGAGCATCGGTCAGCGCAGCTTGTCCTCCAGTAGCTCCTTCACAAGCGCTGGGTTTGCCTTCCCCGAGGTCTGCCGCATCACCTGCCCCACAAAGAACCCGAGGAGCCCCGTCTTCCCCGCACGGTACTCGTCGGCCTTGGCTCCGTATTCGGCCAGCACCGCGTCGACGGTGGGTGTGAGAGCGGTTGCATCACTAACCTGGCGGAGGCCCTTGCGCTCGACTATCGCTCGGGGACTGCCGCCGTTCTGAACGAGCTCCGCCAGCACCTCACGGCCCGCGCTACCCGATATGGTGCCGTCTTCCACCAGGCCGACCAGCTCTCCCAGGTCGCTCGCGCCGAATGGCAGATTCTCGAGCGTGCGATCTCCCGCTTCGCGCGGCAGCTCATGAATGACCCAGTTCGCCACACCCTTCGCGCTGCCAGCGCTGTCCAGACCGGCTTCGAAAAAGTCCGAGATCGCCAGCTCGCGCGTGAGGATATCCGCCTCTTCGAGCGGCAGCCCCAGCTCCGCCTGGTAGCGCGCGAATCGCGCCTCCAGCTCCAGTGAGCGCGGCTGAGGGGTGGCGGTGGCCTGCGGTGCCGCGGGCGCGGTTGGCTCCGGTCGCTTCTTCCTCGGCGCTTCGAGCGCCTCAGCGGCAGGCTTCGACCAGGTATCCCGCAAGGTGACAGTCCGGTTGAACACCAGTGAGCCCGGGCCACTGTCGATAGGATCGCTGTAAAAATACCCGAGCCGCTCGAACTGGTAGTGACTCCCCGCCGGATCGTTCCTCACGCCGGGCTCTACGCGCGCACCACGAACGATTACGAGCGAGTCCGGATTGAGGCTGTCCTTGAAGTCTCCCTCGCCGACATCCGGATCCGGAACAGTGAACAACCTGTCGTACAGGCGGACCTCGCAGGGAAGCGACTCGGCGGCCGAGACCCACTGGATGGTCCCCTTTACGGTGTGTCCCTCGGGCGTGGTACCGCCTTTCGTTTCCGGGTAGTACGAGCAGCGCAGCTCCGTCACCTGCCCTGATTCGTCTTTGATGACCTCGTCGCACCGTATCACATATGCGTAGCGCAGCCGCACATCGCCACCGGGTACCAGTCTGCGGAAGCCGCGAGGAGGGTTCTCGGCGAAGTCGGCCCTGTCGATGAAGATCTCGCGAGAAAAGGGGAGCTGCCTGGAACCGACCCTTGGCACGTCGTGCGGCCAGTAGGATGCCTCCAGCTCCTCCGTGCGGTCGTCCGGGTAGTTGGTGATGACTACCCGGAGCGGGTCGAGAACACACAGTACCCTGGGTGCCTTCTGGTTCAGGTCGTCGCGAATGGCGAACTCCAGCTTTGCCATGTCGACGCGACTGTTCACCTTGGCCACGCCCATGCTCTCCCAGAACGAACGTATGGCCTCGGGCGTAAAGCCGCGCCGGCGCAGACCCGCCAGCGTGGGAAGGCGCGGGTCGTCCCATCCGCTCACGTAACCACCACTTACCAGTTCCAGCAGTTTCCGCTTGCTCATGACGGTGTATTCCAGATTGCCGCGAGCAAACTCGTACTGGTGCGGCACGCACGGGGTAGGGAGACTGGCGATAAGCCAGTCGTAGAACGGGCGGTTGTTCTCGAACTCGAGCGTGCATATGGAATGGGTCACGCATTCCAGAGCGTCCTCGATGGGGTGCGCGTAATCGTATAGCGGATAGATGCACCACGCGTCGCCAGTGCGATAATGGTGCGCGTGACGGATCCGGTACAGCACGGGGTCGCGCATCAACATGTTCGTTGATGCCATGTCTATTCGCGCGCGCAGTACGTGAGCGCCATCCGGGAACTCTCCCTCGCGCATCCTACGAAACATATCGAGGCTTTCGTCCACCGAGCGGTTACGGTACGGGCTCTCGCGGCCCGGCTCGGTGACGGTGCCCCGGTACTCCCTGATCTCCTCCCCGGGAAGGCTGTCGACATACGCTTTCCCGGTGCGGATCAGGTGCTCCGCGAACTCATACATCCGGTCGAAGTAGTCTGACGCGAAATACAGGTGTTCGCCCCAATCATAGCCCAGCCAGCGGACCGTGTCCTGGATCGACTCCACATACCGGATGTCTTCGGTTTCGGGGTTAGTATCGTCGAATCGGAGATGACATC
>DASSKB010000134.1:0-6029 GCA_035690925.1 Longimicrobiaceae bacterium
TCTCATAGATAACCCCCAACGTCCCATGGACGGTTGGGGGTTTTGCATTCTTAAGCCTGTTCAACAAAACTGCATTTTACCGCGGAGGACGCCGAGGCACGCAGAGGGCTTTATTGGACGGCGAGGTGTGGGTGCGGGGCCGTGAACGAATAAAATGCAGAAGAAGGTGCAACGGGCACTTGGATTGTTAGAAGCCAATCCCCGACATCCGAGCTTGGAGACTCACGAGTTTAAATCACTCAGTGGCCCTGAGGGTGAGAAGGTGTTCGAAGCGTACGTCGAGAACCGCACGCCCGGTGCAATCCGAACTTTCTGGTACTACGGTCCTGATCCGGGATTGATCCGAATTCTAAACGTCACTCCGCATCCGTAGCGAGCCTCGAGCCGCCGGCTTCCGCGGGACATCGGCGGAGCGGACCTCGCTCGCGACCATTCAGAGAATCAGCGACCGGCCTCACGTAGGGCCGGTCGCTTTTCTGTTTACTGCGCCCACTACTGCCGGCGCGGATCGTCGGCGGGATCGATGTAGGTGATGCCCCACGGCCCCATGCCGTGTAGCTGAAGCACCGTCTCGCCGCGCGTGTGCGCGTAGTGCGGCATCTCAGGAGGCATCATCATGAATCCACCCTGCGGCAGCTCCTTCATCCGGTCTGTGTTGACCTCCTCGCCCTGTCCCACGACAAAGACGCCCGAGAGCACCGAGACGTGCTCGATGCCGGGGTGCCAGTGCGGCGGAATCTGGTAGCCGTCGGGCATCTCTAGTCGGATGGTGAATGGCCCCGGTTCAGCCGGATTCCCCTCCAGGACGGCAACTCGAGCACCAGCTGGCAGTGACGCCGGCCCGGCAGACCACTGCAGTTCGTTCGGGGCGAGAAGTAGATGTTCGGATGGAGCAGTTCCCTGGGGGTCCTGCGCAGATAGAACAGCGGGAGCGAACGTGAGGACGGCAGCAAGCACGAGTACGAAGCGGACCATACTTTCCTCCTGGGCCGGGCGGCCCCTGTAGGTACCCTCGCGCGGACAGGTGTTATCCAGCCGCAGATTTACGATATCTGAGGCGTCTCGATTCCGTCAAGGGAGGGGGATACTTCTTCGGTCACCACTGACGCACCCTCCGCCGCATCGGAAACCGTGTTGCGATGGAGAGTCACCACCGTGACCTCGGGAAGTGCGCCGATGCGGAACGGGATTCCCCAGTAGTTCGTCCCCGGATTGATGTAGAGGACGGAATCGCCGAGGCGGTGCACACCCATGGCGTGCTCCAGGAATGGCGATGCCAGACTCCACCCGAGACGTGGGATGGCGAGCTGTCCGTGATGGGTATGCCCGCTCAGCGTGAGCGCGACGCCGCGTTCGGCGAGCGCCGGCCAGAGCGCGGGGTTGTGCGCAAGTGCGAGGGTGAACTCCTCAGTCGGAACCGAGGCGAGGGTTCGCTCCACGTCCGGAACGACGCTGGGGTCCGGGCCGGTTGGTCCGCCATTACCCGCCGGGTCGCCCGTGCCCACCACCCAGAACCGCTTCCCGTTCATCTGGCGGGGAAGGGCATCGTTCACCAGGACAGTCCAGCCGAGCCGCTCCATCCCCTCCCGCACCGCCGACCACCCCGCGTAAACGTCGTGGTTGCCCGCTATCGCTATCACCCCGAGCGGAGCGGAAAGCCCACCGAGCGCCCTGCCAAGCGGCTCCACGTCGCCCGCGAAGTCGTCGACCTGATCACCGGTGAGGGCGATGAGGTCCGGCTCCGCATCGCGCACTGCCGCTGCGATCCGCATCAGGTGGCGTCGCGGAGTGTGCGGACCCACGTGGAGATCGGAAAGCTGCACTATTCGGATGCCATCGAGGCCCTGCGGCAGAGCGGGGAAGTTCACATCCAGCGACCTCACTACCAGGCGCCTGGTGCCCGCGTATCCCCAGAACGCGCCGACGGTAAGGACCAGCGCCATCACTCCCACCGCCCCGCGACCGACCGCCGTGGCGGCAGAGAAGGGGAGACCGGCGATTACCCCCACGAGCCCTGCCGCAGCTAGCAGCGGCAGGAAAAGCTGCACATACCAAAAGGGTCGCAGGAGCCAGATGCGGGTGGCGGCAGAGGGATAGGATTTTCCGGTGAATCCGCGGAGCAGCGCCCGCAGCGGAAGCAGAACGAGCAGCGCGAGTCCCAGTATCACACTCCACCCGCCAGGGAGCATGGACGAGAAAAGCGCACCGAGCACGAGCCATGGCACGGCGTTCCAGATCAGTATGATCGCTACGATCCGGGACCACATCGGCATGTCGCTCCTTCTGCTGAAGATGTGCCGGTCGGGCGCCGGATTCTGACCGTAATTGCACTCATCGCAAAACACAAGCTATCATCACCGCCGGAGAGCATCCCCACCGTCTTCGTGGCTAAGTAAACCGCAGAGGCGCAGAGGGCGCAGAGAAAAGTCGAGGTGTGATTACCCCGCAGGACCATCGCAACGAGCAATTAAAAATTACCAAAGAAAATTGCTCCTCGCTATGATCAAGCTCCCGCGCTCCAACTCCTCTGCGTCTCCGCGTCCTCGGCGGTTTACTTTTCTTCCAGCACCTCACCCGGCTCCTAATCCCCTACATAAACCCACTGGTCACGGATGGTCATCACCCCTATACTTGAATAGACAGAATATTCGTCTCTCGACTTACCCTGGATCCACCCAGATCCAATTCTCCAGCCCGGGAAATTACCATGTATCGTCCAAATCCCCCCGCATGTCTTTCCTTCCCGCACTCGGACTATTGCTTTTGACCGCTTGCGACCAATCCACCGTAGATCCTGGAGAGCAGACCTGCGCGTAGGGCTCGTCCTTGACGGTGGGCAGGTTCAGTATGAAACTAAATTGCTCGTTCACCCGTAGTGATCCGGGCAGGGAACTAACACGGGGATAGGCAGATCGAATAAGACGGATCCAGCCGATCCCGATCCCTCGTTTTTATCAGTGTACCAGCATAACGCTGGCTGTTATCCCCCTACAAACTTATAAATGATCTTCTTAGCAATCGGGCTCTGCCTGGGACTGCTCACATTTCTATTGACCAGGCGACCGATACCAGCCGCGGTGACTGCTGTGCTCACCGCGGTGTTTGCCTATATCTCGCTTCCCACGCTCGCGTGGGGGTACTGGAGTGCGATTCTCGTTCTGGCGCCCGCGCTGATAATTTCCATCGTGGTGCTTACCTACGAGCGGCAGAAGAACGGGCCGAGTAAGGTGACCAGGATCACGCTTGGAGCGATCAGCCTGGTAATTGCCGCGATGGTCATCGTGCCGTTCGTGACGTCCACGGCGCTCGGGCGCTCCGACCAGTTCCACGACCTGCTCACCCCGGTCGACACCCTCAACAACTCCGTAGACCTACCGCCGTTCGACCCCACCCAGGTGCGCGTGGTGGATCAGGCGATGGCCGTCCGCCTCGCGGACAAGCGGCTCGGCGAGATCACCGCGCTCGGCTCGCAGGTGGACGTCGGTACCATGCGGATTCAGAGCGTGGCCGACGAGCTGTTCTGGGTGGCGGCCCTCGACCACCGCGGTTTCTTCAAGTGGTTGAACAACCGCGAGGGGACGCCCGGCTACCTTATGGTCAGCGCGACGAATCCGAGCGACGTGCGCCTGGTCACGGAGCTGGACGGCGCCCCATTTCACCTTAAGTACAACGGAGGATCGCTCTTCGGGGACAACATCGAGCGGCACCTCTACAGCAACGGCTATACGAGGCGAGGAATGACCGACCCCACCTTCGAGATCAATGACGAGGGCAGGCCGTTCTACACGGTAACGCTATTCGACAACGAGATTGGCTTCAGCGGTGCGGATGCTACGGGCGTGCTCACCCTGGACGCTCAGACCGGAGAAATTGCCGAATACGGGTTCGAGAATGCCCCCGATTGGATCGATCGGATCCATCCGGAAGAGATGATACTCGACCAGATCGGCTACTGGGGGCGCTATCCGCACGGCTGGTGGAACCCGAGCGACCTGGACAAGCTGGAGCCGACCTCGGAGGCGGCGCTCGTTTATGGAAAAGATGGACGTAGCTATTTCTATACTGGTCTCGGCTCTTACGGTTCGGACGAAGGTGCGATAGGCTACATGCTCGTGGACACCCGGACCAAGGACACCCGGTTCTTCAAGCAGGCGGGCGCCACTGAGGCAGCGGCAATGAGCGCGGCCGAAAGTGCGCTTCCGGAGAAGGACTTTACGGCATCGTTCCCGATCCCCGGCAATGTGAACGGAGCTTGGACCTACGTCACGCCGCTCAAGAATGCTGAAGGTCAGATTGGCGCCATAGCGCTCGTGAATGTTGCCGATTACCGCATAGTGGGCGTCGGCGAGAACGCGCGAATCGCCGAGCGCGACTACCAGCGCAAACTGGCAGCGCGCACGGGCAGGTTGACCACGGACGCTGGCGTCTCCAGGAGCGAGATTACGGGGGTGGTGACCAGGGCCGCGGCGGATATCCGCGAAGGCAATACGGACTATTATCTCCAGATCAGCGGGTCGGCGGGCAAGGTTTTCATAGGCGGATCCAGTATCTCGCCTGAGCTTCCCATCACTACGGTCGGCGATTCGGTGAGTCTCGCGTTCGACGATACCGGCAGTGGCATCTCCTTCATCAAGGGCTTCGACAACCTCAGTCTGTCCATCGGACAGGATCAGGAGCAAACACGATGAAACGAATCGGATCGGCTGCGCTTTTCGTCCTTGTTGCCGTGGCGCTCATGGCACCGTCGCGCGCACATGCGCAGGGGATGAGCGGCTCCGTCGAGCGGGACACGGAGTCCGTGGACGCCATTATCGCGGCGCTCTACGATGTTATCTCCGGCCCCACAGGCGAGCCGCGCGACTGGGACCGCCTGCGGAGCCTTTTCCTTCCGACGGCGCGCATGATCCCCACCCAGCGCGCGCCCGACGGAACCGTCAGATACCGTACTATGACAGTGGACGAGTACATCGAGACCTCCGGTCCGATGCTCGAGAGTGTCGGCTTCACCGAGGGCGAGATCTCGCGCGAGTTGGTTCAATTCGGCGATGTCGCCCATGTGTTCAGCACCTATGAGGCGTACAGGGATGGTAGCACGGAGCCCCTGGTGCGGGGGATAAACAGCATCCAGCTCATCTTCGACGGAAGCCGCTGGTGGATTTCGAGCATCGCCTGGTCGCCGGAAAGGGCGGATTTTCCAATCCCACCGGAATACGGTGGGGACCCCGGCACGTGACAGTTAGCAGGATCTTCGAGGAGACTTTTTCGGTACGCTGGTCCGATCTGGACGCCAATCGGCACGTTCGCAATACGATCTTCAGCGAGTTCGCCACCCACACGCGGTTCCGGCTCCTGGACGCGAACGGCTTCTCCCAGGAGCGCTTCGAGTCGCTCCGCTTCGGACCTGTGATGTTCCGCGAAGATATTCGCTACCGCCGCGAGCTCATTTTCGGCGAGGAGGTTACGGTTAGCGCTCAGGCAGCCGGCCTCTCGGAAGATGGCTCCCAGTGGCGCGTGCACCAGGAAGTTAAGCGTGCGAATGGCAAACAAGCAGCCGTTCTAGTGATCGACGGTGCCTGGATTCACCTGGACAGTAGACGGCTGATTGCACCTCCTGCGGACCTCCGCGAGCTGCTCCTGAATTTGCCGCGCACAAAGGACTTCGAGGTTCTCAAATCGGTGCTTCGGGATTCTAGCTCGCCAACTCCGGAGCCCAAATAAGCGTATCCTGACGGCTCGTGAAATGCACCAGCGGCGAGCGATCGGGAAGGCTGATGCCATGCGCCGCTGTGACGGTGTTTCGCTCGATCTCCGCCTCGGCACTCCGCAACTGCCACGGCAAGTGGTGGATGTTCCCACACAGAACACGTCCGTGGGAAAGAACCGCAAAGAGCGCATACCGCTCGGCCAGGAAGTACGCCAGCGAGCCGCGCTCGGCCTCGAAAATCGGTCCGGTAGGTCTGTAATGACCGACGAAGTCCGCCCGAGTTTCATCTGACCGCTGGCTGCGGTAGTGGATCCACTCACCGCTC
>DASSKB010000135.1:0-24123 GCA_035690925.1 Longimicrobiaceae bacterium
CCCCCGCTCCGAATCGCGCCTCTGAGATCTCGATGTTCGCGAACTTCTTCACACCGGTAATAAGATATGCGAACGAGCCCAGTATCCGCTTGGCGCCCGCTCCAGTTTCCTCAGTAGCCTCCGCACCGAAACCGCCCGTCGACACGTTCAGAAAGCACCGCCCTCCCACCAGCCCCACATCCATAGCCATCTCCCTGCCGCCAATCGCTATTTCCATAGCGGCCGGCACCTCCATGGGTACCTCCAGGCCTGCCGCGAGATCATTGCCCGTGCCCAACGGAACTATCCCGAGTCGCGGCGCAGTACCACCCTCCTCCGTCAGATGCGCGTGAAGACCGTTCGCGACCTCGTTGAGCGTTCCGTCGCCACCTGCCACGATCAGCAGGTCACTGCCATCAGTCGCCGCAACCTGCGCCAGTCGATGGGCATCCCCTCCCTCGAACGTCAGATGCGGACGGATCTCATGGCCCACTCCGCGCCATCGCGCGACTTCCGCCCTTAAAAGCTCCACGCTCGCCGCATCCGGTGCGTTCATGATCATGGTGATCCGCACGTTTTATATGCCTCCAATCCCGTTTATGTCGTCATCGCCGCTCGCGTGCCGTGCAAAATCCCGACCCTGAAGGACCGGCCGCGCCGCCATCGCCCTTGACATAGCGCATCTACGCCTTAGTATTTGCACAGGGTGGGAAGAAGTGGGGAGGAGTGGAGAGGGGTGGATCACTCTGGTTCTGATGGGAGCGAATGAGCGGGTTTCTCGGGAATTATGTTCATCAGATCGACGGGAAGGGCCGCTTAAGTCTGCCGGCGGCCTTCCGGCGCGAGGCGCCGGAGGGCCCCCTGGTACTGGTGCAGGTTCATGAGGGAGCGCTCACACTGTACCCGGAGGCTGCGTGGGCGTTGGTAGAGGAGCGGTTGAGCGATCTGCTGCGCAGGCAACCGCAGTCGCGCGCCTATGTGCTCGGGGTCACGGCGAACGCGGTAGAGACGGTCCCGGATAAACAGGGCAGGATCCTGATACCTCAGCGGTTGTTGAATGCGATCGGACTGAAGGACGCTGCGGTAGTCGCGGGGATGATCGACCGGATCGAGGTGTGGGAGCCGCAGCGCTTCGATGAGACGGTGGAAGCGGGCGCGGCGGACGGATCGATCTACGCCGGTCAGATCTTCGCCTGATATGGTGACACCGGAGCCGATCGGGTACCACGAGCCGGTAATGGTGTCCGAGGTCCTCCACTACCTGAACCCGTCGCGCAGCGGGGTCTTCCTGGACGGGACGCTGGGTGGTGGTGGTCATGCGGAGGCGCTCCTGCGTAGCTCGGGCGGGGCGGAGCTGATCGGCGTGGATCAGGACCCGGAGGCCATAGCTGCCGCGCGAGAGAGACTCGCGGCATTTGCGGGGCGAACTCGTCTTGTCATGGCGAACTTTCTCGAGGCTGTGGCCGGTGTGGAAGAGGAGTCGCTCGCGGGAGCTCTTCTGGACCTGGGTGTATCGTCGCACCAGATAGACCAGGCCGAGCGGGGTTTTACCTTTCGCACCGGGGCGCCGCTCGACATGCGAATGCGCGGTGAATCGGGTGGGGTGACCGCGGCTGACCTCCTGAATGATCTGAGTGCGGAGGATCTGGCGGAGATTTTCTTCCGGTACGGGGAGGAGCAGCGCTCGCGGCGCCTGGCGCGGGAAGTGGTGGCACAGCGGGAGGTTACTCCGATGACGTCGAGCGATCAGCTGGTAATGGCAATCGAGCGAGCGATCCCTGGTGCCACTCCGCAGGACAGGGCTCGCATTTTTCAGGCGCTGCGGATCGCCGTGAATCGTGAGACTGAGGTGCTGGAGTCTGCGCTGCCGCTGATCCGCGATGCGTTAGCCCCGGGCGGCGTGTTGGTAGTCCTCTCGTATCATTCCCTGGAGGATCGAATGGTCAAGAACGCATTTCGGGAATGGAGTCGCGAATGTATCTGCCCGCCGCGGCTCCCGGTCTGCCGGTGCCGCGGTAAGGCGCTGGGTGTAACGCTAACCCGCAAGCCGGTGTCGGCGACGCCGGCCGAGATTGCGACCAACCCTCGCTCGCGCAGCGCGCGGCTTCGGGCATGGCAGCGGGCTTAACGACCCTACCGGGCATCCGTCGGCCCCGCGGCAGGACGCGGGTCCGGGCGCGGCGGCGTCCCGGGTGGATTGTCGCGTCGCTCTGGCTCACCATTCTCCTGGGCTCTCTCGTCGTTGTCACCTGGCGTCAAACGCTGGGTATTCGCATGGAAGCGGCCGCTCGTGAAACGCAGGGCGAAACCGCTGTCCTGGAGGCGGAGCGCATTCGGATCACCCGTCGAATCGAGGAGTTGCGGAGCCGTGCACGTGTAGTCCGGGTCGCCCGGGAGCGGCTGGGTATGCATCTCCCGACCAGTGATGAGATCATCTTTCTGCCGGCCCCTCCGGCGGATGCGCTCGAAAGTCGGGAAAGGGCACCCTGATGAAGAAGCGCCGAGCCGGTGGCGAGTTCGCGGGAAATCAGCGCGAGCGGTTGACCGGACGCCGGCGCTTGCTGCTGGCCGCTCTCGCGGTGGCGGCGGCGCTTATCATCGGGCGCGCATTTCAGTTGCAGGCGCTCGAAGGTCCGGAATGGGAGGCATTGGCCCTCGCGCAGCAGCGCGAGCGCGTTCCGCTCCCCGCCCGTCGCGGTACGATATACGATCGGGATGGGGTTCCGCTCGCCGTCAGTTATGAGACCTACCGAGTTTCCGTGGCCCCACGGGAGCTGAGCCGCCCCGAAGCCGCGGCTGATCGCCTGCAGGAAGTTCTGGGTCTGTCTAATACTCTGACCAACAAGCTGACCTCACGTGGCGACCCCTGGATAGTATTGCCGGGCCGCTACACCGTGGAACAGCGTCAGCGTCTGGGCGACGTTCGCGGCGTGTACTTCGAGAGGCGGCTGGAACGTTTCTATCCTCAGGGACAGGTCGGGCGTGAGGTGATAGGCGTCGTAACCGCCGATGGTCGCGCGCTCGGCGGTGCGGAGCAGCAGTTCGACGAGCTGTTACGAGGTCAGCCGGGCTATTCCGTGCTGCGCCGGAGCGCCCGAGGTGAGGCGCAAACGACCATATCATTACCCGTCGTTCCGCCGGTCGCGGGCGCGGACGTTCACCTGACCATCGACATGTCCGTGCAGGAGATTGCCGACGCGGCTCTCCGCGCATCGATCGACTCTACAGGCGCGAGCGGAGGTGATCTACTGGTAGTGGATCCCCTCACAGGCGAGGTGCTGGCCGCGGTCTCTCGTAGAAATGGCAGGGGCAGAACCCTTTCTGCGGTAACAGAGCCATACGAACCAGGGTCCACGCTCAAACCCTTCACGGCCGCGGCGCTGCTCGCGCTGGATCGGGTAAGCTGGAGCGACAGCGTGCACGGTGAAGAGGGCGCGTGGCGTACCAATGGACGGGTCCTGCACGACACGCACGCCCATGGATGGATGGGCCTCGACGATGTCTTGCGCCTTTCGAGCAATATAGGCATAGCCAAGTTCGCGGAGCAGTTCGGCCCCGGCGAACAATACAGCTTCCTCCGGGATTTCGGCTTTGGAACTCCTACTGGCGTAGCATACCCCGCCGAATCCGCGGGGCGCCTCCGACAGCCGGCCGAATGGACGCCCATGAGCCCCGCGAGCCTGGCAATGGGCTACGAAATTTCGGTTACGCCGCTTCAGCTGGCGATGGGCTACGGCGCGCTCGCCAACGGTGGCATCCTCATGGAACCCCACCTATTGAGCGAAATTCGTGGATCGGATGGAGAGCTGATCCGATCGGTCGAACCGCAGCCACTTCGACGCGTCATCCCCCGAACGGTGGCGAAGCAGCTGACCGAAGTGCTCGTCTCGGTGGTCGCCGACGGCACCGCGACGCAGGCTTCATTAGGCAGGTTCAAGGTGGCGGGAAAGACGGGAACGTCGCGGCGCACAGGCGAGGACGGGAGATACGTTTCGGGCAGCTACACAGCGACATTCGTCAGCTGCTTTCCCGCGAGTGACCCAGAACTGGTAGTTTTCGTGAAGCTGGACGAGCCTGAGGGTACATATTACGGGGGAACCACTGCGGCGCCGGTCACCAGGGAGACGCTGGAGGGGATCCTCGCCGCGCGTGCACCCCGGCTTCATGGGCCCAGCCTGCTCGCCTCACGCATCCCGTCGAACACCGTCCGACTCGCGGCCACCTCGGAGCCGGCGCCTCCCGCGGGACAGGTAAGTGGGCCTTTCGTCTTCATCCTGGACAATGAAATAGAACGTGCTCCCGAAAGCGGGCGAGTTGTGCCGGTCGAGGTTCCGACCCTCGCGGACCTCACTATGCGCGACGCCGCCCGCCGCTTACATGACCTCGGGCTGCACGTCCGGATAGAGGGCTCAGGCGATGTTGTGAGGGTCGAGCCCTCCGAAGGAACGGTCCTTCTCCCATACGACACCGTCCAGTTGATCGGAGCGCGTCAATGAAGATTCGCCTCGGGGCGGTCGTGCGGCGCCTCTCTCGCGAGGGTATCCTTGGCCAGGCGACCGACGCCGGTCCGCAGGACGTAGTTGTGTCGGACCTCACGACGGACTCGCGATTGGTTCGAGATGGAACCCTTTTCTGTGCTGTTCGCGGGACAGTCGCTGACGGGCACAGGTTTCTCGCGGGTGCCGCCGCAGCCGGGGCGGCAGCGGCGCTCGTCGAGGAGAAGGATAGCGCCGTCGACCTCCCGCAGATCGAAGTCCGTGACGGCCGCCGGGCGGCCGCGTTCGCCGCCGCGGAGTTCTTCTCCGATCCATGGGGTGACCTGCGGATGATCGGCGTCACCGGCACCAACGGAAAAACGACCACCGCTGCGATACTCCATCACCTTCTGAACTTGCACCAGCAGGCCGCATCAATCGGAACGCTGGGGATAATCGGCGCTGACGGCAATCTGGTTCCGGGTACCGAAGGGCTCACAACTCCTGGTCCTATTGAGACCGGCCGCTGGCTCAGACGGCTCCGCGGAGATGGGGTTTCGGCTGTGGCCATGGAAGTCTCGTCCCACGCACTCCACCAGGACCGAGTCGCAGCCGTGCGCTTCGATGCGGTCCTTTTCACCAATCTGAGCCGTGATCATCTGGATTACCATCGGTCGCTGGACGATTATAGACGGGTTAAGCTGGGACTTCTCGATCTCCTGAAGCCGCAGGGCGTCGCCGTACTGAATGCGGACGATCCGGCCTGGAGAGATGTAGCCGTTCCGCACGCGCGCCAGGTACGGTATGGCCTCGAAGGCAAGGCGGAGGTGCGCGCGATCGATATAGTGCCAGGCGCGACCGGAACCGATTGGACGCTCGTGACACCTGGCTTGTCCGCACGAGTGAACCTGCCGCTCCTGGGGGACTACAATGTCGCCAACGCGCTGGGCGCGGCTGCGGTGCTATGGAGTCTTGGGTGGGCCACCGATCAAATCGCTGAGGGATTGGCTACCGTACCGCAGATCCCGGGGCGCTTGGAACGCGTTCCGGGTTCGCCGGACGGCCCTGTGGTCCTCATAGACTTCGCCCACACACCCGATGCTATGGCGCGGGCGCTGGCCGTACTCAGGCCACTTGTCCGCGGCCGACTTTTCGTGCTCTTCGGTGCGGGCGGCGATCGCGATCGCGGCAAGCGGGCGGAGATGGGGCGCGTCGCGGCGGAAGGCGCCGATGTGTCGATAGTGACCTCGGATAATCCCAGAAGCGAGGATCCCGAGCGGATCGCGGATGACATCGAGAGCGGCATGGGGCATGCACGCCGGACACGTGTCATCGACCGGAGAGAAGCTATCCGTCTGGCCCTCACCGATGCCCGAAAGGGCGACATAATCCTGCTCGCTGGCAAGGGCCACGAGCGATATCAGATCTGGGGCGAAGAGCGCAGGCCGTTCGACGAGCGAGTGGTCGTCCAGGAAATCATTGCGGAGGAAGGCGGCCGCTCGTGAAAAGTTTTCGCTGGACTGATCACGAGGTCCGCGCCGCTTTGCGCCTCCCAATGGACAATGCGGATGAGGAATCGACCTATTCGGGTGTTTCGACCGACACGCGCTCGCTCGCGCCCGATGCGCTCTTCGTGGCGCTCGCCGGCCCCAATTTCGACGCTCACAATTATCTCGGCGATGCCGCGAAGGCGGGCGCCACAGGGATGGTCGTTTCGCGGCTTCCGGGAAACGCCCCGCGGGGCATCCGCTACTACGAGGTTCCCTCCACACTCGAGGCGCTCGGTCGCCTTGCTCGCCATCGTCGCGACCGTCTCGCGATGCGGGTGGTAGGGATCGTAGGGAGCAACGGTAAGACAACCACGAAGGACCTAGTCGGCGCAGCGCTCGCACCGACCTTCCGGGTGCACGCCACAGCGGGTAATCTCAACAATCAGATCGGTGTACCGCTCACGCTTCTTGGCACACCCGAAGACGCGGAGGCGGTGGTAGTCGAGATGGGCACCAACGAGCCCGGCGAGATCGAAATCCTGACGGAAATCGTACGACCCGACGCGGCGATAGTTACCTCGATCGGTGAGGAGCATCTGGAGAAACTGGTAGATCTGGAAGGTGTTCTGCGGGAGGAGACCGCGATACTTGCCGGGCTCAGGAGCGGTGCTCCTTCATTCGTCGCCGAGGAGCCCGCGGCACTTGTTTCCCGCGCTCGCGAGCTCCGGGGCGACGCGCCGATCGGCATCGCAGGGTTCTCCCCTGGTGCGAACCTCCGGCCTGAGGGCGGCGCGGACGGAATTTCCTACCTTCCGGATGGCTCCACCCGCTGGAGCTGGGAGGGGCACGAGGTGACCCTGCCTCTGCCAGGCCGCCATAACGTGCGTAACGCGCTGCTGGCCCTTGGCCTCGCGCGCGAGTGGGGCGTCGATCCTGCCGCGGCCATGGCCGGTATAGCTCGGGTGCCATCACCCAAACTCCGCGGGGAGTGGCGCCGTATCGGTGACATGCGGGTTCTCGCGGACTGCTACAACTCGAATCCGCCAGGCGTGCTGGCTGCGCTGGACCTCCTGGCCTCGGTCCCGTCAGAAGGCGCGAAGGTGGCAGTCCTGGGAACCATGCGGGAGCTGGGCTCACAGAGCACGAGCATTCACGAGCGCGTGGCCACTACAGTTCTCGAGCACCTCCGCCACGGCCTGGATAGCGTCATCGCAACGGGCGACTTTGCCAAAGCTATGCATGGATCAGAGAAGGAATTCGGCGATCGCCTCATCCTGAACCCGGACCCAGTAGCAGCGTACGGCCAGGTCTCGGGCAAGTTCCGAGGTAACGAGACCGTCCTCCTAAAAGCCTCGCGCGGCGAAGCCCTGGAACGCTGGCTGCCACTCCTGGAACGAGACTTCGAAAACAATTCAAAATTCAAAATTCAAAATTCATAATTTAGCGTAACGTGCTCTACCACTTCCTCGTCCCGTTGGCAGAATACCACATCGTCTTCAACCTGTTCAGGTTCCAGACGTTTCGTGCCGCGGGCGCCGTCGTCACCGCTTTCCTGGTGGCGTTTTACCTCGGCCCCCCAGTGATCAGACGGCTCAGGCTGCTGAAGGTGGGGCAGGTAGTCCGGAGCGAGGGGCCGCAGACGCATCTCGGAAAGTCGGGCACCCCGACGATGGGTGGCGTGCTTATCGTCCTATCGACGGTGATTCCGACCCTGTTGTGGGCCGAGTTGACCAACGGTTTCATCCTGACGGCGCTGGTTGTTCTGGTCTGGCTCGGCGTGCTGGGCTTCATGGACGATTACCTGAAGGTAGTGCGCAAGAAAACGGAAGGCCTGATCGGGCGGTACAAGATCGTCGGCCAGGTATCGCTCGGGCTCCTGCTCGGAACGCTGCTCATAACGGTTCCATTCACTGATGTGCCGGCGACCTGGACCCAGATCCCGTTCTTCAAGACCTGGCATGTGGAGTTCACCTGGTGGGCATATATCCTCTTCGTGACCTTCATCATCACGGGCAGCTCCAACGCTGTAAACCTCACGGACGGCCTGGACGGGCTCGCAGCCGGGCTCTCCGCTATCGCCGCGACCACCTTCGGAGTATTCGCGTACATACTCGGGCGCGTGGACTCCTCGGATTATCTGAACCTCTTCTACCTGCCCGGCGCAGGGGAGCTGTCGATTTTCTGCGTGGCACTCGCGGGCGGCTGCCTGGGGTTCCTCTGGTTCAATGCCCACCCCGCCGAAGTCTTCATGGGCGATACCGGTTCGCTCGCAATTGGCGGCGTCCTAGGCGTCGTCTCGGTGCTGCTCAAGGCGGAGTTCCTGCTGGCCATCATAGGCGCTGTATTCGTCCTCGAGGCCATCTCCGTCGCCTCCCAGACACTCTACTTCAAGTGGTCGCGCCGACGGACCGGGACCGGGCGGCGTATTTTCAGAATGGCGCCGCTCCATCACCACTTCGAGCAGATAGGCTGGCACGAGAGCAAGGTT
This sequence comes from Longimicrobiaceae bacterium, assembly GCA_035690925.1. Classification (GTDB taxonomy): domain Bacteria; phylum Gemmatimonadota; class Gemmatimonadetes; order Longimicrobiales; family Longimicrobiaceae; genus DASSKB01. The sequence continues at coordinate 8,433 of DASSKB010000135.1, forward strand.
ATCATCCGGTTCTGGATCATGGGGGTGATATTCGCCCTCATCGCCTTCGCCACCCTCAAGATCCGATGATCGGCGTCCTCGGCCTCGCCCGTAGCGGCCTCGCCGCAGCGCGCCTCGCCATCTCCAGGGGTGAGACGGTCTATGCCAGTGACGGCGGCGCGACTCCGGCCACCGCAAAGGTAGCGAGCGTCCTGCGCGAGCTCGGCGCCCAGGTCGATGAGGGCGGCCATGACCTGGAGCGATTAGCGGCCTGCTCGGAGATCGTGGTGAGCCCCGGAATTCCGCCCGGCGCGCGGGTCCTGAGTGAGCCCGTGCTCGCGGAAGTCCCGTTCGTATCGGAGATCGAATTCGCCCTTCGCTTCATCGACGCACCGGCTATCGCGGTGACCGGCACGAACGGGAAGACCACTGTCACGGCGCTTATCGGGCATCTCCTGCGCGAAGCCGGTCGCGACGCCATCGAGGGTGGCAACATCGGGACGGCGCTCTCGGAAGTGGCTATGCGCGTACCGCAGCCCGAGATCGTAGTTGTGGAGGCGAGTTCCTTTCAGCTCGGTAGACTGATCGAATTCTCGCCCGAGATAGGTGTTCTGACGAACCTGGCACCCGACCACCTCGATCGGTATGCGTCGGTGGAGGATTACTATGCGGACAAGGAGCGCCTCTTCCTGAACGCTACCCCGGAGAGCCGTTGGCTGACGAACGCTGAGGACGAGCGCGCTCGGGCGATGGCTATCAAAGCAGCCGGCAAGCACTACTGGTTCCGCATCGGTTCGGCGCCCGTGAGCGGTGAAGAGGGCGGATACCTCTCGACCGACGGTTGGCTGACCCTGCGGCTGGACGGCTCGGAGGAGCGCCTTATCGCCGCCAGCGAACTGCGGATACTCGGTCCGCATAATGTTGCGAATGCGCTGGCCGCGGCCATCGCCGCGAAGCTGGCGGGTGCTGACAGTGAAGCTATACGAGCGGGACTGCCCACCTTCGGTGCGCTCAGCCACCGGATGGAGCCGGTACATCAGGCGGACGGCGTTATCTGGATCAACGATTCGAAGGCTACGAACATATCGTCAACGCGCGTCGCACTTCGCAGTCTGGAGTATCCAGTGGTTCTGCTCCTCGGCGGCCGCCATAAGGGCGAATCGTACACACAGCTCCTGCCCGAGATGAAGGATCGGGTTCGGCTGGTCGTCGCGTTTGGTGAGGCTGCCGACACGATAGTAGCTGACCTGGCAACCAATGCCGAGGTGGAGACCGTCGAAGGATCGTTTCGGGATATGATGGACCGTGTCGGCGAGCTTGTGCGTTCCGGAGACACTGTTCTGCTTTCCCCTGCGTGCTCCAGCTTCGACATGTTCAGCGATTTTGAAGAACGCGGGCGCCGCTTCACCGAGCTGGCGCGGAGGGAGACGCCATGACGACAGCATCTCTGCGGGCCGCGCGCTCGCCAGAGCTCATGTATGCGAAGGCTGGACCCGCCGGATGGGAGCCTGGTGCGCTGGTCCTGATCATCCTCTTCATGTTCTCGTTCGGCATAGTGGAGATGTACAGCGCGAGCGCATTCATGGCGCAGGCGGAGGGGCTGCCGGGTCACTTTTATGCACTTCGCCAGCTCGTCGGAGTGGTGCCGGGCGTTCTCATAGCGGTACTCATCTCCATGCAGGATTACCGACGTCTCCGCTTAATGGCGTGGCCGCTCCTGATCGCAACGATGGCGCTCCTCATCGTGGTGGTGCTGCCTGGAACCGAGGCAATTGCGCCAAGGGTTAACGGAGCGAGGCGCTGGCTGCGGGTGGGCATAAGCATCCAACCGTCGGAGATCGCCAAGCTGGCCGTCATCATCTGGACGGCGGCGCTCACTGTGAGGAAGCAGGAACGCCTACATTCCTTCAGCAAAGGACTTCTTCCATTCCTGGTGGTGTGGCTTGCTGTCGCAATACCGATAGTACTTCAGCCCAACTTTTCCGCCGCGCTCCTGATCGTCCTGCTGGGCGCGCTGGTAGTGTTCGCGGGCGGTGCGCGGATAGGGCACATAATATTGCTGGGTCTGTTCGCCGTGCCGGTAGTCTGGCACCAGATAGCCAGCGAGAGCTATCGTCTGAGGCGCGTTGTCGCGTTCCTCGATCCCACGGCAGATCCGGCGGGCGTGAGCTATCAGATCCATCAATCGCTCATCGCAGTCGGGTCCGGCGGCATTGCAGGCGTGGGATTCGGCGAGAGCCGCCAGAAGTTCGGCTTTCTTCCCGAGCCGCACAATGACTTCCTCTTCGCGATGATCGCGGAGGAGTGGGGATTTATAGGGGTAGTCTTCACTGTTCTCCTTTTTGCCGCATTCGCGTTCGTCGGCTACCGAATCGCCAGGAGCGCGCCGGACCTCTTCGGGTACCTTATCGCGATCGGGATGACAAATCTCATCGTGGTCTCCGCCCTCCTCCATATGGGCGTTGCCCTAGCGCTGCTCCCTACCACCGGCGTGATGCTACCGTTCATGTCGTATGGGCGCAGCGGGTTGCTCATATGCTTCGCGGCGGTCGGCGTCCTGCTCAGCGTTGCGCGGACAACGCCGGAGCTTCGTAAATGACCGGGCCTCGTGTGCTCTTTGCGGGCGGCGGGACCGGCGGACACCTCTACCCGGCGCTCGCTCTCGCAGACGCTTTCGCCAGACTCGACTCTTCCGTCGAAGTCATGTTCATAGGTGCGCGTCGCGGCATCGAGGCCAGGGTCCTCCCCGAGCGCGCCGTGCGGCATGTACTACTTCCGTTCGAGCCCATCCGTCGGTCACGGCCGTGGCAGAACTGGCGCCTCGGCCCCGCGATGCTAGGTTCGGTCCGCGGACTGGCTGCGGCCTTCAAGGATTTCAGGCCCCACCTGGTCGTAGGAACCGGAGGATACGCGAGCGGGCCGACTGTGGGGTGGGGAATCCTCAAGGGCGTGCCCACCGCACTCCAGGAGCAGAACTCATTTCCCGGCCTCACGACCAGATGGCTGGCTTCGCGCACACGCCAGATCCACCTCGCCTTCCCGGAGGCGCGCGAGTACCTGAAGCCCGGCAGGACCACCGAGGTGTTCGTCTACGGTAATCCGATCCGGCCGCCGGATAGAAGTCTGTCGCGCTCGGCGACGCGCGAACAGTTCGGCCTGGGCGACGGTCTAGTTACGCTGGTGGTGGGTGGCAGCCAGGGTGCTCGCGCGGTTAACGAGGCGTTGATCGGGGAGCTCCGGGCGCTCTCTGAGGGGAAGGTCCCAGCGCGCCCGGGCGGATTGGAGATCTTATGGGCAACCGGTCCGGCGCACCACGAATCGATAGCCGCGCGGGTGCGACAGCTGGGTTTCGGATCATGGGTCCATACGACCCCCTACATTCAAGATATGGCTGCGGCGCTAGCTGCAGCGGATATCGCGATCTCCCGTGCGGGCGCAATGGCGCTCGCCGAGCTATGCGCGTGGGAGATACCCAGTATTCTCATCCCTCTACCCACCGCGGCCGCGAATCACCAGTATCACAACGCAGCGGCGCTCGCCGACGCCGGTGCGGCCGTGCTGATTCAGGAACAAGAGCTGGTAGAAGGCCGCCTGTGGGCAGAGCTCACGGCGCTCGGAGGCGACCCCGAGCGTCGAGCTTACCTGTCGACTCGTGCGGGACAGAGAGGTAATCCGGACGCGGCTGATGAGATCGTTACCGCGCTTGCGGAATTGATTCCTTCTCTTTCTTCACCCGGTATCAGATAGTATATTGACCACCCTCGATCTGATCGCACTCGCTCGCCACAAGCCGATTCACTTTATGGGAATCGGTGGGGCCGGAATGTACCCGCTGGCAGAGCTCGTTCGTAGGTCCGGTGGCCAGGTTTCCGGGTGCGATAGTCAGCTCGGCGCGGCTGTGCAGGAGCTCAGGAAGGAGGGAGTCGATGTCGAGGCGGGGCACGACCCCTCGCATGTCGAAGGCTGCTCCGCTCTAGTCATAACTGCCGCCGTTCCCGCCGACCACCCTGAGGTTCAGGCCGCTCGCGCTGCTGGCATCCCGGTGGTCAAGCGGGCCCAGGCGCTCGGCGGAATTGTCAATCGCGGCACCGTGGTCGGCATCGCGGGCACGCACGGGAAGACGACAACCACTGCCCTGACCACCGCCGTCCTCGATGCCGCTGGGATGAACCCCACCGGCCTGGTTGGTGGCAGGGTGCCCGCATGGGGTGGCAACCTTCGACTCGGTGGCGACCGCCTCTTCGTGGTAGAAGCCGATGAATACGACCGCTCATTCCTGACCCTCCATCCTGAGATCGCCGTAGTGACAACCCTGGAGGCCGATCATCTCGACATTTACGGGTCGTTGGCGGGTGTAGAAGAGGCATTCCTCACCTTCGTAGCCTCCGTGCCGGATTCGGGGCTCGTGGCGGCGTGCGCCGATGATCCGGGCGTGGCACGCCTGCTCGCTGCCCGACCCGCCGGAACGGCGCCTGTCGTCACCTACGGCTCGTCAGCGGGCTCGATGCTTCGCGCAGAGGACCTCGTCACCAGCGGGATGACGACACGCTTCGCTGTTCGCGACAGCGGTAAGTCTTTGGGTCATGCCGAGCTCTGTGTGCCGGGCCTCCACAATGTCCGCAATGCCCTCGCCGCGATCGCCGTTGGGGTGCACCTGGGGGCGAAGTGGTCTGACATCGTACAGGGCTTGGCCACTTACTCCGGTGTAGAGCGCCGCTTCGAGAGAGTTGGAGAGTCCGCGGGCGTTCTGGTAGTAGACGATTACGCACATCACCCGACCGAGATTGCCGCTACCCTCAGCGCCGCGCGTGCCGCGCACCCCGGCCGCCGACTGGTCGCTGTATTTCAGCCCCATCTGTACTCGCGGACGCGCGACTTCGCCGACGAGTTCGGTCGCACGCTGGCTGTGGCAGATATAGTATTCGTCGCAGACGTCTATCCGGCGCGCGAAAAGGCGATACCGGGAGTGACGGGTGAGATGGTCGCGAACGCGGCACAGATGGCTGGCGCCAATGTGCGATACATTGCCGATCGCGACCGCGTGGTAGAGTCAGTTACCGCGGCCCTTCGCCCCGGTGACCTCTGTCTGACGCTCGGAGCGGGTGATCTGAACGCAGCCGCGCGTGAGATTCTGTCTGCGCTGCAAGCGACGGTGGTGCAATGAGGATCCGTCTTCTGCTCCGCAGGCTCGCTCTGGCACTCCTCGCTGTGGCGTGCGCAGCTGTACCATGGTGGGGACCGGAGGTATTGCAACACTTCAGCTGGTTCGAAGTGGATCGCGTGGAAGTATCTGGCGTGCACCTGCTGGACCCTTACGAGGTGCTTGTCGCCTCGGGCGTTTCTACCACCGATAACGTTTGGGCCGACCATGGTTCCTGGGAGGCGGCCCTCCGTCGGCACCCCGGCATTGCCCACGCGGAAATCTCCCGCAAGCTGCCTGGGACACTTCGCATCCGGATCCGCGAGAAGCAGCCTGTCGCCTATATCGAGGTCGGCACCCTCAGGGCCGCCACCGGTGCAGGCGAGCTGTTTCCCGTTGATCCGACCAGGAAGGTCATGGATCTTCCGATCGTTCGGGCGAAAACCTGGCCGGCAACGCTCGGTCTCCTTAAAGAAGCGGAGCGGCTTGGCAATCTCGACCCGGGGTTGCTCGCACGTACGTCGGAGATCGCCCTGAACAGCGACGGGGCGCTCGTTCTCACGCTGTCGTCGCCGAGCACCCGCATCTTGCTGCCCGCTGGCGCCGGCACCAACCGGCTGCAGCAGCTGCGTGCCGTGCTTGCCGATATCAGAGTCGCGCCTATGCACGCTAACGAGCCCAAGCATCTCGTCGATCTACGCTTCGCTGATCAGGTCGTCGTTCGAACATTTACTTCCGCATAACGAACCAGATGCGCTCTCCTTTCGTTGCCGGGCTGGATATCGGGTCGACCAAGACCTCGGTGGTAATCGCTGAGGTCGTGGCGGACGCGACACCCGAGTCGATGGTGAAGGTTCTGGGTGTCGGTCAGGCACGCACGAGCGGCATCAGGCGCGAAGTCGTTACCGACATCGAAGCGACGACGGAGTCCGTCAGAAAGGCCGTGAAGGAAGCGGAACTGATGGCGGGCGTCACCATAGATCGACTGTATACCGGGATCGCTGGTGAGCACATCCACGGCCGCGCATCCAATGGAGTGGTTGCGGTCGGCGCTGACGAGATACTGGCGCGCGACGTCGAGCGGGTGCGTGAGGTGGCGCAGGCCGTGGTGATTCCCGCCGACCGCGAGCTGATCCACGCGATTCCCCAGGAGTATGTTGTGGATGCGCAGGGTGGAATCAAGGATCCCGTCGGAATGGCCGGGACGCGTCTCGAGGCTGAGGTCTTCATAATAACGGGCGCGGCATCGGCGGCGCAGAACATCCGGAAGTCCGTTAGTCGGGCGGGTTATCAGGTGGAGCAGCTCGTTATCGAGCCCATAGCGTCATCTTTCGCAACGCTCTCGGAGGATGAGAAGGAGATCGGTGTCGCGCTGGTGGAGCTCGGTGGCGGTACGACGGAGATAATCATCTACCACGAGCGGAAGATCCGGCACATGGCGACCTTGCCGTGGGGCGGTGGCACTGTCACGAACGACATAGTGAAGGGTCTGTCGCTCCCGTACGCCGAGGCGGTCCGGGCTAAGGAGAAGTGGGGACTAGCGCGTGCCTCGATGGTGGACCCGCACGAAACGTTCGAGCTGCCCGCCGCCGCCGCGGGTCAGACGCGCCACATCGCCAGGGAACTGCTCGCCCATATCATCGAGCAGCGCATGGACGAAATCTTCGGCCTCGTGGCCGAGCAGATAGACCGTAGCGGATTCGGCGACCGGCTCGGAGCTGGGGTAGTCCTTACTGGCGGCGGTGCGTCGATCGTGGGAATCGCCGAGCTGGCGGAAGGGGTTTTCCCGGGTCCGGTTCGGATAGGCGTTCCGCGCGAGGGTTTCGGCGGTCTCGTCGATTCCATCTCCCGACCCAAGTTCGCCGCCGCCGCGGGCCTGGCGCTCTTCGGTGCACGAAGGATGATAGTCGAGAACGCCGAGGGCGGCCTACCCTCGGGCTCGTCAGTGAACGGAATGATCAAGTGGATGCGTGATTGGCTGACCGATTTCTTTTGAGTTTTCACCCGACAGCACCTCCCAAGCCGCGTGGAGGAGGGAAGAGATGATGATCTTCGAATACGAAGAACCCGTGTCACAGAATGCGCTGATGAAGGTAATCGGCGTGGGAGGCGGCGGCGGAAACGCCGTTAACCGGATGATCGACGAGGACCTGGAGGGTGTCGAGTTCATATCGGTGAACACCGACGTCCAGGCGCTCAACAACTCCATGTCCGGGACAAAGATCCAGATCGGAAAGAAGCTGACCCGAGGTCTGGGGGCCGGCGCGCGACCCGAGATAGGCCGGGAAGCACTCGAGGAGAATCGCGAGGACATACAGAAGGTCCTCGAGGGTGCAGACCTGGTCTTCGTAACCGCCGGTATGGGTGGCGGCACGGGAACGGGTGCCGCGCCGCTGATCGGCCAGATGGCGCGGGAGATGGGCGCACTCACCATTGCCATCGTCACCAAACCTTTCCTGTTCGAGGGTAAGAAGCGGATGCGGCAGGCTGAGCAAGGACTCGCCGAATTGCGCAATGCTGTCGATACTATGATAGTCGTTCCAAACGAACGCCTTCTATCGGTTGTCGGGAGGGGCACATCGTTCAAGGACGCGCTCAAGAAGGCCGACGAAGTTCTGCTCCACGCGACGCAGGGTATTTCCGATCTTATCAGGGTGACCGGTGAGGTGAATGTGGACTTCGCCGATGTCCGCACCATAATGTCCAATCGCGGTGCTGCCCTCATGGGTACCGGCTTCGGTCGGGGTGAGAACCGCGCGATGGAGGCGGCACAGGAGGCGATCTCATCGCCACTCCTCGATAACATTTCGATTCAGGGCGCTGCCGGTGTGCTCATAAACATCACCGGTGGCCTTGGCCTGGCCATCGATGAGGTCACCACGATCTCCTCGATTATTCAGGATTCAGCGGGTGACGAAGCCGAAATTATTTTCGGTGCGGTTCACGACAGCAACCTCCAGGAGGAGGTGCGGGTGACGGTGATCGCCACGGGTTTCGACAAGGACGAGCCCGTACGCGATCAGCACGATGATGTGCTCCGCCCGGATTTCAATAGAAGGCGGCGTGATGTTCAGCAGGAGTCCGCGACGGGTACGTCGGGGGCCTCAACGCCTATTCGCCCGCCGAAGCAACAGCAGTCCGACCGGAAAACTCCCAGTGACCTGGAGATTCCGACCTTTATTCGCCGTCAGATGGATTAGCCGATAATGTCTAATTCCTATCGGATCCTTGCGCTCGCCCTCTTCGCGGTCTTCGGCGTCTCTCTGGTAAGCCAGATCGCCCTCGGAGGTAGCTCTTCTGGTGGTTATGCGGAAGCACCAGCACTGCTTCCCGCAGCGTACGCTAATCCGGCGGAAGTGTCGGTTCAGGATACCCTTCATGCTGGTGAGACCCTTTCCGAGCTTCTGGAGCGATCGCGTCTCGCCGAAGCGGACGCGCGCGCATTGTTGGCCGAGCTTCAGGAACACCAGGACCCGCGGCGGCTGCACCCGGGCGCGGTGATCTCCTATCGGCGGTCATTCGTGGACGGTGCGGTTCGGGGCCTCGACCTCAGTCTGGATGCGGATCGCACTCTCAGCATTCATCGGGAAGGAAGCGCCTGGGACGGGTCAGTCGAGCGGGTGCCGGTGCAGGCGGATACGGCCGTCCTTACCGGCTCAGTTCAGTCTTCGCTCTATGCAGCGCTGCTGGCCAGCGATGCGTCCGGCGTGCCGGCCGCTGAGCGCGAGCGCATTGCCGACCTTCTCGCGGACAAGGTATTTGCGTGGCAGATAGATTTCTCGCGCGACCTGCGTAAAGGTGATCGTTTCAGAATACTCTACGAGCGTATGGTGCGGCCCGATGGGACCGCACGTATGGGGCGCGTAGTTGCGGTCCAGTTCAGCGTGAACGACCGCAACTACGAGGCGTACTCTTTCACCGCGCCGGATGGGTCGCAGGACTATTACGACCAGAACGGCGAATCGCTTCGCCGGGCGTTTCTCCGGGCACCGCTCGAGTTCAGACGAATAAGCTCGTCGTTCTCGACGGGCAGATTCCACCCGATCCTCAAGAAAACGCGTGCCCACCACGGCATCGATTACGCCGCGAACATGGGAACTCCTATTCGGGCTGTCGGCGATGGGACCGTCGTACGCGCGGGCCGGGCGGGAGGTTACGGTAACCTGATCGAGATCCGCCATATCCGCGGATATTCCACGCGCTACGCACACATGCGGGGATTCGCGAAGGGGATACGGGCGGGCACACGCGTGAAGCAGGGCGAAATTATCGGCTACGTGGGCAGCACCGGGCTATCCACAGGTCCTCATCTACACTATGAGTTCCGCAGCCGGGGCACGCCGATCAATCCTAACAGCATAAGAGACATCAGCGGTGATCCCGTGCCGGAGAAGTACCGCACGGCCTTCCGGGCTGCGCGGGCCGAACAGGTCGCGGCGCTCAATGGTGCGAGCGGACCAGTACTTCTCGCTGCTGCGTCCGACGCCTCCGGATCCGGTAACTGAGCAGCTGGAGTTGTAGCTCCCACGGAACGCCATGGGCGTGACCGGGGTCATGATAGTCCGGAGGGACGCCCGTGGGCAGTAGCCTTCGGGCGTTCTTCGTGTGAAGACCCGGCAGAATATGCTTCCTCTCCGACCAACGGCAGGAAATATTCACCGGCCTGCATGTAGCGGCACACTTTCATGTACTTTTAGAGACGGGAATCGGTATGGCGCGGTTGTTCAGGACGAAAGACGAGACCAGGGCCTCCCTCTGGGAGCGCATCCGCGAAGTAGCGCTGACGGATGTGTCGGTGATAGCGCGCGGAGGCGTGGACGAGGGATCGCTCGAGCGGCTCGAAGAGCTTCTGATCGGCGCCGACTTCGGAGTAGCAGCAACTCTCAGGCTGGTGGGGGTGGTGGAGAAACTGGCGGCGCGTGGCGATGTAGTGAATCAGGACGAGTTCCTGGACGCGGTGAGGCAGGAGATAGTGGCGATACTCGAAGCGGGGCGCGCCGATACCGCCCTTCGTTTCAACTTCGAGGGCGGCCCGACCGTGATCCTGGTAGCCGGGGTCAACGGGGTCGGCAAGACGACTTCGATAGGTAAGCTCGCCAGCCGCTTCACGAAGCAGGGCAGGACGGTGCTCATAGCCGCCGCGGACACCTTCCGGGCCGGAGCGATCGAGCAGCTAAAGCGCTGGTCGGAGCGCGTTGGGTGCGGCTTCGTGGGGAGCGAGCCTGGTCGGGATCCCGCCGCCGTGGCGTTCGATGCACTCGACGTCGCGAAGAAGGAGGACGTCGACATAGTGCTCATCGACACGGCAGGCCGTCTGCATACTCAAACCGGTCTCATGCAGGAGCTCGACAAGATTCGACGTGTCATCGGAAAGCAGCTCCCTGGCGCGCCCCACGAGAGCCTCGTCGTGCTGGACTCCACAGTGGGTCAGAACGCCATGGCACAGGTCCGGGCCTTCGGCCAGACGCTCGAGCTCACCGGCCTCGTGCTCACCAAGATGGACAGCACCGCCAAAGGCGGTATAGTCGTCGCGCTCAAGGAGGAATTCGACCTCCCGGTCAAGTTCATCGGAGTAGGCGAACAGATCGACGATCTGAAGCCATTCGAGATCAAAACCTTCGCCAGCGAGGTGCTGACGGAATGAACGACGAGTGCGAAGTGCGAGGTGCGAAGTGCGAAAGTGCGCCGTCACAATGTCACCCCGTCACCCCCTCACCTTGTCACCTTGTCACCCCGTCACCTTGTCACCCCCTCACCTTGTCACCTTGTCACCAGGCCGCCTCGACTCACAAGCGCAGTTCCTCAAGGGCGTAGGTCCGCGGCGAGCCGATCTCCTGCGCAAGCTGGGGTTGATAACGGCGCGCGACGTTCTGTACCATGTACCGCATCGGTATGAAGACGCGTCCACAGTGCGGCCGATCGGGTCGTTGGTAACGGGCATGGAAGCGACAATTATCGGTAGGGTCGTGTCCAAGGGGGTGCTCCCCACGCGGAAGGGACTGCGCATCTTCCAGGCGGTGGTCAAGGACGCCACAGGTGTTGTGGAGTGCTCGTGGCCAGGCCAGCCGTTCCTGGACCGGATCGTACGGAAGGGTGACCTGCTCCTGTTGTGGGGCGGAGTCCGCTTCTTCCACGGGATACGGTTCCATCCGCGTGAATTCACTCTGCTCGCGAGGGCCGGCGAAGAATCGCCCGAGGAGGGGGGAACGGTTTTCCCCGTCTATCCAGCAACCGAGGGGCTCTCTCACAGGCAGGTTCGTACGCTCCTCGCGGACAATCTCGATCGACTGCTCGAAGGAGCGGCGGAAGAGGAGTTCCTGAGTGCTGGACTTCTCGATCGACTGGGACTCCCCACGCTGGTGAGCGCCTTCGAGATGCTCCATCGTCCCACTTCACTTGCGAACGCTGAGCGAGGCCGCCGCAGGCTCGCGTTCGAAGAACTTCTCTTCCTGCAGTTGCTGCATGCCCGAATCCGCCACCAGACGACCATCGCAAAGCCGGGTATAGCCTTTCAGCGAAACGACACCCTCGTCAGGCCTTTGTACGACTCGCTTCCGTTCAGGCTGACGGCGGCGCAGCGGCGCGTGCTCCGGGAGATCGGGGCCGATATGTCGTCGCGCCGGCGTATGAACAGGCTGCTTCAGGGCGATGTCGGGGCGGGGAAAACTGTTGTGGCCCTGTTCGCTATGCTCAGGGCTGTGGAAAACGGCCGACAGGCCGCATTGATGGCGCCCACCGAGGTTCTAGCCGAGCAGCATATGCGAATGCTTCAGACCTTGCTGAAGAGCGTGCCCGTTGAAATCCAGCTGCTTACCGGCCGGCTGGGCGCGGCTGAACGCCGCTCGGCGCTGGCCAGCATATCATCGGGCGCCGCCGGGATAGTTGTAGGAACTCACGCGTTGATTCAGGCGGGAGTACAATTTCACTCGCTCGGCGTCGCGGTGATCGACGAGCAGCACAGGTTTGGTGTGCGGCAGCGCATGGCGCTATCGGAGATGGGCGGCAATCCGGACGTCATTGTCATGTCCGCTACCCCTATTCCGAGATCGCTGGCGCTGACGCTGCACGGCGAGCTGGATATCTCCATTCTGGACGAGCGCCCGCCGGGGCGGCAGCCCGTGCGCACAGCGCTTCGTCCGCCGTCTGCCGCACCGCGGGTCTTCGAGTTCGTACGCGAGCAGGTGCTCGCCGGCCGACAGGCGTATCTCGTCTATCCGCTGGTGGAGGAATCAGAAAAGATGGATTTGAAGTCCGCTACGGAAGAGTATGAGCGGCTCAGGACCGAGGTGTTCCCGGACTCACGCCTCGGGCTGCTACACGGGCAGATGCCGGGGGAGGAGAAGGACCGCGTAATGCGCGCGTTCGCGGCTGGCGGCCTGGACATCCTCGTGGCAACCACGGTTATCGAAGTCGGCATAGACGTCGCCAACGCCACCGTGATGGTAGTCGAGCATGCCGAGCGCTTTGGATTGTCGCAGCTTCACCAGCTACGGGGAAGGGTGGGGCGAGGTGCGGAAGAGAGCTTCTGCATCCTGCTCGCACCGCCAGACTCAGCCGAACGGCTCCGAGTGATAACATCTACCGAGGATGGTTTTGCGGTCGCCGCGGCCGACCTGCGACTTCGCGGGCAGGGCGATCTCTTCGGTGACCGGCAGTCGGGCATTCCCGCGTTCAAATTTGCCGATCTGGAGAAAGACGAAGATCTGTTACTTCAGGCGCGGGAAGTGGCGCGGGAGATGATCGCTGAGGATCCTGAACTTTCAAGCCATCCGCGCATCCGGCTCGCCATAGAGGAGCGATACGGCGATCGTGCGCGGATGTTCCATGCGGGCTAATCTACCCCACTCCGGCGCCCTTCAATGTTTTACGGATCCTTTCAAGCTCCTCCTTCTGCTGCTGCACCACGGAGTCGGCCTGCGCTAGCTGCGCTCGAAGGCGCTCGACCTCGGCGGCTAGCTCGCGAGACTGGCTGGCTGGAACAACCACGCGCTCGGTGACCGTCACCACCTTAGGGTCCGGCTGGAGGCCCTCCACTCGCTGAGCTACGGGTAGATTGAGCTGCCTCGCGAGCTGTAGCAGCGTCCTACCCTCGGGTGCTCGCTTGACGTCGTACACCATGGAATCGGCTGCCAGATACTGCTCGAGTGCTGCCTCCGCGGGTTTCGGATTCCAGTCCGGATTACGCGGATCCAACTTGACGACCCCTAGATAAAACAGGCTCTCTCTGCCCTCGTCGGTTTCGGCGTATTCTGATGCCAGAATCTGGAATATGTCGGTTGCATTTGCGAAATTTGTGCGGGCGAGCGCCAGATGCGCCTCGTTCCAGAGCTCTACGGCCTCCGACCTGGCCGGTGGCTTGATGCCCAGGTGACTGCACGATGCCACGAGCAGGGCAAGGCAAAGTGCTATTATCGTTTTCATTCGGTTTCTGAAGGTGCGGGTGCAGCCTCCGCACTGATTGAAGGCATATTGGGCAGGAACACGGTGAATGTGGTTCCCTCGCCAACCTTGCTTTCTGCAGTGATCGTGCCTCCGTGTCCTTCGACGATTTCCCTGGAAATCGCCAGGCCCAGCCCAGATCCGGCCGACCGTGGCTGCGCTTCGTTCTCCACCTGATAGAATTTCTCGAAGATCCTCGGGATCTGCTCCTTCGGAATACCAACCCCGGTGTCGGTAACCTGGATGATCAGGCCGTCGTCCTCCGTGCGCGAGATGAGGGTAATCGAACCATTACGCGAAGTGAACTTGAAGGCGTTGGAGAGAAGGTTGCCTACAACTTCGTTCAGTCGGTCGGGATCGCCGGTTATCTCTTCAGGAAGGTCGTTGGCGATCTCCTGACGGAAATCTATCTGATTCTGCTGAGCCAGCGCATCGAAACTGGTGGTGAGCTCGTCGAGGAACTCCCTGATGTCTATAGGCCGCAGGTCCAACCTCCCACCGCCCGCCTCGAATCTACTGATGTCCAGTAACTGCTGAATAAGGCGGCCGAGCCTGTCGGTCTGATCACCCACTGAGTTCAGGATCTTGCGCTGCTCATCGTCGATATCTCCGTATATCCCATCCCTCAGTAATGAAATATAGCCACGGATAACACTCAGAGGGGTCTTGAGCTCGTGTGAGGCTACCGATACGAACTCGGCCTTCAACCTGTCGAGCGCGGCCAGCTGATCCGTCATTCGCTCGAACGATCGGGCCAGGTCGCCTATCTCGTCGGGCCGCTCAGGTGGGATAGTCAAAGCTGGCTCGAAGTCGCCCTCGGCCACTACGGCCATCCCCCGCCTCAGCTCCCGGATAGGCTTTAAAATACTCCGAATGAGCCATCCGCCGATCACCAATGCCACAGTGAGAGCCGCGGCCAGAGCCAGAAGCGTTGTCGTAGCGGCACCCGCGGCGATCATCTGCGCGCGCTCAACCTGCGCCTCGCCGGCACGATTGATGGTAACGCCGATAGGATCGAGCGCCTCGTTCATGCTGGTGAACGCCGGATCTACTACCCGGGCTCTCAGGGAATCCGCTTCATCGATCCGCCCTGCCTCTATGAGCGCCTGCTCATTGCGCACGGCCCGCTCCAGCACAGCCCAGCGCTTGCGAGCGTCCTCCGTTGCGGCCTCGTAGCCGCCCTCAGCCAGCCGCTCCAGCTCGGCTTCCACGCGTAGAATGCTCGCATCCACGCGCTGCTTGGCGCCGCTACGGCCTTCGGGTTCGGCGAGCGCGAGATATATTCGCTCGGCGTTCTCGAGCTCTCCGAAGGCAGTTTGCAGCCGGCCAAGGGCAAGCGCGCCTACGGCATCCCTCGCACGCAGGCTGCGCGCAACGTCCCCGAGCTCCTGAAGCGCGAACAGGCCGTATATCGCCGGTGCGACGAGTAGCGCACTGATCACCACGAGCGTGTATACTACCCGCTGCCGTAGATTCAATCCTCCCAATCCTTGATCTCTCGCCAGAGTTGGTCAAGTGTGTCTAACCGCGCCACCGGCAGGGAAATACCTCGGTCACGCGCCAGGTCTTCCAGCTGGCTGAACCTGTTCACGAATTTGGCATTGGCCCGCGCGAGCGCCGTAGGCGCGTGGCTCCCCGCCAGCCGTGCGAGGTTGACTACCGAGAACAGCAGGTCCCCGATCTCCTCCTCGACACGATCATGGTCGCCCGCTTTCAACTCATCCGCAACCTCGTCGACCTCTTCGCGGACTTTTTCGAGCGCACCGTCCGCCGACGGCCAGTCGAATCCGACTCGCGCCACTTCGGTCTGAATCCGGTGCGCACGCTGGAGCAGGTCGGGTACGCCGTGTAGATGATCTTCTATTCCGATGGCACCGATCGTCCGTCCGACCGGGGTCTCCCTGGCCTTCAGGCTCTCCCAATCTTCCGCGTCGCCCAGGCCGTGAAGGTGCGGGTGACGACGACGCATCTTCTCCTCGAGGTTCGCGATGACCTCATGGCGTGAGAAAGCTCCCCGTTCCTCCGCCAGTACTACCTGGAAGGCCAGGTTCAGCAGAAGGTCGCCCAGCTCGTCGCACAGATGGTTCTGATCGCCAGAACAGATGGCGTCGACTACCTCGATCGCCTCTTCCA
>DASSKB010000136.1:0-12732 GCA_035690925.1 Longimicrobiaceae bacterium
ACAAACCGCTTCCATTACATATTTGCTGCCTTCGTGCCGTCCGTCTCATCGGCCGACCTCTGCCGGTTGACCTCCCGCTGAATCCCTGGCAGCCATATCCCGAGCATTAGTGGCGTCATCAGAAAGCTCAATACCAAGAGCGCCAGGATATACACCTCACCAGATTCGCCAAGAGCTACGCGATATATCATCACCTGAATGGACCCGAAGAGCACGAGTACCAGGGCTGATACACCGTAAAGCATATCCTGCACGCGTGCGATGACCGGCAACTTCCTGGCGGACGATAAAGCCAGGAACTGCTGCTTGTCAGGGAGATTGACGAGATTCGGGTGGCTGGGTAGCCATTGCGCAACCGTGTAGGTAAGCGCCGTGGTCGCGACGGCTACAAGCGGGAGGCCAAACCAGGAGAGAATCGAGGTGTCCACAACGCGATCCGGCTGGCCGCTCAACCCGAAATGTACAGGGATGTTTGCCGGGAGATGTGGCCACGCGGCGAAGCTGCCGATCAGCAGGGCGATTACCAGCAAACCGTTTGTAATGTGGATAGCTTTCATGATAATGAAGCTGCGGCGACCTCAAGCTCCGAGCTTCTCCTTCAGGCGGTCGGTCGTGAGATGTTTCGCGACATCGAACGGCTCGCACGTTCCGCTCGCCGACTCGAACTCGATCGGCCCCACTCTCTCGGCGACGGCCAGAGCGGCCGCGTTAAGGGTTGCGCTGCGCTTGCCGATCCCCATCAGCGCGTTACCCATTGCCATGCGCACAGTGGTGGGCTCACCATCGATGGTGCGATCTATCCGCTCGACGTGCTCCAGGAAGTAGGGTTCGGCCGGCGCTTTCCCGCCCTTGAACTTGGATATCTCGTAAAGCAGCCCGTAGCCGCATACGCGCCGCACCACATCGTCGCTCCGGATCCAATCGTGCGCTATCTCCACCACGAATGGCGTCTTCGCGAGGGTCGCGTCGCACGAGGCGAACACGTGCGATAGCATGCCCGCTCCAAGATCCTCCACCTGCTGCTCCGCCTGCTCGCGCGTGATCGAACCCGGATCGTCGATGAGCAGCGCGATGACCCTAGCGTCGTATATATCCGACTGCCACAGCTCCACCGCGAGTGCATGGTCCCGACCGATTTTCTTTGCCAGCTTCCGCAGCTGCGTCAAACCGATGCCGAAGGTCGTAAGTCCTGTCGCATCCTGCCCCAATCTCCCCCAACTCGCGATCCCGCGCTCGTTGCGGTTGGCGGCTAGGAGGTCGATTGCGGCCTGCTTGCTCATGCTCACCAATGCTTCCTCTCCTCCGTTGAGCTCAACTCATAACTGGACGCTGCCCGAATAGCTCACCATCCACTGTACCCCGAACCTGTCGGTGCGTTATCGGGCCACGGAATGTCCCGCACGGTTGGTTCTTTCAGATTGCTTGCCGATCGGATATTATGCAATGTTCATGTCCTCGACTCCTCTGGCATCCAATCAGAAATGGCCACACTCAAAGAGCTTCCGCTTGCCGATGTCGAAGTAGAAATCGCCTCCACCAGAAGGATTCTCGAGCGGCTGCCGGATGACAGGCTGACGTGGAAGCCCCACGAGAAATCGAGAACAATAGGTGATCTGGGCGCCCACCTCGCGGACATTGTCGGCTCTCAGGTCGTGGTAATAACGGAAGATGAGATGGACGCCGCCGCCAGGCCATTTGCGCGCGCTGACCCTGGGAACAAGGCAGAAATCCTGAAGGCTTTCGACGAGAATGTGGCCCAGTTGAAAACTGCACTCGAGAACGTCGACGAATCCGCATTGACCCGCGATTGGACGTTCCGGTTCGGTGACCATGTCATCTTCACAAGCCCGAAGCTGGTTGCCTTTCGTTCGTTCGGAATCAGCCACATCGCGCATCATCGCGGGCAGCTTACCGTCTATCTGCGCCTTCTCGATCTCCCGGTCCCGTCGATCTACGGACCGTCGGCCGATGAGGGGTAGTAGGCAGGAGGGTTAAACCGCCGAGGACGTAAGCGCATTAATGAGATTAAAACCGCGGAGGCGCGGGGAGCGCCGAGAAAAAGGGGAGTTTGTTTTTCGACTCGGACCAACTGTGACGAGCAATAATAAATTTATAGAATAATTGCTCGCTGCTTTCAACAAGCTCCAGAGCTCGAAATCTCTGCGTCCTCTGCGTCTCGGCGGTTTCCTTTGCCGCAGTAAAAGCTTCGGTCCGTCAAACGTGCTGATCGAAGAGTATTGTGTTTCCATCTGGATCGGAGATCATGAAGCTCGCTGGCCCGGACGAGTCTTCTTCGACCTCTGAGATCATCTTTACGCCACTCTCTTTCAGCTGGCGCCGGATCTCGCGTATGTCGGTGAACTCGTCGAGCGCCTGCGCGTCATTGCTCCACCCGGGATTGAACGTGAGGAGGTTATCTTCGAACATCCCCTGAAAGAGCCCGATCACGTGGGCGCCGCTCTTCATGATCAGCCAGTTCTGCGACTGATCTCCCCCGAAGACGGTGAATCCCAGCGTTTCGTAAAAATCGCGAGATGCCTGGATGTCTTTTACTGCAAGACTGACGGAAAAAGCTCCCAGATCCATGCTGCCTCCGGCGGTTGTGTGGATTTGCTATTGCCCAGTCGGCTCAAGATACGAACCTCGGGAAAGCAGAGGAAATGCCGCTGGGATTACTTATGGCTCTGCTACGGACCCCACGTTTCCACTGTCCTGCGCCTCAACGAAGTGCGGCAATGCCGCGGGCGCGAGATGCCAGTTCTCCGTAAACAACCGCGCTTCGTAGGTTGCTATCTCCTGTCGCTCCTGGTCGGACAGCTCCCCGTCAGCCAAAAATATTTCTAACAACCGCGATTGATAGGTAGTATGGTCGTGACTCGGCAGTACGACCGTTCCAGGCAGCACCTCGCGGAGCCGGCGTATGCGCCTGATCGAATCGATCTGCTGCTCCCGCATCCGCTTCCCGAGCATTATCTGCCGGACCTGTTCAAAGTCGAGGTGCCGCAGGGTGTATATGACATCGCCGGTTATCAAGAGCTCGTAGCCGGCCATCCGGACCAGCACGCTCAGATGTCCGTCGGCGTGGCCCGGTGTTGGAAGGAGGATGATGCTCCCATCGCCCAGCAGGTCTTGACTGCTATCGAAGCTGTGGAAGGGGCCCGACGAGAAAGTAATGACCTCAGCAGTCGCAAAGGTGAAGGAGGGGGACCATTCGCGCCACGAAAATACCCCGAGGTTCTTGGAGTTCCAGGCATCGAGTGACAGCACGACTCTCGCCTGTGGCACCTCACGCAATCCGCCGAGATGGTCCTCGTGCAGGTGTGTCAAAACAACGCTCTCTATGTCTTCGACACTGTACCCGAGGCGCTTCACCTGCGCCGCGAGCTCCTGCGGCCTCGTCAGACGGTACTCGTCTTCATCCGTGATCAGACGCCAGCCCCATCGCTGATAATACTGGCGATGCGCGTGTGCCATATCCCAATTGATGCCAGCATCGATCAGGATGAGACCCGCGCGTGGGTGGTCGATGAGAAAAGCATAGATGGGGACGATGATGTTGTGGCTTCGGTCGGTCATGAAGCGCCACGCCGCACGCCATCCCACCCAATCATTCCCGCTCCCGCCGTAGAACTGGCCGTAAGGCACCCTGGTATCCCCAACGTGCAGCGGGTAGACCTTCACGCGCCTGATCGAAAGCCCATTCCCCGGGCGGCGAGCGCCTCGCGGAGAATACGTATCCCTTTCGGGCCCATGCCGTGAAGCCCGGCCAGTTCCGCCTCGGATGCGGTAGTGAGCTGGTCCATGCCCGTGTAGCCCGCACCCGATAGCGCCCGCAGGGACGGCCTGCTCATTCCGGGCGGAAAATCTCGTTGCAGCGATTCGGGTATCTTTGCCATGGCTTGGCGAAGTCGCAATTCCTACTCCATCGAGTGCAGCCCGAACATGTTGCCTTCAGTATCGAATACCAGTGAGCAGAACCCGTACTCGCCGATAGAGAACTTCTCACGGTGAACGCGGCCACCTGCAGGCCCGACCCGCCCCGTCTCCACAGCGCAGTCCTCGCACTCGAAATAGACAAGCGTGCCGGTTCCGCCGGACTTGATCCCATCCGCCCTGACCAGAGCACCCGAAGTGCCGGTCAGCTCCATATCCATGCTCCCTGGGAACATCGACATCTCAAAGTCCGGAATGTTCATCCCTTCCAGCTTCAGATCGAGGACTGATTCGTAGAATTTCTGCGCGCGCTCCATGTCCTGGACGTAGATCTCGAACCAGGTGACGGGGTTGGTTCTCATTACGATCTCCTTCGGGTGATGGGGTCAGTGGGCCGGACAACTAAGCCGGCTTTGACTTTAAGTCGAACGTGATCGCCCCGAATCGACATTCCTCACATCGTGAATGGCGCTCGGGCACAGCTGCTACTATGATGCCATGCATACGCGTCGGATGCACGGCCCCGCGCTGTTGCACGCACATCGACGCACGGGCTCACCCCGGACCTGGAGGTCGTATGAGAAGCGTAGCGACATGGATGCTCCTGGCGGTGCCTACCCTTGCTGCAATCGGCTGCGAAGCGACGGCGGATACGGCATCGGAGACGGCGCTCGACGAAACTTCGAGCGTTGTGGAGGTGACGGCGACGGGATTGGAGTTGACCGGACCGAGCGAAATCCCTTCCGGCTGGACTACGCTTCGCCTCAACAATGAGTCGGAGATGACCCATTTCGCGGTCCTGGAGCGTCTCCCGGACAGCATCGGCATCGAGCACCAGCAAGCGGAGGTCGCCCCGGTCTTCCAGGCTGGCATGGACCTTCTGAACGCCGGCCAAGTCGACGCGGCCATGGCGAAGTTCGGTGAGCTGCCCGCGTGGTACGGCAAGGTAGTGTTCATGGGAGGACCCGGTCTGATAGCAGCGGGCGAGACCGCTGAATCAACAGTCTACCTGGAGCCAGGCACGTACCTGCTGGAATGCTATGTCAAGACAGCCGGCAGGTTCCACTCCGCTCGGCCCGCCCCTGACATGTACGGCATGGTGCACGAGATAACGGTAACTGACGAACGCTCCGAAGCGACCGAACCTGAGAGCACCATCGACATAACTCTCTCGAGCACCCGCGGCATCGAGACCGACGGAAACCTGGTTGCGGGACCGCAGACCATCGCGGTCCACTTCGAGGATCAGGTGGTCCACGAACACTTCCTGGGCCACGACGTTCACCTCGTGCGACTCGCGGAGGACACGGACCTCGAGGAGCTGGAGATCTGGATGGACTGGACACAGCCCACTGGTCTTACGACGCCTGCTCCAGTCGAGTTCGTCGGCGGCATCCAGGAGATGCCCGCCGGGAGTACCGGCTACTTCACCGCGGTGCTGGAGCCCGGCCGGTACGCGTGGATCTCTGAGGTGCCGAACGCCGGCGACAAGGGGATGCTGAAGTCGTTTACAGTATCAGCAGCGGAGGATGCAACGAACTGAGTGGCGGGTCAGACGGCCGGCGATCGGCGGCGGTATGTATGAACGCGGCGATGCTATCGATGAGTTCAGGAACCACCGGTAAAAGCGGATCAGAGTAGGATGCCTGCTGACTAGCCGGATCCGCGGGGACCTCCTTGAGGACGTGGTTCATACCCTCGATTATCACCAGCTCTGC
Organism: Longimicrobiaceae bacterium; assembly: GCA_035690925.1. GTDB lineage: Bacteria > Gemmatimonadota > Gemmatimonadetes > Longimicrobiales > Longimicrobiaceae > DASSKB01. The sequence goes on from DASSKB010000136.1 coordinate 5,652, forward strand.
GTCGGGTTTGGCGGCATGGAGCTGGTGGGCCTCCGCTACTCCCACCTGGATGTCCGTGCTTCCCTGAGCGATCAGGATCGGGATATCCAGACTGGCGATTACCTCGGCCGGGTTATAGGCGAACCACGAGATCAGGTACGGCTGCACACTTTCACGATAGAGCATCGCGAGGGTAGCTGGAACCGAGTCGGCCATGCGCCCTGCCTCCAGGCTCTCCAGGATCCGCTCACTCTCTGCCCATAGATTCGGCGGGAGCTGCGGCCGCAGCTGGTCACGCAGGACCTCGGATGCCGGGCGTGCGATGCCGGCGATCGAGACGAACGAATCGGCACCAGCCCGGTCGGCGGCGAGCATACCGATCAAAGATCCCTCACTGTGGCCAACTATGCTCACGCTGGAGAACCGCGGGTCAGACTCGAGCTTTCCGATCCAGCCCGCAGCATCCTCTACATAGGTGTCGAAGCGGAGGTCCGACTCATCCGTTGCCGCCCCTGTACTCGCAGCCACGCCGCGCTTGTCGTACCGCACTGAGGCTATTCCCTGCTCTGCCAGACCCTCAGCCAGAAGCTTGAGACTGTTGTTCTGCCCCGGCAATAACGGATTATTGCCGTCTCGATCCGTGGGACCCGATCCGGCGATGATGAGAACAACCGGCTGGACGCCGCCTTCAGCGGGGAGTAGAAGCGTACCGTGAATGCTTCCGGTGGGGGTCACCAGTTCGATCGGCTCCTCCAAGCCCCCAGTAGTTGAAACCTGAGCCGCAGAGCCGCTTGGGGCGAGAAGCAAAAATGCCGGGAGCAGCAATGCGAACGCGACTGAACGAGTGTGCATTCTACGATTCATGAGTCGACCAGGGAAAAAGGGAAGTCGGCCTCCCGGACGCGGGAGACCTGATGGAGCTAGCCGCGCAGCAGACCACTTCTCGAACTATCAGATCGTATGACGTAGTTCATTCTATAAACCGACACGTACACCGAGCATCCAGGCTTGAGTAGATACCGGTGCAACGGGTAGATCACCGTCGGTCCAACGTACGAAAAGCTCCTGAACACGATACTTGTAAAAGCGCCAGGTCATGGGGACATAGGCCAGGGCGTAGCTCTGATAAAAGCCACTGTCCCCGAACTCTTCTGAAAATGCCGCATCGAGGCCATCCGCAGACCAGTAGCGCAATGACGCGTGGAGTCGGACCGGTGTCTGTGGAATATAGGGATGCCACTCCCCCGTCAGGTCAAGGCGGCCGTGAGAGTCTGATGCGCTCGCATTCAGGGCCTCGCGCACCTCGGACGATATTGGGAGAACCCCTGAGTACGACACTGCGACTCGCGGTCCAGCGGACAGAAAGATATCCGCGTTCGGTGCCACGTACCCGACGCGCAAACCGAGTGCAGCGTTTGCTTCTCTGAATCGCTGATCCGCGGCCGCAGAACCAGCAAATGATAACTGGATGGATCCGTAATCATACCCGCCGACCGGTGGGTCATCAGGTCCTCCCGAAGCGGTGCCCGGCTCGTAGAATGCCTTGAGCCACCCAACCCGCGCACTCAGGTCGAGCGCTTCGGGATTAGCATCGGGATCCACGGCAACCGCGCCGCGGAACGAGACGTTCGCATCCAGCCACGTCGGTAGGCCATCCCCTTCACTGATGTCCTCGCGCTCGTAAAACGCTTCGAAGCGTAACCCGAGCGACGATGTGTCTTCCGCCCGCAGCCAGCCCGGCGAGATGCTGAAGATCGGGTCAGCGGTTGATTGCCCATGAACCTGTACCGGCGCGAGTGACGCGACCAGTGCGACCGCAGTCAGCGCCTGTCCAATAATCGCCCGCCCGCCGGCCAGATTTCTCATGGCAGCTCACTCTGGAAGAGGTATATGGCGTCGACCGAAGCCGCCAGCTCGCCGAGAGTACGATCACCATCGTCGAGCAGGCGATCCAGCGTCTGGATAGCGGCGGCCCGCACGTAATCGCCCTCGTACGAAGCGCCATTGTGCGTGAGGAAAGCGTCCAGCTTCAGGGCAGTAGCGCGCCGCGCCTGCGAGAACAGACCGGCATCCCCATGATCCTTGGTGAAATACATCAGCTGTCGGAGTCGCAGGGGCGCAGAGCCAGCAAACTTCAGATCATGGTATACGTCAGGTATGTCATTGCTCTCGTACCGAAGGTATTTATAGGTGAGCACGTGCGCCCGGTTTTTGGGGCTCCAGTCAGGACGGCCGCGCGACGGCGTGAATACCGCGCGGCTGACGGTACCGACCCAGCCTGCGGGCGCGGCTCCCCCCTCTGCCCGGTGCTGCTCCAGAAAAGCGACGTGACGGGCGATATTCTCCCGCATCCCCTTCCCCGCCGGATCTGGCAGCCCGAGAAAAGCGCGCGGCGCATCGTAGGATATCTTCCGAAATTCCTCTTCCGTGAGGTATAGACGAAAGAACTTCCAGTACGCCTCGTCGGTAACCTGCATCTGTACGAGCCAGGCGTCCGTGCCGAATATTATGCGCGAACCGAGGAGGTCATCCGCAAGCAGGGTCCGCAGTGAATCGAGGTAGGTATCCTGTACCTGACCGCCGCGCATCATCTCCACATGGTACGAGAGGTCGGTATAGACGCCGGGGTGCTCGCGCATAAGCTCCAGGATGACCGCAGCCCAGGCCTGCTGTTCGGCGTCGTGCCCGCTGAACCCGCCCCATCCCCCGAAATGGGCAAAGCAGACGCGCAAGCCCGGAAACTCATCGAGCAAGTCCCGCCAATGGACGGGGTTGCAGTACTCACGGGTGGTTTTGCTCTTGTAGAATCCCCCGCTCGTACAATGAGCGAGCACGGGCACGTCGTGATCTACACAGTATTTCAGAACCGCCCTGATGGCCGGTGTCTTCACCTTGTATCCCAGCGACGGATATAGCTTCACCCCCACGAACCCGAGGGATTCTATCGCCTGCTCCATCAGCTTGTAGTGGTCCGAGCGCAATGAGTTGACGGCCACGAACGGAAGAATGCGGCCCGGGCGACCTATCACCGCATCCGAGGTCCCCTTAATCTGCGCGAGGAAGTTGTTGCGATCACGGGCACGCTCGGGACGGCTGGTGATGTCCATCATTAGCGCCACGAGGAGGTCGTCAGGGCCCAGGTTTGCCAGGAGCCTGTCCGCAACATCCACTATTTTCGGCTGCATCGCCGTACGCAGCATCTGAAAGATGTCGAAGATGCTCGTCTGTGTGCCGTCACCACTGTCGAACATGCGGGAGAGTTGATCGAGTGCCGCTTTGAGAGCATCAACAGCAACGTCCTGCACGCCCGTACCGAGCAGCTTGACCTCGATCGGCAGAGTAGCGCCTGTCGACTCCAGATCCTGAAACGCCTGTGTCCTGGCGATCGACTCCAGGAAACGCCGCAGTATCTCGTCTTCCGTGAGATATTCAGGGCGGAGCAACTGCTCCCAGAGGAAGTCCTGGAGGCCTGAAAGCACGATTTCGTGAACGCCATAGCGCTTCAGGCGGCTCAGCAGGATCTCTATGGCCTCTTCCGTCAGGACCGTCTGAAGATTGAAGATGTGAGCATGCCCATTGATGTGCATTCTGGTCATCCTTTCGGGCGAGGGCACACTGCGAGATGGGCGGGCGCCCATCAAGCGATCAACTCCTGGTCCTGCCGCTCCCGAGCCAGCGCGGTACGCTCGAGCGGTAGCGCTCGTATTCATCGCCGAAGTCATCAATCAGGTATGCCTCCTCGCGGCTGATGACGTAACTGATTATCAGGAAGATGACGATGGGGAAGATGAGAAGTCCCCAGATGGAGTTCAGCCAGAGAGTGACGCCAAAATAGAGGGCGCACATGCCCAGGTACATGGGGTTCCGGCCGAATCGGTACGGCCCATGTGTCACGATCGTAGAGGCAGCCTGATGAGGAAGCACGGTTGTCTTCGCGCGCCTGAAAGTGATCAATCCCCAGTACATCCACGCCAGTCCGCCGCCGATGAGGGCATAGGCCAGGATGAGCAGGATTGCGGTCCTACCGCTCGGCCAGATCGGAAGCGGCCAGCGGTTATGGAGCAGTGCCGCGAAACCGAGCCCACCCACGAACACGAGGGGCGGTGGGAAGCGGATACCAGGATTCTTGAGTGGTTCGGGCGGGGTCGTCATCCGAGATAGACGTTTTCGTGATGCCAGGCAAGATGATCGCGATCGGGGTGCAGTGCTGGATTGTTGGGAAGGTTTATCGTGCGATTGCTGAGGGGATAATAGCTGTGACCATTGCTGAAATCTTCGCGGAGCCGCGGACTCACCTGGAGCCGGAGGTCCTGAGTGATAGTGACGTAGCCGTTGTCGTATAGGCGATGCAAATCGGCTCTTAGCAAAACACCGTTGGCGATTTCATTAGGGCCATCGCTAGCAAACGCTCGAAGGTGGGCTGCCTCCAGAGCAGGGAGTGAGTGCTCGTTGGTAACTGAACATGCCCGCCCATATGCGTCTGTTACCGCGACGCGGAACGTACCCTGTCCCAAACGCGGATGTACAGTCTGGGCCGAACCATACCTTGAGTCCGCAGTGGTAATTGCGGCTATGGCTGCCCGATCCTGACATTGCTCCCAGATCCGCAGCCCTTCTCCGGTAGTTAAATCGTAACTCTTTCCGGAAACAGTTCTTGACCGCCAATCTGCGGGTTGTGGGATCCAATCCTCAGGGTCAAAGAACGCCGGCTGAACCAGGAGGATACAACCTATACTATTGATAGACCTGGAGGAATCATAGCGGATTCGCTTGCGAATCCTGGCGAGTCTATCGCGAAGTTCCTGTAGGCTGCGGCACCCATTCCCTTCACCGAAGCACTCCCAGGCGAGCCAGTCCGGTAACGAGGACCACTGGGCGAAATACGCAAAGCCGCATATCGCATTGTGCGGAGCCTTCAATTTGAAGAAGAATGGTGAAAAGGCTGGGGCATGAAATTGACGACGATCTGAAGGTTTCCAGAAATTTACTTCTGGCAACTTCTTCTTCTGGAGAAACTCGTACCAGCCGTAATCAGTAACTGCAATTGTCCCATTCATGGCAAAATCCGATTCCTTCTACGCTCGCCCGTTATAATCGATAGCGTGAGTGAGGCCATTGCTATGAGGTAGAGGATCGCACCCGTCGCGTGCGAGTACTCCCACTTCCGGCGGAGGATCTCCCAGTTACCGGGCAGGACAGTCCAGTTCTGCGTAACCTGATTAGTGGGAAAGGTCATGGAGAAGAAGACCAGGAGGCTGATGACAATGCACGCGGCAGCCACCACGGCGAAGTAGAATGGCGCGCCTTCGCCGCGGCGAAGCACGGCGATGGCCACAATCGCGATGAGCGCTCCGAAGATCACGAACCCGAGAAGTGCCCAGCCCCTATAGATCTGCTGGACGGTGAGATAGTCTTCCCGGCCGAGCGCCATCTTATTGGGCAACTCCATCAGGTGAGCCCACCCACCAGCCATGGCGATGGCCAGTAACAGGACCGCTGCTACCTGTAGAATCTTCATGATCAGAGGTTTTCCTGTACGAACACGATGCTACAGCATGTCACCCCGGCCTCCGCCTTCGCAAGCTCATCGGCAGGGACGGTCTTAATGCTCACCCCGCGATCCGTCAGCCGATCGCAGGTTCGTGGATGGTCGGACGGGTATAAGATGGTATCACCCACCTTGAGAGCATTGCCCGCGAAGGGTTCGGTCGGGTGCACCTCAATGAGCTCGAATCCGGCGAAGTTGCCGGGATCCACCCACGCGGGGTTGAGGAGGAGTGTGCGCTCAGCCACCTGGGTGATCGCGGTCTTGAGGTGCAGACAGCCGGTGACCGGAACCGCTTCGACAGAATAGCCCATCGGCGCGACCACCTGCTCGAGCTGCCGCACGCCCTCGACATTAGTTCTACCGCCTATACCCACAAATATGCGGGTGCCGATGCGCAGCACGTCGCCTCCGTCGAGTTTACCGGGAGGCGTGATGTGCGAAAGGGGTCGGAACCGCGCCAGAATCGCGGCGGCCGATTCGACCTCACCTCGGCGCGATTCGGCGCCCGGTCGGGTGATTACCGCCAGCTCGGGCAGCACGATTGCCGCGTCCTCGACGAACACTGAATCGGGCAGATCCGGCAAAGTCGGAGCACGCACGACCGAACAGCCGAGGGATTCGAGCGCCTCTTCGTACTGACGGTGCTGCGCCGTTGCGCGCTCGAAATTTATCGGTGCCCGGCTCAGGTGGGTGAGCTCGCATTCGGAAATGCTTGCGGGGACCGCGCGGGTAAGGGCAAACAACATGGGCTGGCTCGTGGGGCGCTCGGTCGCCTACTCCCCGCGACCTGGGGTTGGGGCGCGTGGGATGCTCAGACTCTGCCACTCGCCGCCCGCAAAATGCTTCGCGAGGAAGACAATCTGCCCCACGTGATACGCGTAGTGCGTCAGCTGACGATTGATAGCTTCCATTACCGTGTGCGGCTCGCTGCGTATGGTAACCGTGCGGGTCAGATCGTCAGCGTGGAGCGGCTCGACAGCGGCGAACACGCGGGCCCAGCCATCCTCCCAGCTGTCGCGGATGCTCTCGCGCGTGTCCGTCTCGGTTTCGATGAACTCGAAGTCACGCTGACGGTCCGGCTTTTCGCCGTCGGTGGTGAGAAAACCCGTCCACCGCGAGCGCATGTTCCCGCTCATGTGCTTCATGATGAGTGCGATACTGTTCGACTCATCGCCCCACGCAGTGAAGAACTGCCCGTCAGAAATCTGCGCGATAGCCTTGTCAGCCAACTCCTTGTATTTGCGAAGCTGACGGAGTACGTCCTGGTGGTAGTGCTCAGCAAACATTTATTCGTCCTCAGCCTGTAGATCTCTCAGCTCGATCCCTGGCCGGATCGCCGTTTGGGCAGATAGCGAACTCCGGCAAGTGTCTCAAAGTCCGTATCCTGGGTCCACAACGTCGCCCCGAATGCCAGAGACGTGGCGTAAATAATACTATCCGCAAGTGGCAGCCTATAAGAAACGCTGACCTTAGCCGCGCGCATGGCTAACGCCGCGTCAAGTTCGATAGTTACGGACTGCTGCATTACGGCCGTGATTTGAAGGGCCGTGTCCT
>DASSKB010000137.1:0-3016 GCA_035690925.1 Longimicrobiaceae bacterium
TTGAGCTCGCAGAGGAGTCTGTGCTGTTCCGCCTCACTCTCGAGCGAGTCCAGGACCATGCGATGCTTGTTGCCCACATCCTGCACGTGGCGTAGCCAGTTGTCCACGAGACCGACCTTCTGATCGCGCAATGCCGCGAGCACACCGCCGCACCCGTAGTGGCCACAGACGATTATGTGCCTCACTCGCAGCACCTCGACCGCAAAGTGTATGGTCGCGAGGCAGTTGAGGTCGGTATGAACCACCACGTTGGACACGTTCCGGTGAACGAACATCTCGCCGGGCGGCAAGCCAACGATCTGATTCGCCGGCACCCGGCTATCAGAGCATCCGATCCACAGATATTCGGGCGCCTGCTGCTGCGATAGACGCTTGAAGAAATCGGCGTCCTGCCTGGTCACCTCGCTGGCCCACGCGCGGTTGTTGCTGAGTAGGTCGGTCAGGTCGGGCATGTCATTATTTTAAAGGTCAATATGTTAGAGATGCGCCGCTAAGTTTCATCTCGATAATAGATGTAAATCGCAATGTGCGACGTTGGGCGATCAGTCACAAGGCCACAATCGCTCGAGCTAACCTCCGTGGGACCTCGGCACGATCTCCAGCAGGACGATAATGGATTCGTACTCCGGCCACGGCTCCACGAGTCGCCATCTTTCGCGGCCGACCCGCTCCAGGACGGCGGCAACGTCCCGCTCCGGTTGTTCGCCATACTCCGGGGCTGCGGTTTCCTGGCCGCCCAGGGCGAGGGCGCCCAAAAATACCATTCTACGGTCATTGTCGGGATAGAGATACCCCTCCTGTCGCTGGCTTCCCGTTGTCTTCTCGAAGCGGAGCGTCCCGCGAGGGCCGTCAGAAATATCGCACTCGAACCACGAGTACGCGATGTACTCGAGCAGATCCCCCTGCGCGCCGATCTTGATGGTTCGACACCGGTAACTGCCCGCGGGCGGTGCGGGATCGGGCAGGGCAGCATCCGGATCCACCAGGGCGCCGAGCGCCGCGAGTTCGCTACCATGCCCCGCCTGTCGAGCACCCGCGAGTGCGGTATCCCACGCCTCCGGAAGTCGGCGCAACAGCACAAGGTCGCCCGGCTCGATCCGCTCCATCCAGGTCGTCCTGGCTTCGGATGCCGGGGAAGGTGACGGCAACGGATCATGACGAGCGCAGCTGCTCAACAGAATGACTACAGATAGGAACGCAACCAACCGACAAAGCATATCGTCTTTTTGGATGACGTGAGAATCTGTACGACGGGCGCGCCGGGTCAATCTACGTAGTAGCTGAACCGCACGCTGCGAACGCGTCCATCTTCGAAGGAAAAGCGGACCGGATTATTGCCGGCTGTGCAGGAGGTGCAGAAGTAGGTGACAGTATTGATCGTCTGCTCGTCCGGTTCACCGAATGCGGTGGCGATGACCTCACTGGCCGCGCCGATAACCGGGTACCGGAGGAACTGGTTGTCGGACACCTGCACGCTCTTCAGCAGCTCGCCGCCGGGTCCCGGCCGATGGACAGTCGCTATAACCCGTGGGTAGTAGATTGTTATGATGGAGTCCTGCGCGTCAGGAATGTGCCTGTTGGGGATGATCTCGGCGCTGGCGCTGTCCGGCTGCCCCAGCGCCTCGGTGAACGACGCGCGATCCGTTCCCGGTGAGATGAGGCCGTTCTGAACGAATTCCTCGCGACCCGGAAGCGACTCAGCGGAGATGTCAGCGGCAGCATCGGAGGCAACTCCGCCACCCGGCCCCGTTTCGCCGGCACAGGCAAGTACGATCAATATCGGAAAGATCCCGACCAATCTGGATGTCATTATAGTCATTCTGTATTGCGGCTTGTTGAGCGTGTTGAAAGCCGCCGCGCGAGATACGCAGGAGGCGTTCCCGAGGCATCGGAACGCAGGGCTGTCCGCACGGTATTGAAGGTCATGACAAACGACAAAGCCATTTTCACTGACTCACGCGGCCGCGGCTGGTTGGTCGAGGTCGAGTATGGTCACCCCGCCCCCACCGAGCTAGGCATCTACGCCGCGCGGTTCACCTGCCCGGAAGCGCCCGACGAGCCTGTACGCGTAGGGTTCCTCCAGATCGACGCCGTCCGTGACTCGGACGAACCCGAGCTGCGCCAGGCGCTGGCCGAATCTGACCCGGCCGAGGCGATCGGCTGAGCGTGACCATCGCCCCACCCCGTCCCGACCTCACCCTAAGCACGACCGCCGCCGAACTCGTTCGGCGTGAGATAGCGCGCGCCAAGGGTAACGAGGTGTGTTTCCTGGCAGGGGTGGAGGCGGACGGCGAGCTGACGGACCCGCGAGTCGTCGCGCGCGGTCACGCGACGGCTGTACTCGCCGCCGTCCGCGACCCGGCGCCGGGTGGAATGATCCTTCACAACCATCCGTCCGGCGAGCTCGAGCCGTCGGAGGCGGACCTCGCCGTGGCGGCTCAGCTGTGGGAGCAAGGGCTCGGCTTCGCAATAACCAATAATGAGGCATCCGACCTCTACGTGGTCGTTGAACCGCCGAAGGCGCAGCGCCTGGAGCCGCTCGACCTCGACACATTGGAGGCGGAGCTGGCGCCCGATGGTCCCATCGCTCGCGCGCACCCGGGCTATGAGGATCGGCCGCAGCAGCGCGCCTTCACACGCATGATCGGCGGGCTCTACAGCGATGGCGGCATCGGCATAGCCGAGGCGGGAACGGGAACGGGGAAATCGATAGCGTATCTGCTACCGGCAGTGCGCTGGGCACTCCAGAACCGCGAGCGAACGGTCGTGTCGACGAATACCATCAACCTCCAGGAACAGCTGGTCGACAAGGACCTGCCGTTCCTGCGCCGCGCGCTGGGTGAGACGTTCAAGTTCACGCTGGTTAAGGGGCGGCAGAATTACATTTCCATTCGACGCGCGAAGCTGGCGTTCGCGGCGTCGGGTACGCTCTTCGAGTCAGCGAAGGAGACCGAGCTGAAGGGGATAGTGGAGTGGCTGGAGAAGACCGAGGACGGCTCGCTCTCGGACCTCTCGT
>DASSKB010000138.1:0-6863 GCA_035690925.1 Longimicrobiaceae bacterium
GCGCGGCTGGATATACGGGAGTGGAGCCTCGACAAGGCAGCGGCGATAGCGCGGTCAATATTGTCGAAGGATCCGCGGGACGAGGAAGCGGCGCTGATGCTCGGACGGATTCGTCTCCTGGACAAAGACTACGATGAGGCGCTGGAGTGGGCCGAGCGAGTTCAGGAGTGGAATCCACGAAACGCTGGCGCCTACCTGTTGGAGGCGGATACTCGCTTCTGGGCACAGGACCCGGCAGGCGCTGAAGCTCCACTGGTTCGAGCGCTCGCGCTGGACCCCTTCAATGCCGACGCGCGCTTCAGTTACGGGTACGCGATCTGGCGGCGTGTGGACGCCACGCAGCTGGACGATATGGCGGCCCAATGGAACCTGGCGCTTGCCGTTGACCCGCTCCACTACATCACCCACTGGCACTGGGGAAATGGCCACACAAATCTCACCTACGCGGATTATGCAGAACCCACCGACAGTGTTGTTCGCGCACTGCTTGCTCCGGCCGACAGTCTTATCTCGCTCAATCAGATTCCGCAGGCGATCGACATAATCAGAGACGTTCAGAGCGAATATCCCGGATCCGTTCTTCCCGCGATGATGCGCGGGTCGGCCTACTACATGGCGTATGATATGGATCGCTCCGCCCGGCTGGATTCGGCACAGGCCGCGTTCATCGACATCCTGGAGCGGAAGGAGAACTACGGCCCCGCCCACAACGGTCTGGCTGCCGTGATCAAGGCCAGACAGGCCGCATATCTGGCGAGCTTCGACTCGCTCGAGGCGGTCATCGCCAACACCCCGCTCCCCGACGATCCGCACTTCGAGGCCGTATTTGCGGATGTCGACTATTACCCGGGCGTCCGCGTAAAGAAGATGGTGCGCGCTCAGCTTGGGCCGAGTATCGCCTATGTCCCGCTGCTCCACCGGTTGGGCCGTGAGTTCGTAATTCCGCCACTCCATAAAGATCTGGCCGAAGCCATGGATCGTCCGTCGTTCCGGACCTCGACGACCTTCGATAACCGGCAATGGATGGACATTCGTGGGGTAGGTAGCGGCGCCACGGCGATCGAATATGTGGAGCGCGGCTCACACTGGGAGAGGAACGTGGTCGCGCATGAGTACACCCACCTCTTCCATGGGCAAGTGCTGACGGACGCGGAGAGCCGGAGAATACGGGACCTGTACCATACCGCGATGGCAGAAGACCGGACGCTGGACTATTACGCGTCAAACAACGAAAGCGAGTTCTTCGCACAGGCGTATGAAGCGTACCTCTCGGAGGAGAAGGTACATCCGCTTACGCACAAGGCGATGAACACTCGCGAAGATCTGGCACGCAAGGATCCCGCGACATTCGCCTTCGTGGATTCGCTGGTCCAGCGGCAGCGTGCGTACCTGGCCGGGGATACGTCGGCATTGCGCAGCAACTGGGCGCAGGTCTACGTGAGCCTCGCCGAGTCAGCCTGGCAGTCGGCTGACGGCTCCGACGCGGAGGAGCAGTTCGAAGAGGCTGAAGCACTGCTGGACAGCGCACTCGTATGGGATGCGGATTACGCGCCCGCATTTCTGAGCTATGCCGCGCTTATGCGGGCGATGGGACGTTTCGACGATGCCGAGTCATGGCTAGCGCGAGCCGAGGCCATAGATCCGAAATATGCGCCGATCTACAGCGCCCGGGCCGAACTGGTTGGGGCGCGGGCTGCCGCGGCTGGAACGTCCGGGCAGCTCCTGGACGGGCAGGTAGCACTTTACCGCCGAGCGCTCGAGCTGGAGCGGGATCTGGCGGTACGGGCCAGGCTCAACGAGTCACTGCGGCGGCTTTATCTCCGGCATGCGAGGATTCCGGACGCGATAGCTGTGGCGGAGGAATACGTTAGCGGCGCCCCCACCATCTCGACGTACCTCCGAGATCGGCGCGACGAAGCCGCGGCTTTCGCGCACGAGCTACGTGCCGCGGCCGGCTACTCGGGCAAGACCCTGGAGTTCTTCCGGGAACTTGTAGGGCAAAAGCCGCAAAATTACGAGCTTCGCGAGCAATACGCCGGCGCACTGGTGGCCGCGGGTCGTCTGGACGAAGCTCTGTCCACGCTGGCTGAGGCCCAGCGGATACTGCGTGCGGGTGGGCGCGCGAATGCGGGATTCATCGCGCGTGTGGCCGAGATCCAGTTGCTCCGCACCGACACTGCAGCGGCGCGCGCAGCCATGGAGCCCATTCTGGCTGGCGTGGTGGAGCCCGACGGCGGCGAACTGAGGTTTGTTCGTGTGCTGTCCTCGCTCGGAAACCTCGCGGAAGCGCACCGGATGCTGTCCGAATACGAGGAATCCGATGGCGCACCCGCGCGCGCGGAGCTCGCGTATACTCGCGCGTGGATGCATGAAGTTCAGGGCGATTCGGTCGCGGCGGAATCCGCCCTGCGCTCGGCGCTGGATGCCAACCCATACCACCGCCGTGCTCGTGTGCGGCTGATCCACCTTCTCAGACAGGGCGGCCGCGACGACGAGGCGGCAGTCGTCGCGGCCGCCGCAGGTAGGCTCGCGCTTCCCCTCGGACCCGATTTCGAGAGGGAGTCGAGTTCCCGTTGATCGACCCCGTTGCACCCATACCCCGGCAAGGAGACAAGCGATGATCACCAATCGTTGTACTATGCTGACGGCGCTCGCGGTAGCGATGCACCTTAGCACCCCCGCCACATCAGCCGCCCAGGCGACCGGAACCATAAGCGGTTCGGTTGTGGAGGCCGCAAGCCTCCAGCCGCTGTCTGGGGTGCAGATTTCCGTTCCCGGCACCGGTCACGGAACCCTGACCAACAGTTCGGGCGAGTTCCTGATCGTTGGCATTCCGGCAGGCAGCTATACCGTCCGCGCCGAGATGCTCGGTTATGGCGACGGTGAGCTGCCGGTGACTGTAACGGCAGGTGAGACTTCGACGTTGCGGTTCGAGCTTTCGGAGAGCGCGATCGCACTCAACGAAATAGTCGTGACCGGCCAGCCCGGTGCCACACGCCGACGCGAGGTCGGCACCAGCATCGCCTCGATCGACGTTGGAGAGAAGCTGGACGCCGTCCCCATAACGAGTGTCGGGCAGCTGCTGCAAGGGCGCTCGGCGGGTGTGACCAGCTTCGGCTCCAGCGGCACCGCCGGCGGAGCCGGCACCATCGTCCTGCGGGGGATGAAGAGCCTCACGCAGGACAACGCTCCGCTCATCTACGTGGATGGGATACGTCTGGATACCGATAAGGACGGGTTGATCGGGCTCGGTGGCCAGACTACGAGCAGGCTCAACGACCTGAATCCGAACGATATCGCCCGGGTTGAGATCATCAAGGGCGCGGCAGCGACAGCGCTCTACGGCACCGAGGCGTCCAACGGCGTGATTCAGATCTTCACCAAACGGGGCCAGCCGGGCGAGAGTACCCTCAACGCGTCGGTAAAGTTGGGGGCCAACCGCATTCCGTCGGTGTTTCCGCTGATGCATCCTGATCCCCAGTATCCGTCCGCGAACGATCTGCTCGGGACCGGGCTGTACCAGGAATACTCGGCGTCATTGCGCGGCGGAGCGGAGCGGGTGAGCCACTACGTGTCGGGAACGTACATGAACAACGAGGGATCGTTCGTCGAGAACTACTTTCAGCGCGCGAATGGTCGGGTAAACCTCTCCGTAATGCCGACTGACGAGTTGACTGTGGACTTCACATCGAACCTCACCTGGAGCGAGGCCAAGCTTCCGTTCAACGACAATTACATCTACGGCATCCTGACCACCCTGATGCTCGGTAATCCGGTAACGAAGGGGACCGAGACAGATCCGTACGGTGGCGCGTTCATCCCCGTAACGTACGCCACACAGATCGAGAATACCGACGAAACGTACAACTTCCTCGGAGGGGTTACTCTCCAGCATCGCCCGAGCGAGGCGTTCAGCCAGAAAGCCACGATCGGCCTTAACCACGTGAGCGGTCAGGGCATCTCGGTGTGGCCGTATGCTCCGAACCCAACGCGTCCCGCGGGTTCGAGGTTCGTCGCGCAGCGCGACAACCTCCAGGTCAACTTCGATTACGCGGCCTCATGGAATCAGGCGGTGACGGACGCCATTCACTCGACACTCTCGGTGGGCGGTCAGGTATTCTCGACGAGTGATCACAGATTCAGCGCGAGCGGCCAGGCGTTCGCAGCGCCCGGGCTGACGCTCGTCGGTGCCACCACCGACCTCATCAATGTGGGCGAGTCGCTGGTCAAGTACACGACCGCCGGCGTATTCGTCCAGGAGCAGGTCGCGTTCAGCGACAGGCTATTCCTGATCGGAGGTGTGCGCGTGGACGGCTCGAGCGCGTTCGGCGAGAACTTCGGACTGGCCATCTATCCTAAGGCGAGCTTCTCCTACGTCATGTCGGACGAGGGATGGTTCAACATCCCGGCAGTATCGACCTTCAGACTGCGCGGCGGCTTCGGAATGGCGGGCACCCAGCCTGGGGCCTTCGACGCTGTCCGCACCTACGGTCCATTCTCGGCCGTGGGTGGGCAGCCAGCCATTCACGCTGTGAACCTCGGCAACCCGGATCTAGCGCCCGAAGTAAGTTACGAGTGGGAAGCCGGCTTCGATGCCGGTTTGATGGACGAGCGGCTCTCGCTGGCGGCGACCTTCTACCACCAGACGACCAAGGACGCGCTGCTCAACCGTACTTTCCCACCGTCGATGGGCTTCCTGCAGCCGCAGCTGACCAACCTGGGCTCGCTCCGCAACATCGGCATTGAGCTCGCCACTGACGCGACGTTGATGCAGAACGACAGGATAACGTGGTCAGTAAACGCGAGCTACGCGTACAACAAAAACGAAGTTCTGGATATGGGTGAAACACCCTTCATCCAGATCGACCGATTCGGCACCCGCGTAGTCGAGGGGTACCCGGCGGCGGGCAAGTGGGAGTTCGTAACGGTGGGTACCGATGAGGACGGCTACCCGATCCGTTCCGATACCGTGGTTTATCTCGGCACTAGCATGCCGCCGCATACGGGGTCGCTCGGTACCAACCTTACTTACGGCCCGTTCAGCCTGTTTGCAAACGCGCAATTTGCGGCTGGGCATGTAGTAAACAATATGAACCGCCCTTACATGATCCGCCTCAAGACGGGCGAGGAATACTTCAATGCGGTCATCGCCAACAACGACGACCCGACAGATCCTCAGACGGAGCCGGTCAAGCAATTGATCGCCCAGGCCCGGATCTTCGGTGATTACATCGAGGGTGCCGACTGGCTGAAGATGCGCGAAGTGACGCTCACTTACACGCTTCCGGAGGGGGTGGCTGGCATGGTTGGCTCTGATCGGGCCCGCCTGAGCGTGAGTGCCCGTAATCTCTTCACCATCACCGAATACTCGGGCACCGATCCGGAAGTCTCATCCACCTATACCAACGGGAGCCTTTCGATCGGCGCGGACTATTTCACTGTCCCGCAGCCCAGGCAGCTGGTGTTCGGGGTAGACGTACAGTTCTGATGATGTGCTTGAGATCGCATTCTTCGAACACTCCTGAAGAGAGAATCATGAGAATAGTCAAACATAAATGGGGCGCAGGCGCGGCACTGATAGCCGCTATGACGCTTGCCGGATGCACGCTGGACGCCGTAAACCCAGGCGCGATAACCGAGGAGGGGTTGCAGAACGAGCTCGCCATCGCTGCGCTAGTAAACGGGGTAATCGGCGACTACGACGAAGCCTATCAACGCTCGGCCCTCTATAGTGGTCTGCTGAGCGACGAATACCGCGCGTCGGGCAGTTGGACCTGGTGGCATGATGCGGATAAGATCGGGTTCATCGATGTGAACGCGCCTGACGGCGATCTTATGAACATCCCCCACCACTGGTGGAACCCGCTCTCGCGTGCGCGCTTCCTGGCTGATGAGACGTACGGCCGAGTTCAGGAAGTCATCGAGAACCCGGGCCAGAGTCCACTCACCGCGATGGTACGACTGTACTCAGGGATGGCGTACCGCGACATAGGACAGTTCTTCTGCGTCGCGGCATATGACGGAGGTCCACCAGTGCAGCGCGAGCAGAGCCTCCAGATCGCGAAAGACCATCTTACCGAAGCCATCCAGGTGGCCCAGGCGGCTGGTGTGGATTCCATCGCCACTATGGCGTACCTGCAGCGAGCCCGGATAAATCTGGTGATGGGCGACCTCGCGGCGGCGGTTGCCGATGCGCAGATGGTACCCGACGGCTTCATCTGGTACGCCCACTTCCGCAACGCCGCGGGCGAGAGTAACGACATGGTGTTCCAGACCAATCAGCGGGTGGAGGCCACTGTCCAGGAGCCATTCCGCGAAACTGGCGACCCGCGCGTTCCGGTGGAGGATACGGGCGAAAAGGGGGCCGACAACCTGACGCCGCGCTGGGACCAGATGAAGTACGGACGCTACGAGAACATGGTGCTCGGCAAATGGCAGGAAGCTCGGCTCATCGAGGCGGAGGTTCTTCTGAGCCAGGGCCAGGTGGAGCCGGCCATTGTTCTTATGAATGAGGTGCGCGCAGCGGCTGGTCTCGAGGCGCTGAGCACAACCCTTTCTGCTGCCGAGGCGCAGGCGGCACTGCGGCAGGAACGAAAGTACGAGCTGTTCCTCGACGCGCACCGCATGATCGATATGCGTCGCTGGGGCCTCTTCCCGGATGGCTGGGGCGCAACCTGTTCGCCGCTGCCCCGTTCCGAGACTGACAACAACGTCAACTTCTAATACGACTGGTGGACGCGCCCGGCTCGCCGGGCGCGTCCACGTTTATGTGTGCCCAGCATGAACGATGGTCCGGAGGTGGAAGTCCTCTCGGAACTTGGTCGTAGGGACCGAAGCGAGCCGCAAGGTGCCGACCGTGAGGG
>DASSKB010000139.1:0-23132 GCA_035690925.1 Longimicrobiaceae bacterium
GCGATGTTCTAGCCACCGAGGAGCCGCTGGAGATTCGGGTGGTGACCGAAGGGCGCGCGCCACTCGCACTGAGCGTCACCATGCGCACGCCCGGCGACGATTTCGAGCTCGCGGCCGGGTTCCTCTTTGCCGAAGGCATAATAGACAATCGCGATGACGTGCTATCCATTCGCTACTGCGTGGATGGGCCGAACGGCGGCGCGCAGCAGTTCAACATTGTGAACGTTCACCTCGCCCCCGATCTTTCGATCGACCTCGCCGCGCTCCAGCGGAATTTTGTTACGAATTCGAGCTGTGGGATTTGCGGCAAATCGTCGATAGCCGCTATACGAGGGCCGTTGCGTAAGCTGGGGCGGGACGATATGACGGTAGCTCCGGCCGCGCTGCTCGGAATGCATACCAGACTCAGAGAGGTGCAGAAGGTCTTCGCGCGAACGGGTGGCCTCCACGGTGCCGCGTTGTTCCGCCCGGACGGCCAGTTCATCCGTGTTCGCGAGGATGTGGGCCGTCACAACGCCATGGACAAGCTCATCGGTGCGGCGCTGCTCGAGGACGAGGTTCCGCGCGACGATGCCGTCCTGATCGTGAGCGGCCGGCTGAGCTTCGAGCTGGTGCAGAAGGCGGTCCGCGCGGGTGTGCCCTTCCTGGCCGGCGTATCCGCGCCATCCAGCCTTGCCGTGGAGCTGGCCGAGGAGTTCGGCATGACGCTCGTGGGATTCCTGCGCGAGAATCGGTTCAATATCTACGCTGGCTCTCAGCGTATCTCCCACACCGCCGACGCGGAGGTCAAGCTTTGTTGTTGAGGATTCAGGCGATGGTTTCGGTCGGATTGGTCACTTGCCTGCTGGCGGGCTGCGGCGGTGACCAGGAGCCGTCACTTTCAGAACGGCTTGCCAACCTCCCCAGCGGTGAAAGCTCATCGGATAGCCTGGTCGATACTATCGCCGGAACGGCGTCGCCGGCGGTGGTAGATGAAGAGGAGCCGATCCCCGACACCGTGCCGGGCTTGAGCTTCGACGAGGCGCGCGTGGACCCGGAACCCACCGCGGACGAATGGACGGCGGGAATTATTGATGAAGAGAACACTACTGGCGGTTCGGCAACCTTACAGGCTGTCCGCGTAGGCCGGAATGCCGGGTTCGACCGCATGGTACTTGAGTTCGACGGCGAATCGCTGCCCGGCTACCACATCGAGTACATCGATCGCCCTGTGCGGCGGTGCGGGTCCGGACATATTACTACACTCGCGGGCGATGCGTGGCTCCAGATCCGTATGAGCCCGACCCGCGCGCATACCGAAGCGGGCGAAGCCACCATACCCGAGCGCAAACGGAATACCGACCTGCCGGTTATCCGGGAGATCAAGATGGTATGCGATTTCGAAGGAAACGTCGAATGGGTGCTCGGCGTCGCCTCTCCCAACCCGTATCGAGTACTGGAGCTTAGCGAGCCTGCTCGACTGGTGGTGGACGTAAGGCACTGAATGCTTTGCCGTGCCACGAATCCCGCATCGGCCGTTCCCATCCGCCCGCCAGCAATGCGCCAACGGTGTTGACGGTATTGTCGAATACGATCGTATCCTCGTCGACCGCGCCTTCTTTCGCCAGGCGGCGGAACTCGGTTCGCGGTACGTTGGCTATCTCGCCAGCGGCGTCCCGGTACCAGACAGGCGAGCTGTCCAGTAGTGTAACGCCAAGCTCGCTCTCCGCCTGCTTCAGTGTCAGGTAAAGCGAATCTATAGAGCAGCCGGAGACGCCGGTGGCGCGCTCGTCGGATGCGACTAGCAGGAAATGCTCGTTGCGCCAGTCACGAGCACCTACGACGGCAGCGCCATGCGCGTGCCATTGGTCCAGAAAGCTGTCGACGCGCGCGAGTAGAGCGGTCGATTGGCTTTCGCTGAGCGCTGCGGGCGAAGCGAACACCCAGAGCCGAGCGTCATCGGGGAACTGGTTCAGCGGTCCTGCCTTCACGGTGAATCTCCTTGTTTTTCGTTGCCCGGCCCATCCCCTCCCATCCGCAGCGTGGGCACCATCTCCACTCCACAAAGCCACGGAGCAGCTTAAGCCCGATTCGGCCTGCCGGGTTGATGCGAACGAGGATGGTCTCCTCGTCGCAGGCGTTGCATCTGCGGTCCGAGGGGAGGAGAAAGTATATCATTATCAGCGCGAGGATCAGCTTCGCGCCAACGGCCAGAAAAAAGTAGAGAAGGTAGTAGTACAGCATGCGCGCTCCACGTGCGAGCGAAGTAATTCCTACATCGGAAGATAACCGACCGCGGGCAACCCTTCAACTCCGCGCCCGTCCGAGATGCCTCGCTGCATTGATCAGGCCCACGTGGGTGAAGGCCTGCGGGAAATTCCCGAGAAAAAGTCCTGTCTGCGGGTCGATCTCTTCCGGGAAGAGCCCCACGTCGTTGGCGCGCGCCGCCATGGATTCGAAGATCTTTTCCGCTTCATCGACTCTGCCCGACATGGCGAGCGCGTTGGAAAGCCAGAAGGTGCAGATCCCGAACGCGCCCTCACCGCCGCCCACCCCATCCGAGGTTTCCCCTGTGCGATAGCGGTGTACAAGCCCGTCCTCGGTAAGCTCGCGCAGCGTCGCGTCGATGGTCGCCTGCACGCGCGGGTCGTCCGGCGGGAGGAACCCGACCGCCGGGATGAGCAGTGACGATGCGTCGAGTGTAGTCGAATCGAAGGCCTGGACGAACGAATTCCGCTCTGCGCTGAAACCATGTTCGAGTACGAGCGCATGGATCTCTGCGCGCTCCCGCTCCCAAACATCGGTCGGACCTTCCCAGTTCAGCAGCTCGGCCAGCCGGATCGCGCGATCGAGGGCTACCCAGCACATTACCTTGGAGTAGGTGAAATGCTGTGCCGGCCCGCGGACTTCCCAGATCCCCTGGTCCGGGTAGCGCCAGACCTGGCATACATAATCCACCACACCTCTGAGCCACGTCCATTGTGAGTCGGTGATAGGCGCATTCAGCAGAACGAGGTCGTACGCCGCTTCGAGCAGCTCGCCATAAACGTCGAGCTGGGTCTGCTGCGCCGCCGCGTTGCCCACCCGAACCGGTCGCGAGTCGGCGTAGCCGTCCAGGTGGCCCAGGTTGTACTCGGCCTCGGGTGTCTCTCCGGACAGCCCGTAAAGCACCTGAATGCGCGCCGGGTCCCTGTGCTGGGCCGCAGCGCGTTCGAGGAAATTGAGAAATGCCACCCCATCCGTGGGGTGGCCGATTGTAGCGAATGCCTGCGATATCATGCTCGCGTCACGCACCCAGCAGAAGCGATAGTCCCAGTTCCGCACTCCCTCTATCTCCTCGGGGAGCGAAGTCGTCGGCGCCGCCGCTATCCCCCCACTTCGCTCATTCGTCAACAGTTTCAGCACCATCCCGGACCGAATCACCAGGTCGCGCCAGCGCTCGACACCCTCCTCCAGGTTGCACGCGTCTGCCCAACCCGTCCACCACTCCAGTGCCTCATCGAGCTGCTGCGCGGCAGCCTCGGCAGGTCGAGCCGGCCGGGAATCTCCCCACCCGCAAACGAGGTCCAGCCGCTCGCCGTTCCGGAGATGAACCTCCATGCTCGCCGATGCGCCAGACAGCAGCACGCCGGCGGATTCCGGGAGCCCCGTGAGCCAGAACTCCCCAGCGTCGGATATCGCGTGGATAGTGTCGTCGTCCAGAACCAGACGGACGTCCGCCCTCGCGTAGTTGGGGCGCGGCGTCCACTCCATCCCCACCGTCACCTCGCCCTCGATGCATTCGGCCTTCCGCACCACCGAATGCGCCGACCGACTGAACTCACCGCGCCGCCCCCGCCGAATAGGCAAGAAATCGCGCAGGCGCAATACGCCGGTCGGGCACCGGAAAATCGTTTCGAGCACCGCTGACGGACCCATATACGACCGCTCCACCCGGAAATCGTCATCTACCGGAGCAAGGCGCCAACGCCCACCCCGCGAGTTATCCAGAATAGCCGCAAACAGGCTCCGGCTGTCCAGATGCGGCAAACACAACCAATCGATCGAACCATCACGCGCAACCAGCGCACACGTGTGGCGGTTGCCGATCAGGGCGTAATCGGAGATGGGGCGGTAGCGGTTGGAGATGGCGGGGTGTTGGTTTGAGAGCATGGAGTGAGCTATCAGCTATCAGCTATCAGCTATCAGCTATCAGCTACCAGCAAAAATAGTGTAGAACCGGTTCGCGGCTGTCGGATTATGCCTTAGCGCTTTGCTCCAGGCAACTCCGGCTGTAGCTTCACGCTCCACGGTAGGGATCCCACTCGGGCATCTGCGCATCCGACGCTGTTGACCGATGACCGATGACCGATAGCCAAAACTGATAGCTGATAGCTGATAGCTGATTTCCCCCATGAACATCCTCAACGTCCAGAATCTCCACAAGACCTACGGAACGCGCGTCGTCTTCGACGGCGTGGCGTTCGCCGTCGATGAGGGGGAGAAGGTCGGTTTCATAGGCGCGAATGGCGCGGGTAAATCCACGCTGTTCCGCATTGTGGCGGGTGTGGAAGGGGTGGGCGACGGCACGCTGGCGATTCAGCGCGGTGCGACGGTCGGGTACCTGGCGCAGGAGCCGACTTTCGCGCCGGGTGACACCATTCATTCCGCGGCGGCCGCCGGGAACCCCTCGCTGCACCAGGCGCTGGCCGAGTACCAGAAGGTGGCGGCTAAGCTCGCCGCCGGTAGCTCCACGGAGAGCACCCTCGCGCGTCAGGGCGAGTTGACGGCGCGCATAGAAGCGCTGGGGGGATGGGACTGGGAGCACCGCGTCGAGGCGATGCTGACGCGGCTCGGCGTGGGCGGGTGGGAGCGATCGGTCGAGGGCTTGAGTGGCGGTGAACGCAAGCGGGTGGCACTTGCCCGCGTCCTCCTTCAACGGCCGGATCTCCTGCTTCTGGATGAGCCGACCAACCATCTGGATGCCGACACGACGCTGTGGCTGGAGGGGCATCTGGCGGCGTACGCGGGAGCGGTTATGCTCATCACCCACGACCGGTACTTTCTGGATCGGGTGGTCAGCCGCATGATCGAGGTGTCGCGGGGAGAGCTGACCTCGTATCCGGGTGGCTATACAGAGTACCTGGAAGCACGGGCAGAGCACATGGACCGCCTGGCCGTGGAGGAGGGCAAACGCGCCAAGCTCATCGACCAGGAGCTGGCCTGGGTGAAGCGCTCGCCGTCGGCGCGAACTGGGAAGCAGAAGGCGCGCGTAAACCGGCTGGCGGACAGGCAGGCGCAGCACGCGAGTGCGGAGTCGTCGCGGCAGGCCGTCGCGGAGATGAGGTTCGGTGATCCGCCGCGGCTCGGGCGCACGGTTCTGGATCTGGAGCACATATCGAAGTCATTCGGCGAGCGGAACCTTATCCGCGATTTCAGCACGATACTTCGCGCGGGTGAGAGGATCGGGATCATCGGTCCGAACGGCGCGGGCAAGACGACCCTTCTGCGCATCATCCTCGGCGAGGAAGACGCCGACGAGGGCCGCGTTGTCCTCGGCAAGAACTCGCGTATCGCCTACTTCGATCAGCGGCGCGAGGACCTGGACCCCGATAGCTCCATCTATGAGGCCGTCGCCGACGAGGATTGGGTGATGGTCGCGGGTAACCGGGTGCATCTGCGAAGCTATCTCGAAGGCTTCCTCTTTCCCGTGCCAATGCAGTCGCAGAAAGTCAGGAGCCTTTCGGGCGGTGAACGAAATCGGGTGCTCCTTGCGCGCCTCCTCCTCCAGGACGCCAACCTGCTCATCCTGGACGAGCCGACCAACGACCTGGATCTGGTCACGCTCCAGGTACTGGAAGCTACACTCGCGGATTTCCCCGGCTGCGTCCTGGTGGTTACCCATGACCGGTTCTTCCTCGACAAGGTTGCCACCGGGCTTTTCGTGTTCGAGGAGGGCGGGGTGGTGCACCGCCACGAGGGCGGCTACGAGCTTTACCGCCGTCTCACTGCCCAGGCCGCGGCTGATCGGCAGACAGCCCCGTCCGTCACTCCGAAAGCGGCATCGGCCAGGCCGAAGAAACCCGGTGGCCCACGGTTGTCATACCGTGAAAAGAAGGAGCTCGAGGCGATGGAAGAAGCCATCCTCGCGGCTGAAGACGAGCGAGACCGAATCGGAGCCCTGCTCGCCGACCCCCAGCTGTATACTCGCAATCCGGAGCAGGTTGCCGAGCTCACCGCCGCCTTCCGCACGGCAGGCGACAAGGTCGAACACCTCTACGCCCGCTGGGCAGAGCTCGAAGAAAAGCGCGGTGAGGGATGAGCGCAGCTTGCAATCTGCCGTAAATCTGCGTATTTCAAGTACCTCTCGCTCAAAACATCTTCAGTTCTCGCCGCCCCGAACGCCCGCATATGATACGGCTGCTCATATATTTTTCTGTTCTGGCTGCTACTCTCTCCTACGGCGCCCCGCTCGCCGCGCAGGAGCAGGTCGATCTTATAATCAGGAACGGTCGGGTGCTGGACGGCAGCGGTAATCCCTGGTTCCACGCGGATGTGGCGGTCACGGGCGACAGGATCGTAGCCGTAGGCGACCTCTCGGGCGTGAACGCCCGGCGCGAGATCGACGCCTCGGGACTTTATGTGGCGCCCGGCTTCATCGACGTCCACTCTCATGCAGGCGGCGGCCTCGCTACACCCGAGCTCAGCGCGGCGCTGCCCCTCCTGGCGCAGGGCGTGACGACTGTCTTCGTGAACCCCGATGGCGGTGGCGAGACGAACATGGTTGAGCAGCGCGACAGCCTCATGCTGGACGGCATAGGTGTGAACGTCGCGCAAATGGTCCCGCATGGCTCCGTTCGCCGGCGCGTCATGGGGATGGAGGATCGCGCGCCGACGCCAGCGGAAATGGCGGAGATGAAGGAGATCTTGCGGGCTGGTATGGAGGCTGGCGCGTTCGGCCTCTCCAGCGGCCCCTATTACGCACCCGGAAGCTACTCCACCACCGACGAGCTGGTGCAGCTGGCTAGTGTTGCAGGTGAGTACGGCGGTGCCTACGCGAGCCATATCCGCGACGAGGCCGATTACACGATCGGCCTGGTCGCCGCGGTCGATGAAGTCATACAGATCGCCCGCGAAGCGGATGTCCCCGGTGTGGTGACCCACATCAAGGCGCTCGGTCCCCGCGTCTGGGGCTTCTCCGAGGCGCTCGTCCAGCGGATAGAACGCGCCAGACGCCAGGGCGTCGAAGTCTACGCGGACCAGTATCCCTACACCGCTTCCGCCACGAGCCTTACCGGTGCACTCGTGCCACGCTGGGCGCAGGTAGGTGGCGATAGTATGCTGATCGAGCGAATCCGTGACCCCGAGGACCGTGCCCGCCTGCGACTGGCGCTCGTGGAGAA
This sequence comes from Longimicrobiaceae bacterium, assembly GCA_035690925.1. Classification (GTDB taxonomy): domain Bacteria; phylum Gemmatimonadota; class Gemmatimonadetes; order Longimicrobiales; family Longimicrobiaceae; genus DASSKB01. Next base: position 7,362 of record DASSKB010000139.1, read on the forward strand.
TCTGGACCGACGCGGAGGTGCGGAGCGGATCCAGTTCCGCTACTTCGAGGACGATCACTCCATCGAGGGCCAGACCCTCGCCTGGCTCGCCGAGCGCCGCGGCGAGGCCGCGCCCGACGTAGTGCTGGACCTGCTAGAAGCGGGCGGTGCATCGATCGTATCATTCAACATGGCCGATGACGACGTCGAGCGGCTCATGCGTCAGCCCTGGACAATGACCGCGTCCGATGGTGACCTCGTCCCGATGGGCGAGGGAGTGCCCCATCCCCGGTCGTATGGCACGCACCCACGTAAGATTCGCCTCTACGTGGTCGAAAAGGGCGTCATGGGGCTGCCCGCGGCGATTCGCAGCATGACATCACTGCCCGCGAGCGTGTACCGCGTCGCGGACCGCGGAGTCATCCGCGAGGGTGCGTTCGCCGATATAGTCGTCTTCGACCTCGCGGAGATCAATGATCCGGCTACCTTCCAGGAGCCTCATCAGCTGGCTGAGGGGATGTCGTACGTGCTCGTGAACGGAGAGTTCGCATTGGATGAAGGACAGTTCGGCGAAGACCTGTACGGACGGGTACTGAACCGCCAGAACACACCCAAACTGGAGATACGATGACGGTCTACCTGAATGGCGATTATCTCGCTCGCGCGGATGCGAAGGTCTCCGTGGATGATCGGGGTTTTATATTCGGCGATGGTGTCTACGAGGTAGTTCGGGCGCTCGACGGCTCGTTCTTCACCTGGGACGAACACCTCGACCGCATGGATCGCGGTATGCGCGAGCTGGGTTTCCGGACCGACAGCATCCCCAGGCGCCAGGCCTTGCTCGAGGTCGCCGAGCGCCTGCTCCACGAGAACGATCTGCTGACCGGCGATGCAACCGTCTACCTTCAGATCACGCGCGGTGCCGCGCGGCGCACTCACTATTATCCACCCGCGGAGACGCCGGTCACTGTCTACCTCTCCGCCTCCCGCTTCGTACCGCCGTTGGAGCTGCGCGGAGTGGGTGCGGACGCGATAACGCACCCGGACCTCCGCTGGTCCAGGTGCGATCTCAAGACCGTCAACCTCCTGCCTAACGTCATGGCCAAGCAGAAGGCCGTCGAGTCGGGCGCTATCGAAGCGATCCTGGTGAGGGACGGCGCGATAACCGAGGGCGCGTCCACAAATGTGTACGGCGTCGTCGACGGAGAGATCCGGACCTATCCGGCAACCAACTTCATCCTACCTGGGATCACCCGCGCGGTAGTACTCGAGCTGGCGGGCGACCTGGGGATACCCGTTCGTGAAGAACCCATCATGCTGAGCGAACTGTCGAACGTGGATGAGATCTTCCTCAGTGGCACGACTACGGACATCCTCCCCATCGTGAGAGTTGATGACAAGGCAGTAGGGACCGGAAAGCCCGGACCCGTTGCGATAAAGCTGCGGGAAGCGCTCGCCAAGCGTATGGAGAGCACAGCCGGCGCCGGTGCCCGATGACTGTCGGACAGGAACCGCGCAAACCCGCGCCGGAACAGAGAGAGTTCGAAGATCATCCGGTCGACATCGAAGCCGAGGACGTAACCACACGACAGGGGCCCCTGAAGCGATGGATGACGGCCGCGGGCCTGATTACCGTGCTCATCCTGATCTCGGTATTCGCGGCAGGCAGGATGCCCGCTGAAGGTGAGCACCTGGGCTTCTGGAGCCTCGCGCCGGCGCTCTCCACGCTGGTCCTCGTCTTCTTCACCCGCGAAGTCATCTCATCCTTATTCATCGGGATAGTGGTCGGCGGCATAGTCAGCGGCGACCTCAACCTCATCCAGAGCTTCCTTATCCCCTCCATCGGGAGCGAATCGTACGCGGTGATTCTGCTCGTCTACCTGTGGGCGCTGGGTGGATTGATAGGCATGTGGACGCGTACAGGTGGCGCACTCGCGTTCGCTGAGTGGGCGGGCCGCGGCATAGTGCGCGGGCCGCGCTCGGCCCGTTTCTTCGCCTGGCTCATGGGTGTGGTGTTTCACCAGGGCGGCACCATCTCCACGATCCTCGCGGGCACCACGGTCCGGCCTGTGACCGACAAGTACAACATCTCCAAGGAAGAGCTCACCTACATCGTGGACTCTACGGCGTCGCCTGTCGCGACAGTAATCCCATTCAACGCCTGGCCATTGTACGTGGCGGGTCTCGTTGCGGGAACTACTCCGCTCTTCATGACCACTGAATCGGCAATAGCTTTCTTCTTTTCGTCGATAGCGGTGAATTTCTACGGGATCTTCGCCATAACCATGACGCTGCTCTTCGCCCTCGGCTGGCTGCCCTGGGTTGGTGGGAAGATGCAAAGGGCGATCGACCGCTCGCGGTCTACAGGCGCTCTCAACGCCCCGGGCGCCAAGCCGCTCACCGCCGACGAGCTCACGGAATTGCACGTACCGGCCTCCTACCGCACCGGCATAGCCGACTTCCTGGTGCCGATGGGGACCCTGCTCATCGTCGCGATCGTTCCATACGTGCTCGCCAGGCTTGCGGGCGCACCAGCTGAGGTCTACATCGCCGAAGCTTTCGGCCTCGCAGTGCTCGTCGCGTTCGGGCTGGCGATAGCTAAGGGGATGGAGCTGCAGGAGGCCATGGATGGCTTCGTGGACGGCTGTAAGGGCGTAACTATCGGCGCCATCATCCTCGGGCTCGCACTCACGCTAGGCGAGGTCTCCGGTGCGCTCGGAACCGCCGCCTACATGATCGAGGCGACCAGCGATATCATCATCCCCGTCCTCCTCCCGGCGATTCTCATGGCCATCTGCATGGCCATCGCCTTCTCGACAGGGACCTCGTGGGGTACGTACGCGGTCGTGTTCCCAGTGGCTATGCCGCTGGCCTACGCCGTGAACCCCGATCCATTCTTCATCTCTCTCTGCTTCGGCGCGGTGCTCGGGGGATCCACTTTCGGCGATCAGTGCTCGCCGATATCAGATACTACGATTCTATCTGCGCTTGCATGCGGCGGTGACCTGATGGATCACGTCACCACGCAGCTGCCACTCGCACTTGTCGCCGCTACGCTGGGGGGAATCGCCTCGACATTGCTCGCGATGACGGTGGTCTGATCCGTATGGTGATGCAGACCGATTCCGTAGAGGTGCTCGATTCGCTGGCCGACAATTTTGAGCCGGTAATCGAGCAGGTGGGTGAGCCGCTGTTCGCCATCGGCGGCACGCCCGTAACCATCGCCTCGATCCTCACGTTCATCGGCTTCATCGCCTTCGCGTTCGTAGCGTCTGCCCTTATTCAGAGGGCCCTGGGCGGCGTGTACCGTCGGCGGGATGTGGACGTGGGAGTTCAGTACGCTCTCAATCGGCTGCTGCACTATACCATTATAGCGCTGGGGATATTTCTGGCCGTAGACAACATCGGCATCTCCCTCACAGCGCTCGCCGCGGTTGGCGGGGTTCTCCTCGTCGGCATTGGATTCGGCCTCCAGACCATCGCTCAGAACTTCGTCAGCGGTCTCATCCTCCTACTCGAACGACCCATCCGCAAGGGCGATTTCGTCGAGGTCGCAGATGTCCAGGGCACGGTGCGCGATATCCGGGCACGCGCCACAGTCATCAATACCTACGATGACATCGAAGTCATTATCCCCAACGGGAAGTTCATCACCGAGGTCGTCGTCAACCGCGCGTTCGAGCTCCGCTACTACCGGATCAGGATCAATGTCGGCGTCGCCTACGGCTCGGACACCGAGCTGGTGAGGGATACTCTCATCAAGGTGGCCGAGGAACATCCGGATATACTGCCGGAGCCGAAACCGATAGTCTTCTTCGAGGACTTCGGAGAATCAGCTCTGGATTTCAGGTTGATGGGGTGGCTGGCCAACCCGCGCCTCGAGCCGCGAGTGAAAAGCGACCTTCGCTTCGGCGTCGAGAAAGCCTTCCGAGCCGCCGGAATCGAGGTTCCGTTCCCGCATCTCGATGTCAGCATCAAGAACAAATTTTGAATTTTGAATTAACTGCAACAGCATGTGCGACCGCCAATTTGCTCATAGCTCTAATCCTCTGCGTCCTCCGGGTACTCTGCGGTGATATTCAACCGCGGAGGGAGCGGAATGCGCAGAGATCTCAAATGTTGAGTAACGCTAGAGCGAATTGTACAGGCAATTGAGGATGAGAAGTTCAAAAAGCATTGTGCGGGCCACCTGCCTTCTTACCGCAACGGTGCTTACCGCTTGCGGCGATAGTTCAGACGGCGAGCGTGCGGGTACCTCCGCGGCCGAAAGTTCTCGTCAGGTTGGGGCGCGAACATATGTCAACGTTGATTGGGACACGATCCTTTCCGTGGGCGGAAATCCGGGTGACGCATTTCTGCAGAATACGCTGCTGATTGCGGCATCGGAAGGCAACTTGTATGCGTATGATTATTTCGACCATCGCGTAAAGGCCTTCGGCCCGGACGGACAGCTTGAATGGAGCTTTGGTGGTGAGGGGAGGGGACCGGGTGAGTTCATGAACCTGGGCGGGCTCAAGGCTGACGTTACCGGAATAATCTGGGCGCTGGACACGGGGTCTGGGCGTATAACTGCTCTGACCCCGGATGGTAGTGTCGACACCTCCATTAATCTGTCGTTAGCCGTACAGTCCATCATTCCGCTCAGGGATCGCTTGATACTGCTTACTCACTCGCCTGACGACTTCTGGCACGAACTCGACCGGGAAGGGAATGCGCTCGATTCGACCGCTAATTTCCCCGTTCGCGACCTCGAAGACACACCTCCTTCCATCCGCCAGACGTCCAGCGCGCTCGCGCCGGATGGTGAGACATGGGCGGCAATTTTCCCGTTCGGCAATCGCTTCCTCGTCTTTTCCGGCACCGAACTGCGATGTGAAGGACGCTATATCGAAGGGGAGCCGTTTCCCGAACTCATGTCCGATCCACCGATCTGGGCGGCCGCCGTGGCGATGAGTGACTCCAGTGTATTTGTACTTGCCCGTAATGATACGGAGGACGACCTGAGGATTGTCGATGTATACTCAGCAGACGACTGTAGCTACCGCCATACACTCCCGCTGCCGCAGGAGATGAGGGCAATGGCCTATGACGACGGCATTTTTTACTTCGAACATGAAGATCCCGCCCCCACTCTGACGGCGCTTCAACCCATCGTCCGTTGAACGGGGGACATGGTTAGTAATTTTGAATTTTGAATTTTGAATTTTGAATTAACTACGACAGCGTGCGCTACCGCCAATTAGGAGGTGAGGCTACCTGATGCGCGCTCACGAATGATTGCTGGATGCCACGCGTCGTCCTCTTGACTCTTTGTTGCATCGGGTCCTCCCCCACCGCAGCGCTAGTAGCTCCAATCCTCCCCGTACTCCGCGCCTCTGCGGTTTAAAACAACTGCAGAGCCCGCAGAGGCGAGCCGTTGCAGTTAATTCGAAATTCGAAATTCAAAATTCAAAATTCAAAATTTATTCCCCTTCGCTTCCTCCGCCGCCGCTGCATCAGTAGTCCGACCTGCCGCTTGCTCCGCGGCTTTCCTCCGCGCAGCGTGGATCCCCTGGTTCTCGAATCGCTCCAGTACCGCGAGCACGTCCGCAGGCGGCGTGTACTCCATCGCATGAGACTGGAGAGTGTCCTCGAAGACCGACAGGTACGGCTCGTACTGTGAGCCGGGGTGCCACAGGATCCAATCCTCGAGGCCAACGGCGTACACACCGCGGATCTGGTCCTTTAGCTGTTCGGGGCCATACTCGAAATCCCCCAGCCAGCTGGCACTGAACGCCTGTAGCCACGGGATGACGCGCGCCGGCTGTACGCCCACCTCACGCATGGCGTCGTTGCGAAGCACGGCCATACCAGCGGATTTGTAGATCGTTTCGTAAGGCATGCGATTCGGATTCGGCACACCCGGCAGGTGAGTCGGCAGGTAGTGCGACGGGTACATCATCGGCAATATATGATCGGCCGTGGACGCGATCGTCTCCCACTGCTGACCGATGTTCACATCATCAGGTGTATTCGGCGACAGCCCGAATACATCGGCCGCGACCACCACACCCAGGGGGTGCAGCCTTCGCTTTGCCTCGTTCAGGAACGCCGCGATCGCGTCTGTCTTATCGCCCTCCGCCTCCGGATGGATCTGCGGAGGCAGGCTGGCATAGGGCTCCGCAAAGCGAACATAGTCGAACTGGATCTCGTCGAACCCCGCGCGCGCGACCTCCTCCGCGATGTCCAGATTGTAGTCCCACACGTCCTTATCCCACGGGCTCACCCATGTATTGCCGGCCTTATCCACCCAGAGCTCACCGTTCGGCTGCTTTACGGACCAGTCGGGCCTCGCTTTCGAGAGAATGGGATCTTTGAAGAGGACTATACGCGCGATGGAGTATATATCGTGCGCTTGCAGGGTGTCCGCGAGTTCCGAGAGTTCACCGAGCATTATCTCCTTCTCATCCGCGAGCTCCTGCGCGAGCGGGATCTCCGTGTTGTAGCGGATGCCGCGCTCGTCCTTCACATCCACCACAAAGGTGTTGATCTCCGTGGTATCGGCGATCGCCATGAGCTGGTGAAGCCGGCGGTCGGAACCCGCCTGATACGCGTTTATGTAGAGCCCCCGAATTATGTCGGGGGCACTTTCGCGTGGCGTGGGCGGAGCAGGTGCGGGTTCGGCTGCCACCGCTGTCTGCGTGCTGTCGGTCGCCGGAGCGGCGTTGGCCCGGTCGCCGCCATCCCCACAACCGGAAAAAACCGTCGTTACTGCGAGCAGCAGGGAGGCTCGTGCGTTCAACATGTACGGCATACGGCTATCATCAGAGGTTTTCGGTTATTAAAAGGTCAGGAACCTGCATTGCCCTGCCAGACATTGTTCGTCGGATCCACATCCGGAAATATGCGCTGCGGGTCGAGGTAGACCTCGACGATCGTGTTCCCGGCCGGGAGCGTAGCTACGGCGGTCCGCGCGCCGTCGAGCCACACGTCTATCGGGATCTCGGCGGTCAGCGTATCTCCGGCGGCCGTAACCGCTACCAGGCGCGTTGGTACGGGGATATCTCCGTAATCCTGGACAGTAACGCGGACATCAGCGCCCGCTACGCCTTCAACACTGGCAATCCCCTGATCCAGAGTGCCGGTTTCGTACCACCAGGGATAGAAGAACCAGTCCAGGTCACGGCCCGAGACCCTCTCGAAGGTGTTGAAGAAATCCCACGGTGCGGGGTGCTTCAACAGCCATTCGCTCGCGTACGTATCCATCGCCCGATCGAAGACCTCATCTCCAACCACCTCGCGCAGCGAGCGGAGCAGGATCCCCGGCTTCGTGTAAGCGGCGACGCCGCGCGCGCCATACGGGCTCACCAGGTCGGTATGGCGCATAAGCGGCACCTCGACCTCGGTGCCGGCGACCCGCAGGTATGATCCGAGGTCACCCTCGAAGGCCTCCAGCTCGGGGAGATCCCAGAAGTCGGCGCGCGCCATGCCCTCGTGATAGGTAATCACCCCCTCGTCCATCCAGGCCGAAGTCGCCTCGTCAGAGCCGACCATCATGGGGAACCACTCGTGGCCGACCTCGTGGGCGATGACACCGTAAAGTCCCTCCGCGGACCGCGGACGACCGATGAATACGAGCGCCGGATACTCCATCCCGCCGATCGGACCTTCCATAATATCCAGTGACGAGTACATATACGGCACGCGAAGCTCGCTGAAGAACTGGACCGCGTGCTGTCCGTACTCGGCGGCCTCGGTCCAGTTCGGCGCGCCAGGGCGGTAGAACGCGCTCACCAGAGCGCCTCTGGTTCCGCCCTCACCATCAGGGATCTGGGCGCGCACTGCGTCCCAGACGTATCGGTTGGAAGTCGCGAACGCGAAGTCTCGCACATCGCTAGCCTCGAAGTGCCAGGTGAGCTGCCCATCGGGTGACATCTGCGTGGCGTTCTCGGCGGCCAGATCGGCCTCGGTAACGATCGGCGTGACTTCGTCCGCCTGCCTGGCGGTGGCGAGCCGCCGGCGAGCCTCGGGCGTCAGCACCTCATCAGCGTTCAGCAGGGTGCCCGTAGCTCCGACGAGCCAGCCCGCCGGGAGCGTCAGCGCGACCTCGAAATCGCCGTACTCCAGGTAGAACTCGCCATCGCCCAGGTAAGGCGTGGCATCCCAGCCGTGGCGATCGTCGAAGGTGGCGATCTGGGGGTACCACTGGGCCACCTGAAGAACCCGGCCACCGAGCGCGTCCTCCCACGCGGTGCGGAAAGTTGGGTCGGGTGGAACGGTGAAGTGCCACTCGACATTCAGGACGGCGCTCTCGCCCGGCGCGATCGCCTGCGGAAGGTTAAGGACGGCGAGAGTGCCCTCAACTGCGAAACCCGCATCGCCTTCCTCCGAATCTTCGCCATGGGCACGTAGCGTCTGGCCCTGGACCTCCACGCGATCCAAGGTTATGCCCCCGGTGATCGGCGCATACCGGTTACGCGGAACGCCCGCGGAGTAGACATTCTGGTAGAGGTTCAGGACGATGTCGGATATCGCCTCGGGTGAGTTATTCTGGTAGACGATGCGTTCCTGCCCACGGAGCACGCGCGATTCAGGGTTCAGCTCCGCCTCGATCGAATAGCTTACGCGCTGCTGCCAGTAATTCGGGCCCGGCTCGCCGCTCATGGTGCGCGTGCCGCGGTCCACAGCCGCCTGGAAGGCGGCGGGAACTGGCACTTCGCGAAGAAGCGGGCGCGTGAACGTGTCGGCGTCCGCGACTGGCGCCGCGACGGCGGAGGGGGCGGCGGGTGGCGGACCGGCTGCGGGGCGCGCCGGCGCACATCCCGCCGACAGACCCAGTGCTGCAACCGCGAATCCTATCGTAAGTTCTCGCACGTCAACCCTTTCGGTGAGACCAGAAGTGTGTGGAAAAGGTAAGTGGCGCAGGCATAAATTCAAAGCCCGTCAGAGGTCCATCTCCATTTCGGCTTCAGTGGAGAAAATGGTTCCCGGCCGGTATCTAAAACCCGCTTTCCTGTAAGACATGAGCGCCGCACGATTGTGCGGCTCAACGGTCAGCCAGACCTGACTGTAACCGGCATCGCGCGCGGCCTGAGCCGCCACCTTGTGGAATACCGTTCCGACGCCACGGCCTCGCTGGTCGCTGCGAATGAACACTGCGTACTCCGCTATCCCCGCTCGGCCGGTGGGGAGCAGAAATGCATGTCCGATCAGATCGCCGTCCCGTTCGCCTATGAGGTGCACCCCGATGGCCAGAACGCCGTCCAGCCAGTGCATGATCCGCTCCTCTCCGACCGGCGGCAGCCCCTGTGCGCCCCGCTTGGGCTCGAAATCATGGTAGAAAGCCTCGAGCTTCTGCCTGTCGGAAGGCTCGAACGGCCCGATGACAAACGGCTCACCCCCCTTGTCGAACAACTCCTGGGAACTCACGCTCCCCATCTCAGAACTCCATTCCCCATCCACGCAGCAGCGGCATGGCGCGCCGCCGGAGGTCCTCCATGGTCTGGCGGTTCACTGCCTCGACATCCCTTTTGCGCGGCGCGGCACGAACGCTGTCCTGCTCATCGCGCAGAAGAGGCGGCAGCAGATATGGACTCTCACCCTGCCAGCGCTCGAGCCACGAGTACGGAATGGCGTTGGCCGCGCCCTGCTCCGTCAGGCCCGCCCAGACCAGGGTCCACGCGCGGGGTACGACGCGCCAGATCGCATAGCCGCCACCACCCGTTGCTATTATGCGGCCACCGCAGTGCTTGTCGGCAACAGAATTCGTGATGCGGACGGTCTCCTCGACGAGTCGCGTGCTGCCGCGCAGGTGGCTGAGAGGGTCCAGCAGGTGGGCGTCACAGCCGTTCTGGAGGACTATGACATCGGGGCGGAACGCGTCCGCGGCCTCCTCGAGTATTTCACGGTAGCAATAAAGCCAGGAGTCGTCCTCGGTTTGCGGGTCCATGGGGAGGTTCAGCGAGTAGCCATAGCCGTCGCCTTCGCCGAGCTCGTCCACGAAACCGGTACTCGGAAAAAGATATCGACCAGACTCGTGAATGGAGAAGGTGAGAACTTCGGGGTTATCGTAGAATATCTCCTGAACGCCATCGCCGTGATGTGCATCGTAATCGATGTACATGACCCTTGCGCCGTAATTCGATCTGACCCAGTCGATGGCGATCGCCAGGTCGTTATAGACGCAGAAGCCTGCCGCCCGGTTTCGGTGTGCGTGGTGGAGCCCGCCGGCGATGGCAAACGCGCGAGTCACTTCGCCTGCCATCACCATCTCCGCTGCCTTCAGCGTGCCGCCAACCACGGCGGCTGCGGCATCATGCATTCCCGGGAATATCGGCGTGTCGAGACTTCCGAGGCCCCACTCGCATCCGTCCTGTTCGCTGGCATCATCGCGGCTGACCCGTTTTACAGCACGCACGAACTCCGGATCATGCACCCTTAGTATCTCCTCGTCTGTAGCGATGCGGGGGGCCACCAGGCGGTTATCCCCGTCGCCGACGAGACCTAGTGTCTCGATGAGTGATATCGTCAGCTCCAGCCGCTTCGGGTTGAACGGATGGTCGGCCCGAAATCGGTAATGTCCAAAGGAGGGGTCCCAAACGAGTGCCGTTTTCATCTACAGGAACTCTCCCTGAGCACGGCCGCAGAAGCCCTGCCTGGTGACTATCAGGCGCGCAGTCCCGCTCCCGCCCAGCCAGACTATGGCGTTCTGCCCGTAATCCGAAGCCACCTGTACGAGCCCGGCCCGGTCGAGCCCGGTTACCGCGAACCCCGGTTCGTCCCACTCTCCGCCCGGGTCGGTTGCACCCGAGGCAAGCGTCGGGTACATCGTTACGCCCGGGCGTGAAAGCTCATTGAAGAGCCGGCGATGCAGAGCTTCGTTCTCGGCGGGCCGGAGCGCCACGGATGATGGGTTGTAGGCTGTGATGATTCCGGACGGCAGGAGGAGTGGATCCGAAAGCGCGCCGGACCCCAGGCGGATCCGGCGCGCGGCCGACGGTGTCTTTATGGTCCAGGTGGTAGCGCGATATGCCGTTAGCAGCTCAGCATCCGCGGAGGAGACAAAAGTGGTCACCAGCTGATGGCTACATCCGTACTTCCCGCAACAGCTCGCCCGATGCGTCGTAGTAGCGGATCACGTTGGCATTGCTGTCGTAGTCGGGATCGATGAGCTGAACGATCACTCCGCCACGCCTGAATATCTCGATTATGTCCGCGCGCCCGTCGGCGTTGCGGTCGCTCCAGAGCACCACCGGGATGGGGCCGTCGCTGAACCGGGCAATCTGAGCACGGTCGCTGCCGCTGCGCGCGTCACCCGCCGCCCTCAGCGATGAGGCGGATACTCCGGTTACGCCCTGTATACCGTTGAACCACGAGGCGCGAGGGCCCAGCCAGTCACCACCCAGCTCCGAGGCCGTGGGCATCATCGGCATCTGCTGCGACGGCGGTCGCCACTCCGCGCCCTGCGCGGATGCCGACGATGCGACGATCAGCGACGCGGAGAGTACGAATACGAGAACAATAGCAGTGCGGAGCATTTAGCCTCCTTCAGATTACAGAAGTGGTTTATTTTGCTACCCGACCCCGTGTGCCGAGTTCCCGGTAAGGGCATCGGGACCGCGCCGCCAGCATATTGGATGCCGGCGGGTACGAGGGTTGCAAGTAGACGCCCCGCGCTGTCCTCTTTCCTCCTGATGCCCGATTCATGCCGGAAACCGGAACCTCCCGCCCACGCTACCAGGGACTGGCCGCCGCACGCAAGTGGAGGCACGATCGGGTAAGGCCACAGGCCGAATTCTCGCTCGCCGTGGGTGACCGCGTGGGCGAGCTGACGGTGATAGGCCACCTGGCGCGCGGCCGGGTCACGGAGCTGTACCAGTTGTGGAGCACCGAGCACTGGTGCGCTCTGACGGGCAAACTCGTGGCGCCTGAAGTCGCGGATCCGGGCACCGTACCTCCATCTTTCCGACGTGAGCAGCAGGTGCTCCGTCGCCTCCAGCACCCGAACATCGTAAGGTATTTCGGTGGTGGAGTCGAAAACGACAGGGCATACATCCTCCTCGAGTACTTCGCGGGGCCATCGCTTTTCGAGATGCTGGAGTCGCTCCCCAAGCGGCGCTTCCACGTTCCCGATGCAATACGCGCCGCCATGCACATCGGCGCCGCCGTGCACTACCTGCACCGGCAGGGCTACATCTACCGCGACCTGAAGCCTGGCAATGTCCTCATGCGCGAGGGGATCCCTATACTCGTGGACTTCGATGTAGTGAGGAAGATGGGCGCGGGAAAGCCGGCTGACCGCCTCGGAACAGCCCCTTACATGGCGCCGGAGCAGATCAGGCGGGAAACTCTCACCCGCGCAACCGACATCTATGGTCTCGGCGCTCTACTCTACGAGCTTCTCACGGGGCGGTGGCCCAACGAGGAGCCGAACGACGACGATGCCTGGGACGATGGCTGGGACGAGGACACCGCCCCCATCGAAGTGAACAGGGGCGATGCGGGCGACGATCAGGACGCGGTCGACCTGGAGAACCGTTTCCCTCAGTTGACGAGCCAGCCAGTCCCGCCCCACGAGCATAATCCTCAGGTGACCCCGGAGCTCGAGCGCGTGCTGCTCCGCTGCCTCGCACCCGAACCGGCAGATCGATTCCAGACTGTATCGGGCGTTCTTGCGGCGCTGGCCCCGCTGCTGAAGGGTCGGCATCGCCTCTGGCCCGAGGATGCGCCCATCGAGCGGCGCAGCGACACGGAGAGCCGATGATCGTGGCTGTCTCCTATACCCGCCGCTCGGGCGGTAGCAGCGATCGGTAGACGCCGATAGCCACGCGAGTGCCCTCGGCGGCCGCGGCGATGGCGAGCTTGGAGCCGGGCGTGAGATCGCCAGCGGCGTAAACGCCTTCAACCGAGGTCTTGCCGTCCGCATCTACCTCGATTATCCCCTCGTCGTCCGACGCGCACCCCATCTGCTCGGGCAGACTGCTTCCGGGACCGTAGGCGATGTGAAAGAACATAGCATCGAATTCGGCGCTCCGCCCGTCAGCGAATACCGCCCTCTCGACATGGCCATCCGTGCTGTCGATCCGAACTATCGCCTCCGTCTCTATAGAGATGCCGAAACGTTCGAGCGCGGAGCGCGACTCGTCCGGCAGCTCGGCCGCATGACCGTGGGTCAGAACGGTGAGTTTATCGGTCCAGGTGAGCATCTCCATGCAGAACGCGGCTATCTGGCGGCCCCAGCCGATCACCCCCACGCGTAGATTGGTGGTCGTGGGACCGTCGCAGTCGGGACAGTGCCATATGCTGGTGCCGTAGCATTCCTGCAGGCCGGGTATCTCAGGGATGATGTCCTTCAACCCGGTCGCGAAAACCAGCCGTCGCGCCCCTACGGACCTGTCGTCCGACAGCTTGATCTCGAAGTCATCACACTGCCCCGAAACGCTCTCCACGCAGGCGGCCTCGAACTCTGCACCGGCAGCGCAGGCCTGCTCCCGCCCTATCCGTCGCAGCTCGAAAGGCGGAATATCGGCCAATCCGAGGTAGCCGTGGATTGCCCAGGTTGGCGCATTCCGCGGATTCTGAGCGTCGAGTACGCGTGCATCGAGGCGGTACCGCGCTAGCCACAGCGCGCATGCGAGGCCCGCGGGACCACCACCAATAACAACCGCGTCATAGGGATCTGGCATCCGAACTCCAGGGGGTAAGTTTGCGCTCAGCACCGGCGTCGTGCCGCAGTGGCGAGTGCAAGCGATAGGCCGAAGTGACTGGCGCGCGGCTCCGGCCTGCTTCATATTGACCGGGCATCCCCTATTAAATCCGCTTCGTGGAGGTAGCCCGTGCGTCCCCTTTCCCGCGTGTCATTCCTGACCGCCGCCGTTACTATCCTGTGCGCCGCTAGCGCCGCCGCGCAGGACCCGGCATTCGTCGTTCCCTCGTTCGAAGATCCCCTTATCTACGATATTGTCGACGCTGTCTCTGCCGATCGTATAGAGGCCGACATCCGGACTCTGGTCGGCTTCGGCACTCGCCACACCCTGTCGGACACCGTCTCCGATACTCGCGGGATAGGAGCCGCGCGGCGCTGGATCTTCGACGAGTTCCAGCGCATATCAGACGCCTGCGGCGGATGCCTCGAGGTTACCTACGTGTCGGGGATAGTCGAGGGCGATCCGGAGAGTCGCATCAAGGAGGACGTGAAGATCGTCAATGTCGTCGCCATCCTGCGCGGTCAGACGGACCCGAACCGCTACGTCATCATGAGCGGCGACATAGATTCGCGCGTCTCGGACGTTATGGACGCGGTGAGCGACTCGCCGGGGGCTAACGACAACGCTTCGGGAATCGCCGGAACCATCGAGGCGGCGCGCGTTCTATCCAAATATCCCAGTGATGCCAGCATAGTGTTCGCAGCGCTGTCCGGCGAGGAGCAGGGCCTCTTCGGCGGTGAGATCCTCGCCGATTACGCCAAGGCCAACGGGTGGGAGATAGATGCGGTAATCAACAATGACATGATAGGAAACTTCCACGGGATAACCGGGGTCGTGGACAACACCACCGCGCGCGTATTCGCGCCGGGTATCCACCCGGACACCGAGCCGCGCGAGCTCAACAGGATCCTCCGCACCGGCGGCGAGCTCGACACACCCTCACGCCAGCTCGCCCGCTACATCGACAGAGTCGCCGACCAGTACCTGCTCAACCTCGACGTCCAGATCATCTATCGCCTCGACCGCTACGGGCGCGGCGGTCACCATACACCGTTCTTTCTCGAAGGCTACCCCGCGGTTCGCCTGATGGAGACCAACGAGAACTATGTGATGCAGCACCAGGATCTCCGAACGGAGGACGGGATAGAGTATGGTGACGTGATCGAGGGGGTAGACTTCGACTACGCTGCCAAGCTCACCGCGCTCAACGCCGCAACCCTCGCTTCACTCGGATGGGCCCCGCCGCCACCGGCGAACGTGACTATTAGGGGTGCCGTCAGGCCTTCCCCGACCCTCAGCTGGGACGCGGTCACTGCCCCGGACCTGCTCGGGTATCGGGTTTTCTGGCGCAAGCCTACCGAACCGACGTGGACTCGCTCACGCTGGGTCGGCAACGTGACGGAGTACACCGTCGAGAACGTGATAATCGACAACTACTTCTTCGGCGTCGCCGCCGTGGACGACCAGGGACATCAGAGTTATGTCGTGTTTCCGTCACCCGGAAGGTGAGGAACGGCAATTTTGAATTAACTGCAACAGCTCGCGCTACTGCAGTTGAAATTACTAGCGTTGTCTGTAAGTGAGATCCTCTGCGTTCTCCGTGTCTCCGCGGTTAAATTTACCGCGGAGGACGCGGAGACGCAGAGGAACAAAGCCAGGGGCACATCCGGAATGAAAGACGTCTTTGATCCTGAGTTGCAATTTTGAATTGAATCGCTCGGTTCCCGGGCAGTTGTAGTTAATTCAAATTCAAAATTCAAAATTCCTTCCTTCATTCTTCGACAACGTCCGGAATCCAATCGTCGTCCGTATCGATGGCGCGTTCTACCCAGAGCACCTCGATGACCGTCCAGAAGAAGAGGACGAGGGGGATGGATAGGAGAAGGCCGAGGATGCCGAAGAGGCTGCCGAAGAGGACGAGTGCGAAGAGGGTGACGAAGGGGTGAACATTAGCGGCCCTGGACATTGCCCAGGGGACTATGATGTTGTTCTCCACCTGCTGGATCGCCAGCGCCGCGAGTGCCGTCCAGAGGCCTTTTGTGGGGTCGTCCAGGAAGGCCACTGCGGTTGCGACCGCGCCGCCTATCCATGGGCCCACGAGCGGGAC
>DASSKB010000140.1:0-21759 GCA_035690925.1 Longimicrobiaceae bacterium
ATCACCAGATGGCCCCACTCCGCGGCCTGGAACGTTCTCGTCCAACTCCGGGTCACAGGTTGACCGGTGCGCTTAGCCTCGAGCGCGGTCAGATAGCGATTGGCGAAGATCACGTCGAACCGCTCCATCCGCGGACCGTCCTCGAAGCGCCCTGTCTGGATTCCATCCCTTACGCGTTGCGTCACCAGCCGATACAGGCAAGCAAAATATGCGAGTCGGTTCCCATCTCGCACGTTCCCCCGGATCTCCACGTCCAGACAGTCCAGAACTTCGTCTATCGTGCGAGCTTCTGTGAGAGTTTCGGGCATTGGACCTCGCGAGGGCGTCGCTCACAAATTTGAGCTAGTGGGGAGTGCGGTCCTGCTACTGGTGTGCAAGGGACGACCCGAAAAGCAGGTCGGCAAATCGTCCAGCGCCGGCGACGGCGCCGACCTCGGGATCTACCCACCTCGCTTGGTGCGAGATCGGCTAGCAGGTAACGATTGGTTCAATGTAGATATCAGGGGCTAATGTGCCGGAAAAGTATGGGGATCGACGTGCCGCGACGCAATCAATCGGGCCAGGCTCGGGTGCTGAACGATACAACGTTCGAGGCATTGCCCTTGCGGCGTGCTGACGGTAATGCACACCTGTACCGCGTCGGATGCGCAAAAACTAATCACTACGCTCGCAAATGAACGCAAAATCCACAAAGCCGTCCGGAAAGGATGCCCGGAAGCCAGCGAAACCAGCAAAAAAACCTGCCGGGAAACGTGGGGCGGCGAAGCCGAAGCTCCTGTCGGGCGGCAACCCCCAGATTCCGAAGGGCGACGGCGACGCACCTGTGCAGGCCTACATAGATGCCATGCCGGGCTGGAAGCATGACGTGGGGCGGCGCCTGGACAAGCTCATTGAGCGCATCGTTCCTGAGGTACGTAAGGCCGTGAGATGGAACTCACCATTTTATGGTATCGAGGACCGGGGCTGGTTCCTCAGCTACCATTGCTTTACGAAGTATGTAAAGGTGACCTTTCACCGCGGCACATCGCTGGACCCATTACCACCCGGGAAGTCCAAACACGAGCACGTGCGCTACCTCGATATCCGTGAGGACGATGAGCTCGACGAGGAGCTCGTGACAAGTTGGATCAAACAGGCGTCGGAGCTGGAAGGCGATCCGCTCTTCTAGAATACTTCCGATGTGTGGCTTGCCGACTACGGCGCTCGCAACTGGAAGGTGTTGGAAATACGGTTCTCCAGGGCTAACGGCGTCCCAGCCGGAGGATTGTCAAAGTCGTAGTTGTGCAGCGTCACGTGCCATACGAGCCGGTAAGTGCCGGTCGGATCCGCGGCCTCGAACTGCGGCGCCGCGTTGCTCCCCTTTCGGGCGGCGTACACCCGCAGGGTGTCCTCGTAAAGTGCGCCGGGTGCAATCTGGATTGGTGAGCTGAGGCATTGTGGCAAAACGGGGCTCCACCCGTGCACCCATTCACCGTCACGCCACTTCTCAAGAGACGGCGGAACAGCGCCCTTGCAGTTCACCAGATACACCGTCTTGCCGGTTCCGTTGTCATAAGTGAACGGGATGTCCACAATCAGACTGCCGCTGATATCTCTCTGCAGCTGGTACACGGGTCTATCTGTCTGCAACGGCGCGTCGCTATGCTCATCTGGCACAGTGGCCGATCCACAGCCGATCATGACAGCCGCGATAGCGAGAGTTCCGCACAGAGCTGACCAGCGAATGCTTTGGGTCATCACGACCGCCCATTCCTGGTGATCGCGTCCTGGATATCGCTCGGCTCAAGATCTACCTGATCGACGTAGCACCACGACCAGTCTTCATTCGGTTCAAACGACTGCACGATTGGGTGCTTGCTACGGTGAAAGTGCTTCGTGGCATGCTTGTTAGGGGAGGAATCGCAACAACCGACGTGACCGCAGGTCAAACAGAGCCTCAGGTGGACCCATCGGTCGCCCGTCTGGAGGCACTCTTCGCACCCATCGGGAGTGCGAGGTTCGACCTCACGGATCTGATCCAGGTGCGTGCATGTGTTCGGCATAGTGATGGCAAGGTTTGGTTAAGACTCTTGTCGCGGAAAAGTGGGCGCTCGCGGCGGAGCTTCTCGCCCGAGCTCTGGGTTGTCGTGCTCGAGCTCATCCCGGTTCCAGTCGCCCAGCTCCGCACCCGCCTCGTAGGTGCTCTGGAAGAAATCGTGCAGCATGCCCCTCGGGTCTCGGGCGTGCCGGACCGCCTCATAGGGGAGGATGTACTCGCGCATCTCCTCGCTATAGTACGCCTCCGCCGGGCGGACGGGATAGTCGCCGTATCCGGCCGGTTCGGGGTACGCGTACGCATAGAATGCAGGCTCCGGGACAGGACCACTTCCGGGCCAGAAGCCGCAACTGCTGCACTCATGGGAATAGGCCTCCCTGGTCACCCAATCACCCAGGTTGGGGATTCCACCCGGGTGTTCCGGTGCGCGCCGCCCGGTGAAGCGGGTAACGGCCAGGTCGAAGCTCCCCCAGAAGAAGTGCACCGGGCTGCACTTGCCGACGAAGCCGGAGCGAAACTCCGCCAGCGCGCGGTCGGCCTGGCGGAGCACCTGCCAGCACCTGTGCACCATATCGGCATCATAGCTCGTGTGCTGGAAGTCCTGATCGAAGGGGATCGGATCCTCGATCTCGACGGGTCGGCTCCAGATCCTGACTGGAACTCCGAGCAATCGTAGCGCCTCCATCACATCATGGTAGAACTCCGCGACCGGCCGCGGGCGCAGTGCGATATCCCGCTCGCCTCCGTCGTCGACTCGCACCTGGAGGATGTGATCGATGAGGTCGAAGTCGATCTGGAAGGTACGCGTCCCGTGCGGCATCGCCGAGGTGGTGAGGCCGCGCGCGCTGACATAGAGCGGCACCTGCCACCAGTGGTTGACCATCGGCGCGCACGCCAGGCGGATCTTGCCCACCACCTGCGTCATCATATGGAGGGTGGCGTAGGTATCCTGCCACTCCGTGAGCGGCAGCGGCGGCCAGGGCGCGGTCGCTGATACCGTTCCAGCCGCGCGATCATCTGTGGGGGATGACACGTGAGATCTCCGTTATTAAGCATGGTTACCCGACTCCTGTCCACTCGCGCAAAGGCCGTTCCCCAACGACAACATAGGATGAAGGACCCATTTTTGCGGCCGGGCGCGCTCTGGCGGCCTTCCCAATGGACCTCTCTCACGAGGTATGACAATGCGCATGATCCCCCTATCCATCATCTCGTCGATCGTTCTTGCCGTTCTGGCAATCGGGTGCGCTGGCTCCGGCGATGCGGCTGATCCTCCGGTAGCGTCCGGCCAGACCGCTGGTCTCGCAGCCCAGGAGATCGACTGCCCAACAGTCGAGACGCGCGAAGCCAACGCACCGGATCAGCGACCAGCCTTCCCCGGCCAGACAAGGGCATGCGCTGTCGATTCCGAGGTCGCCTTCGAGGTCGACGTGCTCGCACGCGGGCTCGTGCATCCGTGGGCGGTGGAACCGCTTCCGGGCGGCGACCTGCTGATCACGGAACGGCCCGGGCGGCTGCGTATCGTTACGGCGGCGGGAGATATAGGCGCGCCTATAAGCGGCCTACCACCGGTCCACGCCGAGGGTCAGGGCGGCCTCCTGGACGTCGCGCTGAGCCCCACGTTCACCTCAGATAGTACCATTTACTGGAGCTACGCCGAGCCGCGGGACGTGGGCAACGGCACCAGCGTCGCGCGCGGCGTGTTGTCCGATGATCGCGGAAGCGTCGGGCAGGTAGAGGTAATCTTCCGGGCGATGCCTACCTACACCAACAGCATGCACTACGGCTCCAGGCTAGCATTCGGTCCGGACGGCATGCTGTACATCACCACGGGCGAGCGCTCGGACACGCCAATGCGAGTGCACGCGCAGCGGCTCGACAATCATCTCGGGAAGGTGCTGCGAATCCGACCCGACGGCTCCGTGCCTGAAGACAACCCGTTCACAGGGCAAGGGGATGCACAACCCGAAGTCTGGACGCTGGGACACAGGAACATACAGGCCTCCACCTTCGACCCCGAGGGGCGCTTGTGGACTGTGGAGCACGGCCCAAAGGGCGGCGATGAGGTGAACCTCATACAGGCCGGTAAGAACTACGGCTGGCCCCTCGTATCCTACGGCGAGGAGTACTCTGGCGAGCCGATCCCGGACGCGGTCACCCAGCGCGAGGGTTTCGAGCAGCCTGTCTACTACTGGGATCCGGTGATCGCGCCGTCAGGCGCGCAGTGGTATACGGGTGAAGCGTTCCCGGACTGGCGCGGCGATCTCTTTATTGGTGGGATGGTGGCAAACGCGCTAGTGCGCCTGGAGATGGAGGACGGCCGCGTCGTCGGTGAGGAACATCTGCTCACGGATCGCGGCCAGCGTGTACGTGACGTACGGCAGGGCCCGGACGGAGCTCTCTACATCGTGACCGACGAAGACAACGGGGAGCTCTGGCGGGTCGCTCCATCGTCGTGAGTGAACGGCCTGGCTATCAGCGCCAGGCCGAACCGCTCGTCCGCGCCGGCCTGCCACTCCATGAGATCCAGATCCGCGGCCGCAAGTATGGCTTCAATCGACTGCTTGTCGTACTTGCAGGAGATCTCGGTGCGGATCGTCTCGCCGTCGCGGAACGCAAACTCGCCCGCGCCCGGAACGCGCACCACCTGCGGTCGTGTGGAGACGAGGTGCATCTCGATACGGTGCCGGCGGGCCTCGTAGAACGCGCGGTGCCGGAAGGCCGCGGGGTCGAAATCGGCACCGACTCGCCGATTCACCACCCGCAGCAGGTTCAGGTTGAATGCCGCCGTCACACCGCGCCTGTCATTGTAGGCGGCCTCCAGCACCGCCCTGTTCTTGCGCAGATCGACCCCGAGCAGGAAGCAGTCTCCCGGTTGCATTGCCGTCTGGACCTGGCGCAGTAGCTTAACCGCCGCAGCCTCTGTGAAGTTTCCGATCGTACTCCCCAGAAAAGTCAGCAACGCGGGCCGTGGCAACGACGCGGGAAGGTATACCGAATGCGTGAAGTCCTCTGCGACCGGCAGAACCTCCAGTCCGGGATAGTCGCGACGAAGCTCCGCGGCGGTGCGTGCGAGGAAGTCGGCGCTGATATCGACCGGGACATAGGTTCCGCCGCCGTGTGCGCACAGGGCATCGAGAATCACCCGCGTCTTGGAAGCGCTCCCCGCCCCCAGTTCGACGAGCGCCCGCGGCCGTTGCTCCGCAATCCAGCGTGGGATATGCTCGCGGAGCAGCGCCAGCTCAGCCCCGGTGAGGTAGTACTCGGGCTGCCGGGTGATATCCTCGAAGAGCTCGGAGCCACGCTCATCGTAGAACAGCTTGCTCGGCAGCTCCTTCTGCGGCCGGGCCAGCCCCGCGCCTATCTCCGCCAGCAACGCATCCCGTTCGGCGCTCAGCGGACCTCCGGAAGCGCGAGGTCACGCGCCAACCGCACGCCGGTGAACTGCCAGGTGGCCTCGGGCGGGAAGAAGTTACGATAGGTAGAACGGATATGGCTGCGCGAAGTAGCGCAGCTGCCGCCGCGCAGCACGTACTGGTTGCACATGAACTTGCCATTGTACTCGCCCACCGCGCCCGCTGCCGTACGAAAACCGGGGTACGGGGTGTAGGGGCTCGCGGTCCATTCCCAGACATCGCCGTACGCCTGCCGCAGACCCGACCCGCCGCGCGCGACCGACGGGTGGAAGCGCAGCTCGTCGACCAGGTTGCCCTCCACCGGCAGATCCGCGGTCGCGATCTCCCACTCGGCCTCCGTCGGGAGGCGCGCACCGGCCCAGCGTGCGTAGGCGTCCGCTTCGAAGTAGCTGAGGTGGCACACCGGCTCTTCGGGATCCACCTCCCGCATCCCGCCCAGGGTGAAGATCATCCAGACGCCGTCGCGCTGCTCCCAGTAAAAGGGCTCGGTCCAGCCATTTTCCTGCACCGTCGCCCACCCGAGGGAGAGCCAGAACTCCGGGCGGCTATAGCCGCGATCAACCATGAACTCCAGGTACTCGCCGCACGTCACCAGCCGGTCGGCGATCTCGAATGGCTCCAGGAACTGGCGGTGGCGCGGGCCTTCGTTGTCGTAAGCGAATCCACCACCATGGTGCCCAATCTCTCGCACGCCACTCTCGAAGGCGAGCCAGCCGAGCGGTTGCGCCCGTCCAGCGCTCGGTCGCCCCGCACCCTCCCGGTACACGGGACGCAGTGGGTTGACTGAGAAGACGTGCTTTATATCCGCAACTAGCAGCTCCTGGTGCTGCTGCTCGTGGTTGATCCCCAGAGTTATCAAAGGTTCCACCACCTGAAAACGCGGCGCGTCCACCTCCGCGATCAGCCTCGCCATCGCCGCATCGACATGCTGTCGGTACGCCATCACGTCGGCCACCGTGGGCCGGGAGATGTATCCGCGCTGGTCACGACAGTGGCGCTCGCCGGCCTGCTGGTAATACGAGTTGAACAGGTAGAGATACACTTCATGGAGCGGAGCGTAGCCTGGTAGATGCTCCATCAGGACGAAGCGTTCGAAGAACCAGGTCGTGTGCGCGAGGTGCCACTTGGTGGGGCTTACGTCCGGCATCGACTGCACCACCATATCCTCAGGGACAAGTCCTTTCGTCAGCTGTTCGGTGAAGGCGCGGGCCTCACTGTAGCTCGCAGCCAGCGGCCCCCTGGCCGACTCCATTTGAACGCTGCTCTGCTGAATTCGCAGGGCCGGAATTGCTTCAGTTGTCGCCATACTCGGTTCTCCTGGTTGTGTCGCCGAACGCGTGGGCGTCGGACCGCCTCATTTGTGGGAGGATGTGCGGAGGTGCGGATCTTCGCAAGTCTGCCAACCAACCAAAGCAAGCAATGTTCCCGCGCAAGTGTCAGGCGCGATGGAGGGCGATTATGTTTGACTTCGGACGCTGACAGTGCCAGATCACGATCAGTTGGTGTAATGCTTGCGACCGCCACACTTCAACATTCAGCCTATCCTGGCGCCTGACTACCTGACTGCAGCTGGGCGGTGCTCGCTTTTCATCCCACTTAGTGGCGCCGCCGTTATCTGAAACCTACGAGAGCCTTGGAAACACCTGAAGGTATCGATTGGACACCGCGATGAGCGATCAGGAGCCCATCGAGATAACGAATCCCCGGCTGGACGACGCGGAGATCCAGGCGCTCGCTTCGTACGGCAGGCGCAGGAGCCTCCATGATGGGGACCCGCTCTTTCGGGCGGGTGATAGAAGGGGTGGGTTCTACATAGTTCTTAAAGGTGCTATCGAGGTCCTCGACCGTTCCGGCGATGAGCCGCGCCGGATCGCCATCCATGGCCCGGGCCAATTTACCGGCGATATCGATATCCTGACCCGCCGACGCCCTGTGGTTGGGGCGATAGCTCGGGGAGAAACGGAAGTGTTCGGTGTCTCGTCCGGCGACGTTCGCCGGATCATAGACGAGCGGCCACGTCTCGGCGATACGATCCTGCGCGCGTTCATCGCGCGCCGGGAGGAACTGCTCGAATCGGGATTCGAGGGGCTCAGGCTGATCGGCTCAGGAGCCTCGCGCGAGTCTTTTCAGATGCGCGAGTTCCTGTCGCGCAATCAGGTGCCTTTCACCTGGATAGATGTGGAGGAAGAGTCGGGCGTCGCCGACACGCTTGCGGACTTCGGCATAGCCGAGGCAGACCTGCCGGTAGTGGCGTACGCCGGCGATCCGCTGATGCGCAACCCATCCATCCGGGAGGTCGCGGACGCGCTGGGGCTCAGGCGACCAATACGGTCGGAGCCGTACGACCTGGTGATAGTGGGCGCTGGTCCAGCGGGGCTAGCTGCGGCGGTGTACGGAGCGTCGGAAGGGCTCGCAACCCTTGTGCTCGAAGGCGTCGCACCCGGCGGCCAGGCTGGCGCTTCCACGAAGATCGAGAATTATCTCGGCTTCCCGACCGGTATCACCGGTGCCGACCTTACGGGTCGAGCCACACTTCAGGCCCAGAAATTCGGGGCGGAGCTCTCATCTCCCGCTCCTGTATCAGGCATGGAGGTGGATGGCGACTATCCGGTCATCCAATTGGAAACCGGCGAGCGGGCCGCCGCACGATGCGTGCTGATCGCAACCGGCGCCGATTATAGCAAGCTGGACGTTCCCGACCGTGAACGTTTCGACGGGGTCGGAATCTACTACGCGGCGACGCCAACGGAGCTGACCGCCTGCGCGGGAAGCGACGTAGTGGTGGTAGGCGGAGGCAACTCCGCTGGCCAGGCGGTGATGTTCCTGTCCGAGCACACTCGCCGGGTGCAGCTCCTCGTGCGAAGCGGCGACCTGCGAAAAAGCATGTCCAGCTACCTAGCGGGGCGGGTGGAAGCGGCGGAGAATGTGGAGGTGCTCTGCCATACAGAGGTGCGCCAGGTGCTCGGAGATGACAGACTCAACGCAGTGGTGGTGGAAAACACCCGGACTGGAGAGTCACGCACCATCAGGACGCCAGGGCTCTTCAGCTTCATCGGCGCTGTGCCGCGGACCACCTGGCTCCCCCCGCAGATCGAGACGGGCCCGAAGGGTTTCATCCGCACCGGTCGCGCCATCACCAATTCCGTTAACTGGCGGCTGCAGCGTGAGCCCTACCTTCTGGAGACGAGTCACCCCGGAGTTTTCGCCGCGGGCGATGTACGGCTGGGTTCCATCCCGCGGGTGTCCTCAGCCGTCGGCGAGGGCGCGATGGCAGTGAAGTTCGTACATGCGTATCTCGCTGAGCAAAGCGCGCCGGCCACCGCTTAACAACTATCCGGGACTCTTTTGTTCTGAGATAATCCGCAGCGCGCGAAGCAGGTCCCCCCGCGCGGCCGCGGCCTCAGCGGAGCCGGGGTCTGCCGGCGGCAGCGCGAGCGCCTCGCGCGGATCCAGCACCTCGAGGTCGAATGCTCCGAATCCATCGCGCGTGAAGATCGTGCGGACAGGCGCGACGAGGTCCGCGGGGATCGCGACGCTCGTTTTCGTGAAGAAGTCGGGGCCACCGACCTGCTCCTGCTCGGTGATGGCAGCGGCCGTAGAATACTCGACCGCGTAGCGGCCGGTATCGTAGGCGCGGACACCGCTCCACGTGCCGCCCATGGCATCGCGTAATTCCTCGAATCGCAGCCACCCTCCCGAGGTCAGCACGGTTATCGCATGGACCAACCGTCCCTCGTACAGCTTGCCTTCGTTCATCTCCGTTAGGAACAGGTCGCGCAGGCGAGGGCTGAAGCGAAGTACCGGCGGCACCCGACCGGCGCTCGCTGGCGGTTCCCCAGGCGCATCCCACCCGGAGAGGATCGCGTCGACAAAAGCTTCGGGTGATATCCAGAGCGCCGGCTCCTGCCTGGAGGCTGACTCCTCCTGCACCTTGCGCTTTCCCTCAGTTCCGCCTGGTCGGGTGGGGTTGTCGTCCGGGAAACGCGGACGATCGGGATTACCGGTTTCAGGCTTCACCCGTATGCGGATGATCTGGAGCGGGCGGTGCCCACGTTCGGGCCCGAGCCCATCACCCTCACCCGTATCTCCCAGACCGCCGGTTCCGCCACGCCGGCGCTCCCTGACCTTCTGACGGTATCTCTCCTCAGCGTCCGTCGGCTCCGCGATCTCCTCATCGGTCGGTGCCGCCCCATTCTGCATTCGCGTATCGCGGATGGATGGTCGGATCGGCGGCCGCTCATGCGGCCAGTCGACCTGCACACGGGTGGGATCGCTCATCACCTGCAAGAAATCGAGTGACGGACCGTCATCGCTTCGCACCGGCAGCGGCGACGCCGTCGATTGGTCGGCGTACCGCTTGTGCAGCGCCTGCCAGCGGTCCGGCCAGTACATCATGGAGCCGAGGGCCGCGTAGAGTTGAAAGAACCGCTGCCGCTGATCGCTCGGCAGGGCGTCCGCCCAGGCCAGTGTGCGTAGCGGGTCCGAGGCGAGTCGCTGGTTGAAGCGGTAGACCTCCTCGACGAGATGCAGGAGGAAAGGACTCTGGGCTACCTGCCTGTGGAGCTCATAATAGTAGGAACGGACGCCCGAGCCCTCGAGCTCGCCCATTGTCTGAAGCAGTGCGGCTTCGAGCCGCTCCTGTAGCCAGAGCAGCTGATTCGCCGTGCTCACCAGCGAGTCGAGCTCGGTGACAGTGAGGTTGTGGATCAGGTCCGGATCGCCGAGGAAGGCCCGCAGCCGCTCCACCTTTGGGCTCTGTTGGAACTGGGCGATGCGATCGGATGACAGACGCGTCAGCAGCAGCGGCCGGTCGGGCGCGCCTAAACTCGCGTAGGTTGCAGCTTGCTCGTCGGAGCGGAAGGCGACGATCGACTCGTCATGATCGCAGAAGACATAGCGGGAGTCACCATCGTTGGGCGTTGCCCTTCTGAATACCCGGCGCGGCGGAAGGTCGGGTGCATCGCAGCCTGTGCCTGCGGGAAATATGGGGAAGGAGTCAGCCGCAAACATCCTGCGCTGCTCCTCGGTAGCGGAGGGCGACATGGTGACGAACTGCTCCTCCGGTCCGAAGCGAGCGAGTGCGTTCTCATTGGCCGCGTACAGCACCAGGCCAGCGGATGGGGTGAAGCTATGATCCGCGCGCAGGTGCCAGGGCCGGACGTGCAGCGTGGCATCATCGCGCGCAGCGCCAGCCAGCTCCAGCGTCTCCTCCGCGACCGATATGAGGTCCGGGCCTCGACGGGCAGCGGCGCCCGCGCCGGCTTCTCCACCTGAACTGCCTGATTTCCCGCTTCCCTTGCCCGCAGCCTCGCCGTTCCGACCACCGCCGTGGTCCGGAGTGTCCTTCGGCGATGCGCTGGCTACTCCGTCATCGCCCGACTTAGCGCCATTCTGGGCGCCATTCGCCACGTTCCCATCGCCGCCACCGCTCCCGGACTTTCCGCCCGGAGAGCCGGCGGGCGAGCCGCCGTTTCCGCCGCCCCCACCCCCACCTCCCTGCCCACCGCCACCCTGCTGACCCCCGCCGATTGGGATGGCCGGGTTGGGCATGGAGAGGGTAACGCTCACACCTCCGCTGCGGCGTTCACTGCCCGGCTCTTCAGCCGTGCGGCCCGGAACTCCGCCGGCGAGCTTACCGCATGCGGCCCCGCGGCGCGACGGCACGTCGGCACCGACGAGTGAGCGAAACCAGTCCAGGATCTTCCCAAAAAAGTTACGGGATGGCTCCTCGCACTCAACGGGCGGAGGTGCAGCTCCACCGTCGGCACGTGCGATCAGGAGGTGCTCCTCCGGGTCGATGGCCGGGGTCACCCCATTTTCCGCCAGATACCCGTAGTAGAAGGAAGCAGGATGGTAGATAGGCGCGCGAACGCCATCAACCCGGTCCCCGCTGACGAGCGATACCACGTCATGAGCGATGGAGTCAAAAAGAACAGCGTGGAAGTCGGGGCCCTGAGCCTGAACGCCGAGTACTGTGCCGCGCGGGACCGCCAGCTCCGCATCTCGCATTGCGCCGACCACAACCAGCGTCAGCGCCGTCGGATCGGCACAGGCTTCCAGCATGAGGTCACCCCTCGCCGCGCCCGCTCGGCAGTGGACAACCAATCGCTCGGCGAGCCGCTGCCGCAGCTCCTCGATCGTGGCGCTCTCACGATAGATCGAGCGGTCACGCGCGTACCGGTTCATCACCCTGTCGTGCAGCTCCTCGCGCCTCGAAGCGGGTGCTTCGTGCAGTTCTGCCCGAACGAAGAAGCTTCCGAATCCCGAAGATAGCTCCCGCTGCTCAACCCAGAGCCGTAAAGCCGCGCGAGCCTCCTCTATCATAGCTGCCCGATCCACTGATTCGGCCGGAATGGCACGGCCGCGCTCGGCTGCTGGCGCGGATGCTAATGAGAGGAATTCATCGAGCCTCGCCTGCGCCTCCGGCAGCGTCAGCCGCTCGAGCTCGGCGAACGATTCTTCATCGAGCATCGGTGGGAGCTCCAGCAGTGCTTCGGGCGGGGGTGGCAGCTCCGCTGGAATGCTATCCATCCTGGGCTCCCGCTCCGTTGCGGGAGCATCGCCTTCGAAGGCATCGCCCTCACCTTCATCCGGCCCCGGCGCTTCCTCCCATTCTCCCCCTTCACGCGGATCGCGGATACTGCCCTGTCCTTCACCCTGGGCTCCCATTGCCAATTTCCCGGTCCGGTCGAGCCGAGTGAACGGCTCCTTCTCCGGCGCCGGCGGCGGCTTGTGCTCCTCGACCTGCTCGATAGAATCCCTACGAGCCGTCCCCTGCTCAGTGAGATAGCTCAGATAGGCGCCACCCGCGGCCTCCAGTGCCGCGGCGATGGTTATGCCGCCGATGATCGAGCCAGCCGCTCCACTCGCTACCACCACCGCCGCTGCGCCCGTAAGCGCAGTAACGACACCGGCACCCATCCGCACCAATCTCTCCTTGCGCTGGGCTTCCAATGCGCAGGCGTCGCTGAGCACAAAGGTGGTTTCCACGCCAGCCTCGGCCATCTCCAGCAGTGCGGGATGAACCCCCAGTCCATCCAGGCTCTCCAGCCGGCCGAGCATGGCAGTGCGATGCTCCTCCACCTCCAGCGCGACTGAATGGCGATCCGGGTCATCTCCAGTGGTCGCACCAACTGATGAAATGAAACGCTCGATACTGCCAGTCCAGCGATGGGAGCGGCCGGCCGCCTCGAGGTAGCCCTGGCGAGCCTCCGCTAGCAGGAAGAGCTCGTCGCGGACCCGCTCAGTGTACTCGTAGCTATCTCGACCGGGGTATCCTCCAGTTGGCCCGGCGAGTGCCGCCTTCATCTCCGGCGATGCGTTGTCACACGCCCGCAGCATCGCAATCGCCTGGTCGAGGCTGATCCGACTCTCGATGAGGTCACGCTGGATCGCATGGAAGCAGCTTTCGCCCTCCATCTCCCGCCTGGCGGAGACTGAGAGGCACGGCATGTCCACTTTGCTGTCCGGGAGAAGCGACTTCGTGGGGAGGGAGTCGGGCGACGATCGTGCGACGGATATGGCAGACCAGGCGACGCCGCATACGAGCACGCCAGTGCCCACCACCTGGAAGATACGCCTTACGGCGCGTCCGATCGGTGTTGTCGGGCGGGAGCGCCGCCATCCCCTACGTCTCGCCATATCATTCCTTCTCTGGCCGGAGGGAGGTGTCCCCACCGGCATACCACTCTACGATCCTTGGAACTCGTTATCCATACTCCGTGCATATGGCGGACCAGAGAACCGCCGTAGCTGACCCCGGTCCAATCAGGTGGGCGGCTGCTCGTGTGAGATCTTCAGCGTAGTGAACTCCGCGGGGCGCACCACGGCCATCCCGATCTCCACGATGATCCGACCCTGCCGCACGTCGTCGGTGGTCATGGTGGCGCCGAGGCCGCATCTCACAAAATAGGCCTCATCAGGGGTGGTGCCGACCAGCGCCCCATCGCGCCATAATCGAGCGAGATAGTCCTCTATCATACTCCTCACTCGCAACCATGTGTTTGCATCATTCGGGTCAGACATGGCCCACCTGGTCGACTGCCCTACCGACTCACCCACCATATTGAAGAAGCGCCGCACAGGGATGTAGCGCCACTCCGGATCGTTGCCGGCGAGAGTCCGCGCGCCCCACACGAGCGATCCCTTCCCTGGAAAGTAGCGGATGGCGTTGATCGACTTGCCGGTGCTGGGGTCGATATTCAGTTTCTCCTGCTGCGCGTCATCCACGAGCACTACCGGTTCAATGACTCCGGCGAGGGCGATATTGGCTGGGGCCGTCCAGACGCCCTTTGCGGCGTCGGTCGCAGCGTATGCCCCGGCCACGGCGCCGCTCGGCGGCATGATGATGTGGTGCTCGTTCAGCGCCGTCTTCACGAAGCTATAGAGTGATGGATCTGTCGCCCGGAGGTTGTCCAACTTCACCGGAGCTGAGGCACTTTCTGAATCACCGTCGATCTCCAGCGACACGGCGACGGTGGTCTCATCCATTCCGTAAGTCAGAGCGGTGCGTACGAAAGGATAGTACGCTGCACCAAACTGGAGATGGTCGGTCCCGAAAGCGGTACGGGCCGTGACAAGGTCGGCCTCCAGTGTCCCCCCGGCGGCGACGATGTCGAAGATGCCGAACCGATCGCCGAGCCGGCCACATTGATCCAGGACTGCCTGGACCATACCCCCGTACTGTGGGGCGTCGAGCTTTACTGCCTCCGGAATCACAATCAGGGTGATCTCATCCTCCAGAGCCAACCTGTCGAGCCCGTCCCGAAGGTCACGCGCCGCCGATGAGGCAGCGGTGCCGCCATACAGCTCGACCGTGGGTGCCCCGGCACCGTAAGTCCCCACGGAAACTATGAAGCAGGGCCCGCCCCCGTTCTCGAAAAACATCCTTACGGCGTAGTAGAGCAGGTACGATGGCAGGAGCGAATCGTGAGGAGTAGCGCCACCCACCAGAAGTGAGGTTGTGCGGTAGTCAGCAGCAGGCGTCCGCTCCACCGCGATGCTCACCTGCTCCGAACCCGCGACGCCGAAAGACTGCTCGTATTCATCGAGAGAGTGGATCTTGGTCGGCTCGAGGATCAGGTCGTTATCAGCATCACGCCGGGCCTTCTCCGTATATCCAACGAATGCCGGAACCGCGCTTGGAACCCCGGCCACCGAAGGCGGGAGCGCCGGCATATCTTCCTCGTAGACATCTGGCTCATCTAAGTGCACGGGAATGGGCAGACCGCGCGTTGGGAAAGGCGATATCTTCGGTCGCGAAATGCGCGCGACTTGGGGAATCGGCAGAACCCCACTATTCTGCGCGAGGTCCTGCCGAGCCTCCATCCTTACGGTATAGACGACCGAGGGCAGCTGCCTCGCCCCCACGAAACTCCATATTCGATGAAGCTCCTCATAGCTGGGTGATTGAAGGTCGACCACCAGCTCCAAGATATGCGGCCCGAGTGCAGGCGTTTGGTCGGGCGTAAATACGGGATGAGCCTGAAAGAAGTGGATAACCCAGGAGATGTGCTTCAACGCCACCTCGTAGCTCTTGAAGTTCGCTGCTATCATCACACTGAGGGCAAACCTCAACTCGAGCTCCCGCGCCTGTTGCTGGCCGGCAATGGGGTTGCCGACAGAATATTGCTCGCCCACAGAATTTCCTTCCTCCAACCCGAGCAGGCATAGCGCAAGCGACTCGTCAGCGAACGCATATCGCCCCTCCTCGTCCACAATGCCGGTGAGCGCTACCTGGCCGTAACTGCTCGACCGGGTTGCAATGAAGGCGTTCAACTCGTCCCGGAGTACAGCCAGTGCGGTATCCAACATTTTAGTCCCCGGTGGTGGAGGTATGTCTAGCAGGAGGGAGGGAAGCGGCTTCGCGGCAAGGTATTGAGGTATCCTACGCCGCGCCAGCTTCGTTCAGCTCCAGTGAATTCCCAGCACGCCGAGAAAGACGCGAACGGTCGTAGCCAGTACCATAAGAAGGGTCGGGAAGAGCGCCAGGCCCACGGTCATTATCGGCCCCTTTCCTGGATGATGGATGAGTCAGCGTGCGCCGCTGTTACTGATGCGAGCTCTCCGAGATGCCGCGGCATCCATGACAGAGTGGATGCAGAGTCAGGGAACGAGCCGCGACCGAAGAACACATGACGTGCGGCGGCGCGCAGGGGTGGGAGACGAAGTGCCGCGCAGGCAACTTCGGCCGCCGCGGCGGAATTGATCATCGCCAGCGCCCGCCGGAGGTAGAGTCGGGTGCGGAAACGCGCGCGGAGGGCAGCGCCGCTATACGCTGCGAGCGCGGCATTGTCGCCGGTCGCCATGTACTCGGCAGTCACCGCAGCGGCCCGGGCGGAAAGCCGGAGACATGGATCCAATCCGCCCGCCGTGAGCGGAGAAACCGCGCCCGCTGCGTCGCCTGTCAACAAACCGCGCGAGCATGCTATACGCGGCAGCACACCGCCCACGGGGATGCAGCCGCCTCGTCGCTCGCAGGGCAGTATGCCTTCAAGTCCGAAGCGCGGCGCCACGCGCCGGCGGAAGTTGCGGAGCGCCTCCGCTGGCTTGAACCGCGATGCGTAGCCGCCAACACCTACGTGAATTTCCTCGCCGTCATCTACCACCCACGCGATGTAACCCGGCGCCACAGTCGGATCGAGCCAGCAATGAAACGCGGGTGCCTGCCCCGTACTGACGCCGCGGAAAACCTCCTCCACGCCGACTATCCATTCCCGGTTCTCGTCCAGCCCGAGCGCGGCCGCGACCCGCGAGACAGCACCGTCCGCGCCCACCACGAATCGTACCCGGAATCGCTCCCGTCGCCCAGCCCGCGCCAGGGTGGCGACGCACCCGGCGCCGTCCGGCTCGAGTGCCTCCAGCGTCGTTTCCGGCCGCCACTCCACACCAACCCTGACACAAGCGTCGAGAGCGTCGTTGTATAGCGCCCCCATCCGCCCCACGCGGAACTCGTCGTGGCGGCTCTCCAGCGGCAACGCCCGACCTCTTGGCGAGTAGAGCACCACCCGCCGCACAGGAGGTCCCAGGCAGACTTCCGGGAGTGCGAAGCTCTCCAGGGTCCGGCGAACGAATATTCCCGTCGTGTGAACCGCGTGATCCACTGTCTGTTTGCGGTCTATCAGGAGCACGCGCGAGCCTGTCTCGCCCAGGCCGCGCGCGCACTCCAAGCCGGCCAGTCCGGCCCCGACCACCAGCACATCCACGCTCGTGCTACTCATCTTCCTCCCTCCAGAGATGTGAAGTACTTTGCACAACAAAGTTAGCGAGCGCACTGAGTGCAAGCTTCGCGCCCGACACTCCGTTGTTTTACACCTCGCGCAATACGCGTGTAAGCCTCAGGCGAAACCGAATATCAGCGGGAAAAGCACCACCACAACCGCTGCCCAGACTGCGTAAACCGGCAGATAGGCCATCTGCCAGCGTTCAAGTGCGGCGAAGGATCCGCGGCCGCGCATGAAGCGAACGTAGAGCCCGGCCGACACCGCGAGGTTGACGAGGAGGACGACGTTCTCGCCCAGAGCCGCAACGCGGTTAGGGGTGAAACCGAACTCGGAGATCCTCGCGCCTATCGCCGCCAGAGCGACGCCATCTGTGATCAGCGCGCAGATGACCAGCACGACGAGCAGCAGGTCACCGAGATCGCGTGGTGCCTCCCGGTCACGCGCCGACACGGAGTAGAGCAGCATCCCAAAAACGAGGACCAGTAGCAGGTCGAAGGCGATGAGGATGTTGCGCTCGATGTCTATCCCTCGACCAGTCCACGCCATGGTCGCGAGGAAGATCAGCAGGGTAGCCGCGAACAGTGGCGTAAACAGCCGGGTGAGCACTGGCGCCATATTCTCGATTACGCTCTGCTTGGCCTCGACCAGCCATGAGCCGATGATGACCGCTCCCAGCGCTCCACAGGGTACGAGCCAATCCTCGACCATCCATTCCGCATCGATACCGATCGCCTCGAACATCCCCATTGTGAAGCCGATCAGAACACCGCCACCCAGTGCGATGAGAACGTAGTAGATGAACAGCTCACCGGAGAAGCGGACGAAGTCCATGCGACGACCGCTATCCCGCCAGCGGCCACCTACGTAGGCGACCCCCACAACGAGCCATAAAGCTATCGGAAGGTGCAGCGCGGTAAGCGCCGCGGTGTCGCTATCGGGCTGGAACGGGTAGATATTCGCCACAACGAGCGCCACGACGAATAGGAGCGCGAGCCAACCCCAGGTCCTCGCCGTCACTCCGCGCTTCCAGACGAAATAGCCGGTGAGCAGCGGGAGCACGAAGAGGCTGAAGTTGCGAACGTAGAACATAGTCTCCCGGTCGTCAGTGCCGGATAGCTCCACGCCGAACAACTCGGGTACTTTCACCGCCAGCGCAGCGGCGACCGCCAGGGCGAGCACGACCATGAATTCCTTGCGATATTCGCGCTTCGCTTCGCCTGACGGGGCCTGGGCGACCACCAGCTGCTTCCACAGGCGCTCCGAATGCTCGCGTGCGAACTCGTTCGAAATCGCGTCCAGCGCGCCCAGCCGCTTTACGGCCACCAGAAAGGCTTCGTCCGCCGACAGGCCGGCTCCGGTAAGCGTGGCGACCTGACCGCGCAGGTGGTCCTCCAGCTCTTCCACATCAGCAGGGCTTATCGCCTGGTGGCGACGCAGGTAACCTCGCCATTGATCGATCTGCTCCTCGAGCTGATCCCGCGACTGTGAAACGGCCATCTGCTCAGCCTCCCTGCCAGACTGGTTTGCATGCTGGCCCGAGCGGGATCCACACCGAGAGCCAGATGTTGCGAAGCGCGGAATCAACTGTCTGCCACTGCTGCCGATGCTCTCTCAACTGCTCCCTACCCTGGCCGGTTATTCTATAGTACTTACGCCGTCGGCCCGTTTCCGAAGATCCCCATCGCCCTTCTATATGCCCCTGCCGCTCCAGGCGGTGCAGCACCGGATACAGCATACCGTCCGTCCACTCCAGACCTCCGTCCGACAGCTCACTCACCCGCTTGAGTATTGCGTAGCCGTAGCTGTCGCCTTCGGTAAGAATCGCCAGAACCAGCGGAGTCGCGGACGCCGCGACCAGATCCTTGTTGATATCCATCGCCCACCTCGCAGCATGCCCCAGGAACAATACCTGAGACCACTATACATGACAGCTCTATGTAAGTCAAGGTGGGTTATGCGCGGGCGGTGCGCCGGTAGAGTGCCACCTCCCAGAGGAGAGTGTGATCCCGTGCTACGAGCTCGAAGCCGCGTTGCAGGATCTCGGAAGTGATAGCTGCCGGAGAATGGAGATAGCTGCGGAAGTCGCTGCCACGCAGGCGGAAGTACAGATTGCCGAGCGCCAGTCCAGCGCGTGTAGCGGTGCGCTCGCGCGGATAGCTCAGCCCGTATAGCTGGCGTGCCTTTGAAGTGGACGCCGCAATGAGCCGCGGCATGTCAGGATAGCAGCAGACTACTCGATCGAGGGTCACGAAATCGGCATCGTGCAGATCGGCGGATAGCTGAACGAAGTCACCGTGAGCGTACACCACGCGATCGCGGTGCCCCCGCCTGGCGGCCTCGTCCTTCGAAGCGGCGAGATATGCGGTGGAAGCGTCGACATGTACCGCGTGCGAAAGTCCGTGCTCCATAAGCGAATGCTGGATCGCGCCGATGCCGCCGCCAATATCGAGGAGCTCGCCACCTCGAAGGTCCTCGTGCTGGAGCATTTGCAGGAGGAGCTTTGTCGTAGCATGTGGTCCCCGCCTGCGGTACCGCCGGAGGTCGCGCCGCGCGGTTCTCTGACTGAACAGATTCTCGGCGTCCGCACAATGACTGCAGCAGCTCATCGAGCGCCAGTTCCCGCGCCCTTCCCGGCCGCCGCCCGCCGCCACGCCATGAGGCTGATGTGCTCGGCATGGTCGAGGAAGCGCATGAGGATGCCAAGCGCATCACCGAGATCGGCGGCCGAATCGACTCGCGCGCGCACAGCGGATTCAACAACTCTGCGCAGTATTGCAAACTCTCGCACTATTCCGTCTTCGGACCAGCCGAGTCGCGCCCGTTGTGCGCCATGGAGTTTCGCGATGAACTGTTGTATCTCGGTGCCGTCCCGCAGGAGGTCGGCGCCCTCGACGCCGTTCTCCTCCAATGAGACGAGTGACTGGGCAATATCGGCTAAGAAACTCGATGTATGATCTTCCAGATCCGCCCCCGACAGCGAATCCGCCGGGGCAATCACAGGATCATTGCGAATCCGTGCGGCGAAGGATTCGAGTATCTCCTGTATCTGGTCCTGAACGGCGGCGCCTACCTCAGCGAGGTACTGGGGAGGAGCCTCGCGAGTCTTTTCGATCAACGACTTGTCGAGTGACGAGTCCATCGACTGATCGGTGGGAAGCCAGAGTGTGAAGGCTGATCCCACACCCGGCTTACTTTCGAGTGTCAGGTCGCCTCCCATGAGGCGGGCCAGCTGCCGACTTATCGTCAGCCCCAGGCCAGTTCCGCCCCGCGTTCGCGTGTGGCCGGTCTCCACCTGAAGAAATGGTCGAAACACCGCGTCGATCTGCGATTCATCGATGCCTACCCCCGTATCCTCAACCCGGATGTATGTATACGGGCCACCCTGCTCGACCTCCAACTCGCGGGCCACGTCCGAGCTGGTACCGCAACTGACGCGGATCGTACCGCCGGACTCCGTGAATTTGACGGCGTTCGAGAGGAGGTTTACAAGGATCTGCCGCACCCGATCCTCATCGCCAGCATATGCTATCGAAGCGTCGTCGGAGCAGGGATCCTCTATGCTGATTCCTCTTTGCGCGGCCTGCGGGGCAATCAGAGCTAGCGCCGCCGCGATAGCGTTCACCGCGAGTGCCCGCTCGTGCCCCACCTCTATGTGGCCGGCCTCCGCCTTTGCGAGGTCCAGAATATCCTCGATCAGCCCCAGCAGGTGCTGTCCACTCAGGCGTACCCGTTCCAGCTGCTCTTTCTGTCTCTCGGTTATCGGCCCGGCGATACCGAGATCCAGCAGGTCGGTGTACCCGATAATTGCGTTGATGGGCGTCCGGATCTCATGGCTCATGTTGGCCAGGAACTGGCTCTTCGCCTTGTTCGCCTGCTCCGCCTCGGCGCGCGCGGCCTGGGCCTCGCGTCGCGCCAGCACGTGCTCGGTAACATCCGACCCGTGCGCTACCACCCCGGTTCGGGCCCCGTCCGCCTCGGTAACAGGATAATAAACAAAATCCACATAACGCTGCTCTGGCTCGCTGTCCGGCGTGCGCGAGAGCATGATCGGCGCCTCTCTGCCCACATACGGCGCGCCGCCTTCCAGCACCTGATCCAGAAGCTGTTCGAAGCCCTGCCCGCGAATCTCCGGAAGTGCCTCGACGGCGGGACGGCCGATCACGTCGCGGTGCCCGATCAGCTGGTAATAAGCGGCGTTGACGAACTCGAAGATGTGAGACGGACCCCGGAGCACCGCAAGAAACGAAGGTGCCTGCGCGAAAACCTCACGTATCCGCGCCTCGGCGTGCTCGGCCCTCGCCCGTGCACCAGCCATCGCGCGCTCGGCCAGAACGCGGCCTGTGCTCTCGGACACGATGTTGAGGAAAGCTACGACCTCACCATTCTCGTCACGTACGGCGCTCAGAGAGAAGGTGTACCACGCGTTCGGGTCCGCCGACTCTTTATCACGTGCTTCGCTGGTTCGCTGCACGACGAATGGCGCATCGTCGGCATACACCGGGGGACCGCCCGCGCGGATACGCGGGAACATAGGGGCTATCTCATCCCAGATCTCCGCCCAGACCTCGTACCCGGGACGACCGAGCGCACGGGGGTGCTTACCGCCGAGCACCGGCCGATAGGCGTCGTTGTAGATCAGGACCAGTTCAGGTCCGCACCAGAGATTGATGGGGAATGGCGACTCGAGGCAGGTCTCCACGGTCTTGCGGAGCACGGGGGACCACTTGTCCACCGGCCCGAGCGATGTGGCCGCCCAGTCTATCTCTCGACAGAGCTCCCGCACCTCGCCGGTGCCCGCAAACGGATCGGCCGGTCGTCCTGCGACGCTCAAAACATCGGTTGGTTCATCATTTGAATAGAGCCGCTTGCGGGTATCGTGCCGAAAGGAATCGATGCTGTGGGCGTTTCCCGTCCATGGGCGAATGACTCAATTTCGGCGGTGGGAAACAGGATGATCTTTTCATTATACTCCGCATGCGAAACTGTGTCGAGATGCGTTTCAAATGCAAATGCGCTGCCGAAGAGTTCTACGGGTTTTATCCGCAGAGGGTTAACCGCTGAGACACAGAGGGCGCGGAGGGACGGG
>DASSKB010000141.1:0-70458 GCA_035690925.1 Longimicrobiaceae bacterium
CGTCGCGGCGTATTCTTCACACTCGCGCGGCGTAAGCGTTCTGAAGCGCACGCGCACGCGCTCCACGCCAGATTCCATTCGATCGCCTAGAGCGACCGCGACGGAGGTGATGACCTCGTGTTCGCGGCCTGAGAGACGGAGGAGCATACGCACAGCGTCGTCGGTGTCGCGCGGCTTGCCGAGCACGTCGCTGTCTATGATGACGATGGTGTCCGAGCCAATTACCAGCGAATCAGGCTCGCCGCGCGCTATCGCGAAGACCTTTTCGCGTGCCAGGCGCTCGGCGTGGTCGGCCGGCATCTCGTGGTCGAGGTAGCTCTCATCGATGTCCGCCGGCCGTACCTGGAAGCTGAGCCCGAGCCTGTCCAGGAGCTCGGCGCGGCGCGGCGACTGCGAGGCGAGGATGATGCCAGGAATACTCATCTGAGCTGTCAGCGTTCGAGAATCAGAGTGACCGGTCCGTCATTGACCAGCTCCACGTCCATCATCGCGCCGAACTCTCCCGTCTGAACCGTTGGGCAGAGCGCACGGAGCGCCTCTATGAACCGCTCATAGAGTGGGATAGCGATTTCAGGCGGTGCGGCATCTATGAAGCTCGGACGACGTCCCTTACGAGCGTCCCCGTACAGCGTGAACTGGGACACGACGAGAACCCCGCCACCGGCGTCCATTAGCGACAGGTTCATCTTGCCGGCCGCGTCCGAGAATATGCGAAGGCCAACGATTTTCTCGGCCATCCAGCGGATTTCGTGGTCCCCATCGCCTTCGGTAAAGCCTACCAGCAGGAGGAGTCCATCATCAATCGCCCCGGTTACCCGGCAATCGACCGATACGCTGGCACGCGAGACACGCTGGAGAACAACCTTCATGGGGATAGGGTCGTAAAAAGCAGTAGAAAACCCAGGTCAGGCGAGATCGAGTCGACAATGTATTGCACATCGCCGGACGAGTCCACAAGAAGCCGCGCGTACCGGTCGGAACGTTCGCGTAAGTTACTGGTACGATTACGTCTGCGACCCGGGGTGAAATGAAGTGGAGCTCCTCCTGCGTCCTCTGCGTCCTCCCCGTCTCTGCGGGGATTATTTAACCGCAGAGACGGGGAGGACGCAGAGGAACACAGCCACAATTGAAAGCGACAGTTACGTCAAATTGGAATTGGGAAAAAATTGAATATCGGTTATCGCCTGCGCCGGCTGACAGCTGGACTCGTCCTGATACTCCTGCCCGCTCTTCCAGGCTGCTCACCTCAACCTGTGGTTGCGGCCGCAGCGAGCGACGTAGCGGTAAGCGGTTTTGTCACCGATCATGTGGTGGTGATATCCATCGACGGGCTGCGCCCGGATGCCATCGCGGAGTTCGGCGCTGAAACCATTCAGCGGATGATGCGGGAGGGGAGCTACACGCTCAGCGCGCGAACCATCCTGCCGAGCAGAACGCTCCCATCGCACACGTCCATGCTCACGGGCACCGAGCCCGACGTGCACGGGATAACCTGGAATGGCGATCTCACGCTGCTGACCGGCGAGGTCGACGTCCCAACTATCTTCGGCGTAGCTCATGCCGCCGGATACGAGACGGCGGCGTTCTTCGGGAAGTCCAAGTTTCACCACCTGGAGGTGCCCGGAACGCTCGACCACGTCGAGTCACCCGCTGGCTGGTGGGGCGAATGGGAAGCCGAGCACACAGTCGCCGAGGTCCGCGAATATCTCACGAACGGCGTGGGGCTGCCCAACCTCATGTTCGTTCACATAGGTGAACCGGACTACGCTGGCCATGAATTCGGGTGGATGAGTCCTTCATACGGTAGGGCGGTCCGCGAGGCCGACGCGGCCGTGGCCGAAGTCCTCGACGCCGCAAACGCCGAGTTCGGTAAGGGCGAATACACGGTTATCCTTACCGCCGACCACGGCGGGCACGGAAAGGGTCACGGCACCGCCGGTCCGCTCGACGTCACCATCCCCTGGATTGCCTGGGGCGACGGCGTTGTGGCCGGATCGGCAATCGTCGATCAGGTCAGGACCGTCGATACCGCCGCTACAGTATTGTGGTTACTCGGCCTTTCCGGTACGGGTATGGGCGCTCCGGTGCTTTCCGGCTTCCAACCGGCCTTCAGTGGCCAGCCAATCCCTCACTCCACCGTCACAGATTTGGCGAGATTACGCGGTTGATCCACGTTGCAACCGCGCAGCACGGCTATGTGATAGGCCAGCAGCTGTAGCGGGATGGTGGCGAGGATGGGGGTGAGCGCGTCGTGCGTTCGCGGAATCTGGATTACGTGATCCGCGAAGGCCATCAGCTCTGTATCGCCCTCCGTAATGACCGCTATAACACACCCGCCGCGTGCCCGCACCTCCTCGATGTTCGACTTGATCTTGTCGTAGACCGCGTCCTTCGGGGCTATCACCACCACTGGCATGCTCGCATCGATCAGGGCGATGGGTCCGTGCTTCATCTCCGCGGCCGGGTACCCCTCGGCGTGGATGTAGGATATCTCCTTGAGCTTGAGAGCACCTTCGAGGGCAGACGGGAAGTTGTACCCGCGGCCGAGGTAGAGGAAGTTCGGGTGATCCTTGTAGTCTTCGGCTAACTGACGGATGGCTGGATCGAGCTCCAGTATCTCGCCCACCTGCTCCGGCAGCCGGCCGAGCGCCCTGACGATCTCGCGACCGCGCGACGCCGATAGGGTGCCCCGAAGCCGCCCGAGGTGCACCGTTATCATCGCCAGCACTTCCACCTGTGAGGTGAATGCCTTGGTGGACGCCACACCGATCTCGGGGCCGGCGTGCAGGTACACGCCCGCGTCGGTCTCGCGCGCTATCGTCGATCCGACAGAATTGACAACGCCGAGCAGCGTCGCGCCCTGCTGCTTCGCCTCCCGCATCGCCCAGAGGGTGTCCGCCGTTTCGCCCGATTGGGAGATGGCGATAACCAGGGTGTTGGGCTCCACTACCGGCCTGCGGTAACGGAACTCGGACGCGTACTCGACGTTGGTCGGGATCCGGGCGATGTCCTCCAGCATGTACTCGCCTATCAGTCCGCTGTGCCAGGAAGTGCCGCACCCGAGGATGATGACGCGCTCGATGCCGCTGAGCTCTTCGTCCATACCCGTGAGCCCGCCCAGCCTGACCTTCCCATCCTCCTCCAACAGCCGACCGCGCATTGTCTCGCGCAGCGTCTGCGGCTGCTCCATGATCTCCTTCAGCATGAAGTGCGGATATCCGCCGCGCTCCACCTCGTCCAGGTTCCAGTCCACCCGGTCCACCGCCCTGTCCACCGGGCCGTGCGCCGGCCTGTGCACCGTGTAGCCCGCGCGGGTGATGGTGGCCATATCGCCATCTTCCAGATAGACCACGTCCCTGGTGTGGGCGATGACGGCGGCAGCGTCGGACGCAACGAAGGTCTCATTGTTCTCGCCAACACCAATTAGCAGAGGACTGCCAAGTCTTGCGACTACGATCTTGTCCGGGTCGTGAGTGGAGATAACGGCAATGCCATACGTTCCCTCCACCTGTTCGAGGGCGCTCTCGACCGCACGCTCGAGCGCATCGTGAGCCCTGCCCTCGCCCTTATCGTACACCTCCTCTATGAGGTGGACGAGGACCTCGGTGTCGGTTTCCGACGTGAATTTATGACCGAGCTCCTCTAATCGGCGCCGCAGTGTGCCGGCGTTCTCGACGATGCCGTTATGGACGAGCGCGAAATCGCCCGCTTCGCTGGAGTGGGGATGGGCGTTCCGGATGGTCGGCGCGCCGTGGGTGGCCCACCGCGTGTGGCCGATCCCGCAGACCCCTGTGATCGGTTGCTCGACTATCATCTTCTCGAGCTCGGCTATCTTACCTGCTTCTTTGCGTATCTCGATGTGGCTGTTCTCGATGACCGCTACACCCGCCGAGTCGTAACCGCGGTACTCGAGGCGCTTCAACCCGGCCACGAGCAGCGGGACGACCTGCTGGTCCCCTATGTATCCAACGATGCCGCACATGGGCAGTCCCTTGTAGAGAGTGTTTGCTATTCGGAGGGCAGCGCGCCGCGGACCTGCTCCACAAGCGCGCGCGCCTCCTCTGAAGTAGGTGCCTCGGCTATTATTCGGACTATAGGCTCGGTGCCTGACGGTCGCAGGTGCACCCAACGACGTTGTTTTGGCCAGGCGAGCCTGAGACCGTCCTGCCGGTCCACTTCGCCGGCGTTCAGCGTGGCGATGAGCGACTCGTATACGCTGTCCAGGGATTCGCCCGGACGCGGTACTTTCTCCTTAACGATCTCGTATTGGCCAATCCCCTCCGCGATCTCGCTGAGAGGCGTATCGGTTTCGGCGAGCAGTTGCAGAATAAGGGCCGCTGCTACTGGCGCGTCGCGCGTCAGGTGGACGTCGGGAAGGATGACGCCTCCGTTGCCCTCTCCCCCGATGGTTGCTCCCTGCGCCTGCATAGCTCGCACCACGTTGATTTCACCGACGGCTGAGCGAACCAGGCGAGCCCCACCCAACGCGGCTGCGTCATCGAGCAGCCGGCTGGTGGAGAGATTCGTGACGACGGTTCCCGGTCGATGCTTCAGAACCAGCAGCACGGCTAGCGCGAGCGTGTAATCTTCACCTATCGCACTACCTTTTTCGGACACGAGCGACAGACGGTCGACGTCCGGATCGGTCGCGAAACCGACATCCGCGCCTACTCTGGTCACGAGGGCCTCCAGCTCGCCCAGGTTCGCCGCGACAGGCTCCGGTTCCCGGGGGAAGAGGCCATCGGTGGGGAGGTTGATGGCGTCCACGCGACACCCGAGCGCCTCCAGGAGCTGCGGGAAGATGGTTCCGCCGGCGCCGCGAACGCAATCCAGAGCAACGTGGAAGTTGCGTTCCCGTATCTTCTCCACATCGAGAAAGGGGATTGCCAATATCCTCTCCAGGTGGCGCTCCACCGCGCCGTCATCCACGCTGTGCTTCCCCAGGTCCGCCCAGCCAGCCCGCGGAATCTCGCCGTCGAGCAGGGCGCGCATGTCGCTGCCCTGCCCGGCATCCAGGAACATCCCGGTCGGCCCGATGAATTTGAGCGCGTTCCACTCGATCGGATTGTGGCTCGCCGTCACCGCCAGGCCACCCGCGGCGCTCAGGTGCTCCACAGCCAGCTGAACGCTTGGGGTGGGACACATCCCCACGTCCACCACATCACACCCGACGGACTGCAGAGCGGCCGTGGCGGCACGGACGAACATCGGGCCAGAAACCCGCGAGTCCCTGCCGATCACAACCGTTTTGCCGGGGCCGTTCTTCAGCACGTAGGCGCCGAACGCCGCCGCGAAATGGCCAATCACTTCGGGCGTGAGACCCTCACCCACACGGCCTCGCACGCCGGATACGCTCACCATTAATCGGGACGTATCTATCACATTTCTCTCCGTTCTCCATCGGACGATTGCCCGAAACTGTAAGAATTTTATTCAGCGAATGTAGAACCCGGAGGAAACGAGCGTCAACCCGCGTGCCACGATGCGCCCACAGCTTGCCGCCTCCACACCCGGGCGCCTATCTTCCGCATCGCCATTCACTCCAACCGTGTGAACAATGCCTGACCAATTCGCGACCTCCAGACTCCGCTTCGCCACGCGTGCGATTCACGCCGGCCAGAGCCCCGACCCGACAACAGGGGCCATTATGACGCCGGTCTATCAGACCTCGACCTACGTTCAGCCTGAGCTCGGCCGGCACCTCGGCTACGAGTATGCGCGGACCCATAATCCGACCCGCGAGGCGCTCGAGGCCAACGTCGCATCCCTCGAGGGAGGTCGCTTCGGAGTGGCCTTCGCATCCGGGCTCGCCTCGATCGACGCTACCGCTAAGCTGTTCTCCGCCGGCGATCACATTATCTCGGGCGAGGGGGTATACGGAGGAACCTACCGCCTCTTCTCCGAAGTCATCGCCCGACTCGGCATCGAGTTCACCTTTGTTGATTCGAGCGACCTCGAGCAGATTCGTAGCGCCGTGCGTCCAAATACGAAACTGATTCACGTGGAGACGCCGACCAATCCGATGATGCGGCTCACGGATCTGGCAGGTGCGGCCGAGATAGCACACTCCGCCGGAGCTTTGCTGAGTGTGGATAATACATTCGCGACGCCGTTCAACCAGCGGCCACTGGAGTTGGGTGCCGACCTTGTGCTCCACTCCACCACCAAGTACCTGAACGGCCATTCGGACATGGTCGGCGGCCTGGCGTTGATGAACGACGAGGACCTCCACACCCGGTTACGCTTCATGCAGAATGCCGCGGGGGCAGTGCCCGGCCCGTGGGACAGCTGGCTCGCGCTCCGCGGAACCAAGACGCTCCACCTGCGCATGCAGGCGCACAACTCGAACGGTGATCAGATAGCTCGCTGGCTCGAAGCCCATCCGGCTGCGGAGCGCGTCTACTATCCTGGTCTCCCATCACACCCGCAGCACAAGCTCGCTAAAGAGCAGATGGCGGGTTTCACCGGAATGATCTCTGTCGAGATGGGGTCGATGCAGCGCGCCACCACCCTGGTGGAGAATGTACGAGTCTTCGCGCTCGCCGAGTCGCTGGGTGGCGTGGAGAGCCTCATAGGCCACCCAGCGCGAATGACTCACGCGTCGGTACCGGCCGAGCGCCGCGAGGCGATGGGCATCTCTGACGGCCTGGTCAGGCTCTCCTGTG
The DNA here is from genome assembly GCA_035690925.1 of Longimicrobiaceae bacterium. Taxonomy (GTDB): domain Bacteria; phylum Gemmatimonadota; class Gemmatimonadetes; order Longimicrobiales; family Longimicrobiaceae; genus DASSKB01. The sequence continues at coordinate 6,666 of DASSKB010000141.1, forward strand.
GCGTAGAAGACGTCGACGATCTCATCGAGGACCTCGACGCGGCGCTGGCGAAGATAAGGTGAAGATTCTAATAGTAGGTAACGGCGGACGCGAGCACGCTCTCCTCTGGAAACTTCGGCGGGACGCGCCGGAAGCTGAGTTCTTCATCACACTCGGCAACGGCGGCACAGCTGAGCTGGCCAGATCGATTCCAGTAAAACCAACGGCTGTAGGCGACCTCGTCGCGTGGGCGTCCGGCAATGATATCGACCTGACGGTTGTCGGGCCGGAGATTCCGTTAGCGGACGGAATAGTCGATCGATTCTCCACGGCCGGTCTGGCCGTTTTCGGGCCGACGCATGCGGCGGCGCGGATCGAGAGCTCCAAGGCGTTCGCCAAGGAGCTGATGGCGAGGCACGGAATACCGACGGCACGTTACCGCACCTTCGATGAACTCGCGGCGGCTGAGCGGTACGTTGGGGAGCATGGTGCGCCGGTAGTCGTGAAAGCGTCCGGTCTGGCCGCCGGCAAAGGCGCGGTGGTCTGTGAGAGCGTCGAGGACGCGCGGTCGGCCCTGAGATCCATAATGGGTGACCACACGTTGGGCACCGCTGGCGATACGGTCGTCATCGAGGAGAAGATGGAGGGCGAAGAGCTCTCGGTTTTCGCGCTCACAGATGGCAGGAACGTACTGCCCATGCTCCCAGCACAGGACCACAAGCGTCTGGGCGAGGGCGAGACGGGTCCCAACACTGGCGGAATGGGTGCCTATGCGCCCGTATCGATAGCTCAGCCTTCTCTGATGGATTTTATATCCAACCAGATTCTGCAACCGACCATCGATGCGCTGGCGGCCGATGGACACCCGTTCCGCGGATTGCTTTACGCCGGCCTCATGCTGACCGCCGACGGTCCCAAAGTGGTCGAGTTCAACTGTCGTTTCGGCGACCCCGAGACACAGGCGCTCCTGCCGCTCCTGGACAGCACATTGCTGGATCCGATGCTCGCTATAGCACGAGGCGAATCCGTCGCAGGCACCAAGCTCCGCTGGCACAGTGCGGCCGCGGTTACGACAGTAATGGCATCAGGAGGTTACCCGGGCCCTTACCGGAAGGGCCTGCCGATAGAAATCGAAGCGCAGGTCGTCGCGGCTGACGATCTCCTGTTATTCCACGCGGGAACGGCGCGGTCGGAGGGTGATCTCGTCACTACCGGTGGACGTGTTCTGGCCATCACCGCGCTCGCCCAAAGCGTAACAGCGGCCGCGGCGCGCGGACGCTGGGGTGCCGAACACATCCACATCGAGGGAAGCCAGTACCGCAGGGACATCGCCTGGCGCGAGGCCGCCCGCCAGTAAGCTATATGCCAGAACTCCCCGAAGTAGAGACTATCGTCCGCGATCTGAACGGCCTGATCTCCGGGTTGACTATCAGTTCCGCGGAAGTGGTGCGTCCGGACCTGATAGGTGGTTCCGTCGAGGTTTTCCAGGAAGGCCTACGTGGCCGCCGGATCGACAGTATTACCCGCCGCGCCAAGAACATCCTGTTCCACGTTGGCGACGACCTGCTCATAGTCAACCTCGGCATGACGGGCAGGTTGATGGTCACGACGCCCGATGAGGAAGCGCCGCATCTGGGAGTGCGATTCGGTCTTTCAGACGGCAGCGTACTCGTGTACCGCGACATACGGAGATTCGGCCGCCTGGAGCTCGCGTCCGCGGTCGACTGGGGGAAACGCGAGGCGCAGCTCGGCTTCGAGCCACTCTCGGAGGAATTCACTCCCGGCGCCCTTTTCGAGCTCGCTTCGCGGTCCCGCGTTGCCGTCAAAACCTGGCTGATGGACCAGAAGCGGATAGTCGGCGTGGGCAACATCTACGCGAGCGAAGCGCTCTTCCGGGCGCGCATCGACCCCCGCAGACCCGCGAACTCACTTACCCGCCCGGACAGCCGGAAGCTGCACGCCGGTATCCGGGACGTGCTCTCCTCCGCAATAGAAATGCGGGGGACTACCTTCATGGACTATCGCGATGCGAAAGGGGAGCGTGGCGGCTTCAAGGATTTCCTCCTGGTCTACGATCGCGGCGGTCTGCCCTGCACCGTCTGCAAAACCCCCATCGTCCGCATCGTTCAGGGCGGCCGATCCACATTTTACTGCCCCAAGTGCCAGAAGTGATTGGGCTTTCGCCGCTCGGAAGCGACTGTTTCGGATTTCCCGATTCCGCCCCAGCGCCGACACTCCGCGAGCGGGTGCGGGCTTCCGCTCTCAATCTGCCAGGAACTTACCGGATGCTTTCGGAAACCGGCGAGGTCCTGTACGTGGGAAAATCCAAGCAGATCAGGACGCGCGTCCTCTCGTACTTCCGAGCTAAGGAAGGCGATAAGGCGCGACGCATTATCCGAGAGGCGCAGAAGCTGGAATGGGATTACGAGCCCAGCGAGTTCGCGGCGCTGCTGCGGGAGCTGGAGCTCATCAAGAAGCACCGTCCCCGCTACAACGTTCGCCACAAGCGCCGCCGCTCGTATTCATTCCTGAAACTCACCTCAGGTCCCGCGCCGCGCCTGTTCGTCGTTCGCCAGGTGTCGGACGACAGCGCTCTCTATTACGGGCCGTTCCGCGGCGGCCGGCGAATAGCGGATGCGGTACGTGAGCTCAGCGATGTGCTGGGGCTTCGGGACTGTTCGCTGTCGATTCCTATGCGGTTTGCCGATCAGAGCGAACTCTTTGGTTCCGATAGTCACGCACGGTGCCACAGATACGACCTGCAGCGCTGCGCTGGCCCATGTGCGGGCTTCTGTAGCGCCGCCGACTACGCGCGGCGCGTGGATCTCGCAAAGAATTTCCTGAACGGCGATGCCCAGGAACCGATTCAGTGGCTGGAGGATAGAATGAAGCGAGCCGCTCAGCGCTGGGAGTTCGAGCACGCCGCATCGCTCCGTGACCGGATAAGTAGATTGGAGATGCTACGCCAGGAATTCGCCAGACTACGTGAAGCGCTGGAGCACCTCTCTTTCCAGTATATCGTCAAAGGGCACAACGGGGATGATCGCGTATACATCATCAGGCGCGGAGCGATTCGCGGAGTCCTCCCGACCCCGAAGTCGCACGCGGAACGCAAGCGCTTATCATACCTTGTGGACAAAGTTTCTCGCGCGCCATCCGGTAGCGGGACGCTGGTCGCTACGGCCGAGGTCGACGAAATTCTCCTCGTTGCCCAGTGGTTTCGTTTTCATCCCGGCGAGCTCGACAACACCGTTGCCTTCGGATTGTCGCTGGCATAGTCCACAGCTCAACGAATGCCTCCTGACGCACCCTGGCATGCCGGTTGCGCCTGCCGTTCGCCAGCTATCGTGCGGGTCCGTTCCCGAACACCGGAGTAAATACAGATGTGGAGTTCCTCCCGCGCGGCATCACTGGCAGCACTGATCGCTACATTCCTGATGGTCGGGTGCGGCGGCGAAAGCGAATCTGCCGTGGCAGCCCCGGCTGTGCCCACGGTCGCGGTGAGCCCCTGGGACTCGATACCGCGCGACTCGCTTTACGGCGCCACCGCTTCAGAAATTATCCGAACTGTCCCTGTGGAGCTCGAAGTCATGGGATTGGCGGAGGGGTGGGATTCGGTGAGCATCGCCGCCATTTCGGATTTCCAGCTAGGCCTGTGGGAGGACAACGCCGAAGTTGCAGCGGCAGCCGTCCGGCAAGCGCTTTCGACCGATCCAGATCTCGTAGTGCTACTCGGCGACTATATCGCGCGCGGTTCGGACACGGAGGAGCTGAGGCGCGTGCTCGCTCCGCTCAGCGGGCGCACTACGGTCGCTGTTCTCGGCGATCGTGATATCCGCACCGACAGCCTCGAAGCGAACATCGTCCGCACGCTCCGCAGCCTGGGAATTCGGGTGCTACGCAACGAAAAGGCGTCATTCATACGCGACGGCGACACCCTCTCGGTGGTGGGGCTCGCGGCGGACATCGCCTCGGAATCGTTTGCGGACAGAGAGTGGATACTAGCGACGTTGGCTGGCGGTGAGCGCACCCCGCTGCTGCTCTCCCACCTTCCCGGGGCTGTGGTGGGCGCGCCTGAAGGCGGGTTTCCCGGGATTCTGGCCGGCGGCACGCTATGTTCGGACGTCGAGGTACCCGGCACTCCACGCCTATCATGGCTCAACTCCGAAGTCCTACCCAACGCGCTCGTGGAGGGGCAGAATAGGCTTTACCTTCTCGAGGGGAACGCGCTCTTTGTGACCTGCGGCGTAGGGTATAGCTTCATCCCGGTCAGGCTCGGGCACCCGCCCGAAGTCGTTCTCCTCACCCTGCACCGCGCTGCCGCTCCAGCCGAGGAGGCAGAGAGCGACAGCGTGGCGAGGGATTCACTGCTAAGACAGTTCGAGCTTCAGGACACGACCGGCAACTGAGGGCCTAGCGGAGGCTCTCTGCCTGACTTCGGGCTGGCTCGGAGCAGGCCGGCCAGGTGGTCGGTTCGCCGGTGCGACGGTTCTCCGGGAAGACGGTCCTGCGTTCGCGGGAAAGCCGCTCCGGATCTTCCGATGCAAGATAGGCGAGCATTGCGGTGAGCGTCGCGTTATTGCGAAGATCATCGAAGACCAGCTTATCGAAGCTGTCCCTGTTGGTGTGCCAGGTGTAAGTGCCGTAGTCCCAGCTCAGCGAGCTGAGGCTGAACGCCGGTGCGCCATAGCAGACGAACGACGCGTAATCGCTTCCGCCGCCACCTGGCGTACCCGGCACGATCAATTCGATGTGCTGGGTGATTTCCGTCGGGATCACCGAGAGCCAATCCGCAAAGTGCGCACCCGCTTCGGTGAGCCCCTGCATCGATATTCTTACCACCCGACCAGTGCCGTTATCCTGGTTGAACAGCGCCTGTAGTCCGCTTACCACTTCAGGGTGGTCGGCCGCGAAAGCGCGTGAGCCATTGAGCCCCTGCTCTTCCCCGCTCCAATGGCCTACGAGAATGGTTCGCTTCGGGCTGGGATAAACCTCTTTCAGGATCCGCATCGCCTCCATCATCGTCACGGTACCGGTACCGTTGTCCGTGGCTCCCGATGCTCCGTCCCACGAGTCGAAGTGGGCAGAGAGCACCACGTATTCATTGGGCAACTCGGTGCCGCGGATCTCGCCGATCGTGTTGAAGACGGGCACCTCACCCAGGAACTCTGCGTCCACGTCCATGCGCAGCTTCGGTCCCTGTCCGTTCGCCGCGAGCCGATAGACCAGCCCGTAATCTTCGCAACCTATATCCACGGTCGGAACCTGACTGGTGCGCGCGTTGAAGATCTTGTTGACGCCCCAGCCGTTCGACCACCGAGAGGTGAGGATTCCCACCGCCCCGGCGTTCTCCAGTGCGACCGGAAGCTCACGCGAGCTTAGCCCGGTCGCATCCAGTCTCGCTTCCCATGCCTCTTCGGCCATCTCGCGGTCGCTGATCATGTCCGCGTACGTTTCCGGAGTCGCCCATTCCTCCCAGTTTTCATCCGGCCGGCAGGTCGGCTGAGGGAAGGAGCTCATGACGAACTTGCCATCCACCTGCGGCAGCCAATCCTGGAAAGCGTCAGGGCCGGAGGTGACGGGAATGACTACCACATCACCTTCCACCGGGCCGTCTGTCCCGGGGCTCCAGGCTAGGTTTATGGCTTCGAGCGTACGTACGCGCGGCTCGATGAGGTCGACGTGCGTGATTCCGCGATCCCAGCCGGTCCACGTACCGTACTGCTCATTGCGAGCGTCAATTCCCCACTCGGTATACTTGGCAACAACCCAGTCCGCGGCAGCTTCCTGGCCCGGTGTCCCGGTGAGGCGTGGGCCGATGGAGTCGAGAAGTGTTTGAGCAAGTGGCCTGAACTGTGATTCAACCATGCCCTCTCGCCAGATTGCCTCCAGCACCGGGTCGTCTACCGCGAACGTCTGGGCTTCCACTGCCGCCGGTGCGACCAGCACCGCCGTAAGCAGGGTCAACGCGATCGGCTTCATGAACTCTCCTGGATTGTTTTGAAATCGACTCGGCGGATGCCCGTGTGCATCGCCGCTACTTCCGCCCGGGATCCAGATGGATCAGCCGGGGTGACATCTGGTCGCCTTCAATGGTAGCGACCATCAGGGTTGGAACGCTTCCGAACCTGGGCGGCCCCGCACTTCCGGGATTCACCGCCAGGACGGAGCCAACCTGCTGAACGAGAGGGCGATGGGAATGCCCGAATATAACGAAATCTGCCTCGGGATACTCCGCCGCCAGTTTAGTCGGAGTGGGTGAGCCGAAGCGATGGCCGTGAACGACGACACCCGACATTCCATCCAGATCAACGCTCGCGACCTCACGGACGATGTTCCTAATATCCCAATCATCGGTGTTGCCTGAGACGGCGGTTACCGGTGCTATCGTTGCGAGCTCATCGAGTATATCAGCGGGCCCGACATCACCCGCATGAACAATGTGCTCGACTCCCTCGAAGTGCTCGAAGACTTCGGCGCGCAGCAGCCCGTGTGTATCGGAGATGATGCCTATGCGCATCAATCTTTAGTCCCGCTCTCCCACCGGTTACCGATGCTGTGTTCCACATCCACGTGGTCCAGTATCCGCGCAACCACGAAATCCACCAGATCGCCGATGCGTTCCGGCCGGTTGTAGAACCCGGGTGAAGCTGGCAGGATGGTCGCGCCCGCGCGCGAGAGCCGCAGCAGATTCTCCAGGTGGATCGGCGAAAACGGAGTTTCGCGCGGCACCAGGAGCAACGGGCGGCGTTCCTTGAGGGTGACGTCGGCCGCCCTCTCTACCAGGCTGCGCGAGATGCCGGCCGCGATGGATGCGAGTGTCCCCATCGAGCAGGGACAGATCACCATCCCGCGCGAAGGCGCCGACCCGGATGCCGGGGTCGCACCGCGATCAGCGGACTCGAATACTTCCACGCGCGACCAATCACCCGTCGCAGCGCGTAGTTCCTCGAGGCCATTAATGCCGCACTCTTCCGCCAGGAGCCGCAGGCCGTAGCGCGAAACAATGAGTCGGGTCGCGACCTCGGCGTCGTTCAGCGCCAACAGGAGGCGAACCGCGTAGGGCGCTCCCGATGCGCCCGTTATCGCCAGCGTGAGCGGCGCGTCGCGGTTGGCGCTCACGATATCAACCGCTCCACAACCACTATCGCCATGAAGAGAAGCGATATGGCGCCGTTGATATTGAAGAATGCGGCGTCGATCCTGGAGAGATCGTCCGGCTTCACCAGGCTCTGCTCGTAGACCAGCATGATCGCGATCAGCGCCACGCCCGCGAAGTATAGCGGGCCGAGCTCGGGAAATAGGAATCCCACCCCGAGGAAGAGCCCCGCCGAGATGGCGTGGAGCGCGCGAGAGATACCGATCGCTCGGCGCTGCCCGAACGCCGCGGGCACCGAGTGGAGCCCCTCGGCCCGGTCGAACTCCACATCCTGGAGCGAATAGAGGATGTCGAAGCCCGCAACCCACCCGAGCACCCCGCCCGCGAGGGCAAGCAGCGCGCCAGCGGGCTCGCTCCACCTGCCGGTCACCGCCAGATAAGCGCCCACCGGTGCTATGGCGAGGGAAAAGCCCAGCACCAGATGCGCCCACCTCGTAAAATGCTTGGTGAACGAATAGAAGAAGATCCAGGCGAGGGCGAACGGCGCAAGGTACAGGCAGAAGCGGTTCAACATCCCGGCGCTTATTATGAATATCCCGCTGGCGATAGCGACGGCCAGCGTCGCCTGACGTACTGAGAGCTTGCCGGATGGTATCTCGCGCATCCGCGTTCGCGGGTTCTTCGCATCGATGGATCGGTCCACGATCCGGTTGAAGCCCATCGCCGCAAAGCGCGCCGAAGTGAACGCAAGCAGGATCCAGAGGAGGTCCACAGGCTCCAGCGGCGCGCGATAGGAAGCCAGCGCCGCCCCCACAACCGCGAACGGGAGCGCAAATACCGTGTGCGGAAGCTTTACCAGATTGGAATAATCGGTGAGTCGACCAGCACCGCGCAGCGTCTGGCCTTCAACTGTAGGCTGATACATCATCATCACACTGTCGGTTTGATCACGATTTCTTTCGCCCAACATTTAAGATCGGGAGATCGGCTGGCCAATGTAGGTGTCGGCGGGAAATGCGCCAACAATGTCTACCGTTTAGACGCACCGAGTTCCGGATTCTCGCGCAAAAGAGAAATCGTAGACGAGATGACGACAAGGAAATCGTCACCGAGTCCGACTGCCCGAGCTTCGTAGCGTTCAGAAGCCTCGAAGAGCTCGTCGCGGGCGAGATCGACAAATCGATATGCCTTCACCCGGACTTAAGCCGTGCCCGCGCCTCCGCGATAACTGCGTCACCGTCGAGCGCGGCGAGTGTGCCATCCCGATACGCCTCAACCCGTCGCTCAATCTCGATTGCCCAAGCGTCCTCAACCGAGACATCTCGATCGAGGCTGGCAATAAGGCGCTCAGTGAGCCGTGCCCTCTCATGCAACGGCAGCTCAAGCGCGGCGGATTCGATTTGTTGCGGATTCCAGATCATAGTAGCTCCACTCTCGGGACGACCTGCGTGTCGAGAAGAATACAAGCGAGGCTCTCTGCATGCCAAGCCCAGGCGCCCCTAACGACCCAGCGTTCGGTTGCTTTGGGCCTTGATCTTCTGCCGGATGGGCAAATGCCGGAGCCCAAGTCAACTGCAACGCTGTGTTAGACGACTCGGCAGAAGACTTCCTTCTCGAGCCGTTCGCCTAAACGATCCTTTTCAGTTTCCAGGTCGAATCGTGACTGCAAGTTGAGCCAGAATCTCTCCGACGTGCCGAAATAGCGTGACAGTCTGAGCGCCGTATCCGCCGTAATACCCCGCTTGCCATGGACCACCTCGTTGATCCGCCTTGCCGGGACCGTTATGTCCTTGGCGAGCCGGTACTGGCTTAGGCCGAGGGGCTTAAGGAACTCCTCCAGCAGGACCTCACCGGGATGAATTGGGGCTAGCTTCATTCTGTCCTCCTGCCTAATGGTAATTACCGGCTAACCATTCGGCAGGGACGCTCATGGTTTACGTCATCTGGTTTGACGAGTTGCTGATCGTCGGATTCGGTGGATTATGGTTCCTGAGAGCGCCAGCGTTCAGCCAGCGTCCTGTCGATTCCGGCGAGGCTGTTCGCAACCTTTTCATGCGCCCTCATCCAGCGCCAGAGGATGACCAACATGGCAACGACAACACCCACCACCATGAGAATGTAGACAATACCGAACAATCCGATAAAAAAGGCTCCATCATTCATCATCTGACCCCCGATGGGTGAAAGACAACCGAATCCGGCAAATACCGACTACTCGATCCCCAGCTCCTCCCATATAGAATCGACTTTCCCCTTCGTCTCCTCGTCCATCTCGATAAGATCCGGCCAGCGCCTGGTAAAGCCCTCCTCCGGCCACTTCCGCGTTCCGTCAATACCCATCTTGCTACCGAACGACGGGTTCTGGGACGAATGGTCGAGGTCGTCCACTGGACCCTTGCCGAAGGTTACGTCGCGCTCAGGGTCTATGTTCCCGAGCGCGTACCACCACGCTTCCTGCGTATTCTGCACATCTATTCCCTCGTCCACCACCACGATGACCTTCGCTAGCGACATCAGGCCCATCCCCCAGAGGCCGTTCATAACCTTGTACGCGTGACCCGGATATTCCTTGCGTATCGACACGAACACCAGGTTATGGAATACCCCTTCGGGTGGCATGTGGTAGTTCACGATCTCCGGCATAGTCAACTGCGCCAGCGGCAGGAAGATGCGTTCGGTAGCACCGCCCAGATATACATCCTCCACCGGCGGCCGTCCGACCAGCGTCGATGGATATACTGGATCCTTCCGCATGGTGACCGTCGTTACGTGGAAGACGGGATAGTCCTCCTCGAGGGTGTAGAACCCGGTGTGATCACCGAATGGCCCCTCCACCGCGTACGGCTCTTCCAGGTCCACGTAGCCTTCCAGGACGATCTCGGCTTCGGCCGGGATGTCCAGCTCCGCCGTGAGCGCCTTCGCGATGTACACCGGCTCACGCCTCAGAAACCCGCCGAATAGATATTCGCTTATGCCTGGGGGCAGCGGCGCCGTGGGGGTGTACATGGTGACGGGATCACCGCCGAGCGCGACCACAACAGGCATTCGGCTCTTCCCCATCTTCTTCCACGCACGATAGTGCGCAGCGCCGCCCTTGTGGCGCTGCCAGTGCATCCCGGTAGTGGTGGGGCCATAAACCTGCATCCGATACATACCGATGTTCTGGCTGCCGGTCTCCGGATCGTTAGTGACCACCATGGGCAGGGTGATGAATGGGCCGCCATCCTGCGGCCAGGTGCGCATCACCGGGAGAAGTTTCGTCAGATCGAACTCACCCTCGCGCAGTACGATCTGCTGGCAGGGCGGCTTGCCGCGATACGCCCGCGGGGGGACCCTGGTCAGTTCGGCCAACTTCGGCAGCATCTGCACCTTCGCCCACAAGCCTTTCGGCACGTCCGGCTTAAGCAGCTCCTGAATGCGCTGCGCGTGCTCGCGCAGATCCTCCACCCCGAGCGCCGCGGAGATCCGCTTCCACGACCCGAAGGTGTTGATGGCTACCGGTATACTCAGCTCCGTCCCGTCCGCCGCAACCGGCCGCTCGAAGAGCAGCGCGGGGCCCCCGCCCGGGAGCTTCATCGTACGATCCGCTATCTCTGACATCTCCAGGTCCAGCGATACCGGCCTGCCGATGCGGACAAGCTCCCCTTCCTGTTCGAGGTAGTCGAGAAAGGAGCCCAGGTTCTGAAATATTTGCATAAAGACTCAGCCGCCAATCAATTCGTCAGAATACTTGTGACAACGAGAATGACCCCATACGACAGATACGCTACCCCACCCAGCGTCAACATGCGCCGAGCCAGGCGGATCTGGTGAAGCCCGACCTCGTCGAAGTGCCCCTCGGGCTTCCAGAGCGCGCGTAGCGATACCGGTGCTCCCTCGCGCGCGTGGCGCGACCACGCCAGGATCTGGAGGAGCGCCGACACAACGCAGCAGATAACGAACGAGAGGAGCAGCGCCGTTGAGATGATGCCGAGTGCGGTACTCATGTCCTGGTGCCCCAGTGGAGTGCCACTATACCACCCGTCATCCGCTTCCACTCGACCGCCCTGAAACCCGCAGCAATCATCCGCTCTGCGAGCTCGGGCGGTTCAGGGAATCGGAGGACGGATTCGGGAAGGTACGAATATGCCGAGCCGTGCTTCGATATCAAACGGCCCACGCGTGGCAGGACGTGCAGGAAATAGTTGAGGTACATCGCCCTGAACGGCTGCCAGCCGGGTGTGGTGAACTCCAGTATCACCAGCCGCGCGCCTGGCCTGAGCACGCGCGCCATCTCGCGTAAGCCGCCGTCCAGATTCGCCAGATTGCGCACGCCGAACCCCACAGTCGCCCCGTCGAACGCGCTGTCGGGATACGGGAGCGCAAGGGCATCGGCGCAGACCGGAGAAACCGGGCGGTTACCTATCTTGCCCAGACCGCCGCGCAGCATGGGGAAGGTAAAATCGCTCCCCACCACCCGACCTCTGAACCCGTCGCCCATACTAATCTGGAGCGCGAGGTCCAGCGTGCCGGCGCAGTTGTCGAGATAGAGACCTGCGGGAGCGGCCTTCCACCCCAGCCGCTTCACCGCCGCACGCCGCCAGAGCCGGTCGACATTGAGCGAGAGCAGGTGGTTCAGGAGGTCGTAACGCGGCGCGATGGACGAGAACATCCGCCGGACTTCCGCGGCCTTCACATCGTCTGCGGGGAGCGCAGAGGCTCGGGATCTATTCGGCGACATCGCGCGAGTGAGCGGGGTACAGTAGAATTGAAGGGAAAAGGTATCCCCGGCCGCCACCCGGGGCAAGCTGTCACGCGGCTCGATGCTGGCTGAAACCTTTGGCGTCAACCTGCCGTAGAGTAGGTTGCATGCGAACGAAACTACCAAGCTCTACCTTGGATCTCATCCGCGCCCCCGACCAGGACCTGGTGACCGTCGCGCGCTCCGGCAGCGAGGCGGCGTATAGGGAGCTACTCGACCGCTATCAGCGGCCGGTATTTTCGCTCGTCTATCGGATGGTGCGCGATCGGGAGCTGGCGGAGGATATCGCCCAGGAGACGTTCGTGAAGGTGTTCAACAGCATCGACAGGTACGATCCGAAGTACAAATTCTCCAGCTGGATCTTCAAGATCGCAAGCAATCTCTCGATCGACAATCTGCGCAAGCGCGGTCCCGAGATGGTGTCGCTGGAGGGCTCGCGCAATGCGCGCACAGCCGATGAGATGGAGTCGACGCGCATCACCGTGGAATCGCGCGGCGAGAACCCTGAAGAGTTCCTGGAGGCGAAGGAACTGGGGACGGAAATCGAGGCGGCGATAGGCAGCCTGCGGCCCGACTATCGCACAGCCGTGATCCTGCGGCACGTCGAAGGGCGGCCGTACGAGGAGATTGCCGAGATAATGGGAGTGCCGCTCGGGACAGTAAAAACGTACATCCACCGGGCGCGGAGCGAGCTCAGGGAAACGCTCGCTCACCTCAGGTGCTGACCTGAAACTTTCCGGCGAAGTTTTTCGTAAGTCTCACTATGAAGGACCCCTTTCAAGGGAGAAAACCCGTGACGAGATCGTTGAATCACCTGACTGACTGGCAGATCGAGCAGCTTGCCGAGGGAGAACTCCCCGAGGCGGAGAGGCAGACTGCGTCGGCTCACCTGGACTCGTGTGGCCGCTGTAGCGCCGAGGTCGACTCGTATCGGATACTGTTTACCTCGCTCTCCACACTGCCGCGCTATGCGCCCTCCGATAATTTCTCGGAGGCCGTTCTGGCACGGGTGAACGTCGCCCCGCGAACTTCTCCGGTGCTGGCCTGGCTGCGACGCTTCGCGCCGACCACCAGGCGCGGTTGGGGGGTCCTGCTCGGGCTCGCGGCCCTTCCGGCCGCGCCGGTCGTCATGCTGGTCGGATGGCTTCTGTCTCAGCCGCTCGTATCCGTCGGCTCGCTCTGGGGCTGGACACTGGCTGAGTCCCAGGCCGCCGCGGCTGACGCGTTCGGCGTAGCCAGGGGCTGGGTGGGTCAGGCGGCAAACTTCGATTTCGTTAACCTTGCCGCGGCGACGGCCTCCACGGTACCAACGGGTGCCGTCGTCGCGATAATCGTATTTCTGGCAATCGCGATCCCGCTTTCCGCGTGGTCGTTGCATCGCCTCCTTCGTACGCCCACGGGTAATGTGGCATATGCGAACTGATAAAATGAACAACGTACTGCACCGGGCCGGCATCCTGCTGCTCATCATTGGCAGCATGACGGCACCCAACACGCTCGGGGCCCAGGATACCGCCGCCCGGATAGCCGAGACAACTACCCGCATCTCGGAGGACGCCGATCACGTCATCACCGGCGATCGCACCATCGAGGCGGGCGAGGTGGTGGAGGACATCGTGGTTGTCGGCGGTGACCTCACCATCTTCGGCGAGGTTACCGGCGACGCGGTAGTGGTCGGCGGCGACATGATTCTCGGTGAAACCGCCACCGTTCTGGGCGATGTCACAGTCACCGGCGGCGAGATAATAAGGAACGGCGGCCGTGTGCGCGGCGAGATGAGGGTCATCGACGGCATGGCGGCCAACGCCATCGCCGGCGCCGCCAGCGTGGCGGCTACGGAAGCTATGGCCGAGCATGCCCGCGAGATGGCGCGCAACCAGAACTCCGATCGTGAACGCTCCTGGTGGGATCCTATCCAGGAGGGGATCGCCGGCCTGATATCCACCTTCGCTCTTGGTCTCGTGCTCGCGGGAATAGGTGCCGCGATAGTGTTCTACGGGCAGTCGCACCTGGATACTATAAGCGACACTCTGCGCACCTCGACGGGCCGTTCGGTAGCGGTGGGCCTTGCGTCAGCGTTCCTGGTCGTGCCCTTCTTCGTGGTCATGATAGTCGCGCTCGCGGTTTCCATTGTCGGCATTCCCTTCCTCCTGGTGGCGGTCCCTCTCTACCCGCTCGTGGTGGTCGCGGGAGGAACGGTAGGCCTCATAGCCGCTGCCCACGCCATAGGCGAGCGGACGGCGGATCAGGGTCGCGACCGGATGGACCTGCGTTACCGGAACTCGTACGCGTACCTGTTCACGGGCCTGGCGATGATGCTCACGCCACTACTGATAGCCGATCTCCTGGAAATGACCGGTTTCCTGGGGTTCATCGGGTCTCTGCTCCAGTTCGTGACGGTCCTGGTGATAATCGGGGCGACGCTCGCGGGCTTCGGTGCGGTTATCCTCTCACGGGCCGGCACGCGCCGCACCTTCGTGCGCACGGGTCCCGACCCGATCTTCGACGACACGCTTTTTGACGAGGCCAGTTCACCAGATTCTCATGTTTAACAACTTGCGATCCATAAGACTTATCGCCACATCGACCATCCTGTTCGCGGCAGTAGCCACGGTCGCTCCGGCGGCCGCACAGAGCTGGCAAACGGTCAACTCCTCGCGCCAGCGATGGGACGAAACGCAACTCGACGTTTCCATCGAGTACGGAGCCGGTGAACTGACGATAGTTGCCGCCGACGATCCACTTCTCTACGAGATGGAGATGCGCTACGACGAGGACGAGTTCACGCCGATCGCGAAGTACGATCCGGACGCTGAAACGCTCGTGCTGGGCCTGGACGACCGGAACAACGGATCAACCCAGATCCATGGTGATGAGTCGAGGGCCGAGATTGCACTGACGCGGGAGATTCCTGTGGATCTGGATCTCGATTTCGGAGCTGGCGAGGCCGATGTCGATCTCGGCGGGATCTCACTGCGCAGCCTCGACTTCTCCACTGGGGCGAGCGAGACGACCGTCCGATTCAGCGAGCCGAACGCGATTCGAGCGGAGATGCTCAGTCTGGAGGCCGGCGCCGCCGAGTTCACCGTGGTAGGCCTGGGGAACGCCCGCGCTGAACACATCGACTTTCAGGGCGGAGTCGGCTCTACCACGCTGGATTTTTCGGGTGAATGGGCCGCCGACGCAAGCGCTAATGTCCAGATGGGTATCGGCTCGCTCGTCCTGCGATTCCCGCGAGATCTCGGGATTCGCCTGGAGAAGGATTCGTTTTTGACGAGCTTTGACGGCGATGGACTGGTGAAGCGGGGAGGGGCGTATTACAGCACTAATTGGGACAGTGCCGAGCACCAGCTCAGCATAACTGTCGACGCGGCATTCGGCTCGATTGATGTCGAGTGGATTCAGTAACCCTGGAGAAGGAGAAATAAAATGTTAGGCACACTACTCACTCTTTTCCTCGTTGGACTGGTTGGCCTTATCGCGATCGGCGCAGTCATGGCCGTGCTGGGCTCGGTCCTCGGGATGGCATTCGGACTGGCAGGATTCCTCCTGTTCAAGGTCGCCCCGATAGTGTTCGTAGGCTGGGTCGTGCTCAAGGTCGTCGAGCGCGTCCGCAACGGTCGCCAGATCTCCGCCGCGGACCAGCGCTGGCTGGACAGCTAGGCATTAAAATTAAGAATTCAACGCCTCCACCACCCGCCGTGCTACCTCGCGAAGAGCGTGGCCGGCGGGTGAGTCGGGTTGGGATAGGACCACTGGCACTCCCGCATCACCGCTCGTTCTCACCGCAACCTCTATCGGCACCTCACCCAGGAAGGCGGTCCCTGTAGACTCCGCCAACCGCACCCCCCCGCCCTTGCCGAACAGGTCGTAGGTCTCGCCGCACCCCGGACAGACGAAGCCGCTCATATTCTCGACAACGCCGAGGACGCGGGTGTTCACGCGCTCGAACATCTTGCTCGCGCGGAGGACATCGCCAGTCGCTACGTCCTGCGGCGTCGTCACCATCACCACACCGTCCAGATTCACTGTCTGTACGAGCGAAAGTTGGGCGTCGCCGGTGCCCGGCGGCATGTCCACAATGAGGTAGTCGAGCTCACCCCACTGTACCTGCTCCAGGAACTGCTTGAGGATCCCGGAGATGAGTGGGCCGCGCATTATAGCCGGCTGTGCATCCTCCAGTAGTAGCCCCAGGCTCATGAGGCGGATCCCGTGTGCCTCGAGCGCCTCGATCATCTCGGCGCCCTTGGTCCCCGTGACCTGCGGCTTACGGCGCTCACCCAGCATTATCGGGACGTTGGGACCGTATACATCGGCATCCAAAAGACCCACGCGTTTGCCGTCCATCACCAGCGCCGCGGCCAGATTCACCGCTACCGTGCTCTTCCCCACCCCACCCTTGCCAGAGCTCACCGCTATGATGCGGTCAACGTTCGGAAGCAGATCCGGTACCGGTGTCGGTGCGGGTACCGACCCGGGCCTGAGCGGCGATTTGGAGGAGGGTTTCGGCTTCTCAGCACCCGACGCGGCCGGCAGGGCTACATCTATTTTCACCTGTTCCACCCCCTCGACCGCCTCCGCCGCGCCGCGCGCCTGCCGAACCAGCGTGCCTGGATCGTCGGGTTGCAGGGCAAACTTGAACTTCACCAGTCCCCCTTCGGTCGCCTGCAGCTCGCGAACCCGGCCTGAGGAAACCACATCGTCACCTGAGCGCTGATCCACTACCTGGGTAAGCGCGGCTGCAACTCGTCGAAGAAGCTGATCGCTCTTGGAGCTCATGAAATATTAGCTACTGGAAAGGACGGCTGAAAAAAACCGACGCCTGTGAGGAGCGTCGGCGGAAGGGGCTGAACGTTCACCCCGCTGAAGGAGACGGCATCAGACCGCCTGAACCTCGCGCACCTCGGGGACGGCCGCTTTGATGCGCCGCTCGATGCCGTGCTTCACCGTAAGCGACGATATCGGGCAGGCACCGCACGCGCCTACCAGGCGAAGCTGGACAACTCCGTCCTGATCGTTGAAGTCGATGAACTCGACGTCACCGCCATCCACATGCAGAGCCGGGCGGATGGTCTCGAGAGAGGTCTCGATCCGGTCCCGAATTGTCATATGTGCCTCCGCCGCACGGGTGAGTCGATGTAACGCCAGCAAGTTACTCCACAGCAGGGGCCGGGTCAACCCTGGGACACCGCGATCGGGGAGGGCGGAGAGGTGGCGAAAGCTCTGTTACCGCACTACCTTCACCTGTTCTGGACGTCAACCACAGGAGAACTTACATGAGCAGAATATCCAGCGTTCCGACCCCGCGGAACGAGCCGGTTCTAACCTACGCACCAGGCAGCGCCGAGCGCGCCGCACTGAAATCCCGATTGGACGAAATGGCGGGGGAAAAGATCGAAATCCCTCTGATCATCGGTGGCCGTGAGGTCCGGACTGGCGACGTCCACGACGTCGTCATGCCGCACGACCACTCACACGTCCTCGCGAGCGCCCATCGCGCAGGCGAGGACGAGGTGCGCGAGGCCATAAGATCGGCTGTGGAGTCGCAGCGCGAGTGGGCGAGCTGGGCATGGGAGGATCGTGTGGCGGTCTTCCTCCGCGCGGCCGACCTGCTTGCCACCCGTTGGCGCGCGACGCTCAACGCGGCCACCATGCTGGGCCAGGGGAAGACCGCCCATCAAGCCGAGATAGACAGCGCGTGCGAGCTCATCGACTTCTGGCGATTCAACGCCCACTTCACGCGGCAGATCCTCGAGGAACAGCCGGAGTCGTCACCAGGCGTGTGGAACCGACTCGAGCACCGACCGCTCGAGGGCTTCATCTACGCCATCACGCCTTTCAACTTCACTGCAATCGCAGGCAACCTCCCCACGGCGCCAGCCATGCTGGGCAATGTGGCGGTCTGGAAGCCGTCCGATTCGGCGCTCCTGAGCGGCTATTACCTGATGAAGCTGCTGGAGGAGGCTGGGCTGCCGCCAGGCGTAGTGAACTTCATCCCCGGCGAGCCGCGGATGGTGACCCGTCTGGCCCTGGAAAGCCGCGACCTCGCGGGTGTGCACTTCACCGGCTCCACGACGGTCTTCCGCTCGCTCTGGAAGGGCGTGGGCGATAGGATCGAGAGCTACCGGTCGTATCCCCGCCTGGTCGGCGAGACCGGCGGCAAGGATTTCATCGTGGCACACCCCAGCGCGGACCCGAATGCGGTTGCCACCGCCATAGTCCGCGGCGGGTTTGAGTATCAGGGACAGAAATGCAGCGCGGCATCACGCGTGTACGTACCGGAGTCGCTGTGGTCATCCGTCGAGAAGCATACGCTCGGCATGATGAAGGAGATCCGGGTTGGCGATCCACGCGACTTCCGCAGTTTCATGGGCGCGGTCATCAACAGAACCGCGTACGACAAGATCGTAGGTTACATCGACCATGCGAAGGAGGCCGATGGCGTTGAGATTCTCGCGGGCGGCACGTACAGCGACGATAAGGGATACTTTGTGGATCCGACGCTGGTAAAGGTCGATGACCCGAGGTATCGCCTCATGTGCGAGGAGGTCTTCGGACCCGTGGTCACCGTGTACGTCTATCCTGACGACCAGTGGAAGGAGATTCTCGGGATTGTCGACGAGACCACGCCTTACGCTCTGACCGGGGCCGTGTTCGCCAGGGAGCGCTCCGCAATAAGAGAGGCGGGCACCGCACTGAGGCACGCCGCGGGCAACTATTACATCAACGACAAGCCGACCGGCGCGGTCGTTGGCCAGCAACCGTTCGGCGGCGGCCGCGCCAGCGGCACCAACGACAAGGCCGGCTCGATTCTCAACCTGCTGCGGTGGGTGAGTCCGCGAACCATCAAGGAAACCCTCACGCCACCACACGGTTTCGCGTATCCGTCAATGGATGAGAAATAGATAGCGATGGTGCGATGCGAACCGTCAACATTCTGAACTGAATGACTATGGCCGATCGTTGGGTATACTTCTTCGGCGATGGTGAGGCGGAGGGCGGCCGTGAGATGAAGTCGCTACTCGGCGGCAAGGGCGCCAACCTCGCCGAAATGACCAGGATAGGGGTTCCGGTCCCGCCGGGCTTCACGATCACCACCGAAGCCTGTAAGCACTACCTTCGGGATCGGAGCTACCCGCCCGACCTTCGGGCTCAGGTAGAGGAGGACCTGCGGCGTACCGAGGCGGCCGCCGGCAAGACCTTCGGCGGTACCACCAATCCGCTGCTGGTCTCCGTCCGCTCCGGTGCGGCGGTCTCGATGCCCGGGATGATGGACACCATCCTCAATCTCGGGCTCAACGATCAAACGGTACAAGCGCTCGCGGAGGAGGCTGACGATGCCCGTTTCGCGTTCGACTCCTATCGCCGCTTCGTGCAGATGTACGGCAACGTCGTACTCGGCGTTAACGGCGGCCTTTTCGAGGATCTGCTCGAGGGGATGAAGGACGCGCAGGGGGTGAGGGAAGATACCGATCTGAACGCCGATGCGCTGAGGGTGCTGGTCACCGACTTCAAATACCTGGTTCGGGAGGAAACCGGCCAATCGTTTCCCGAAGACCCAGTCGAGCAGCTGTGGGGCGCGATCGGGGCAGTTTTCGATTCGTGGGACAATGCCCGTGCCAGGGCGTACCGTCGCATCAACGGTATTCCGGGAGATCTCGGTACGGCTGTGAGCGTGGTTGCGATGGTCTTCGGTAACATGGGGTCAACCTCGGGGACCGGTGTGGCGTTTACTCGTAACCCATCGACCGGGGAGCCACGGCTGTTCGGCGAGTTCCTGGTGAACGCACAGGGTGAGGATGTGGTCGCGGGAATTCGCGATCCCTTACCCATCGCCGCCATGGCGGACCACCTGCCGGAGCCATTTTCCGAGTTGCAGGCGGCGCAGCAGCGGCTGGAGCAGCACTACCGGGATGTTCAGGACCTCGAGTTCACCGTGGAGCGCGGTAAGCTTTATATGCTCCAGACGCGTACAGCCAAGCGCTCTGCGACGGCAGCGGTTCGGGCGGCGGTCGATATGGTGGCTGAGGGCCTGATCAGCCGCGAGGATGCCGTGGCACGCGTCGATGCCGAGTACCTCGACCAGCTTCTCCACCCGGGCATAGACCCATCGGCTGATCTGGATGTGCTTACGACTGGTCTGCCCGCCGCGCCCGGAGCGGCTTCGGGTCGGGTGGTGTTCAATCCGGAGGAAGCGCGGGAACGTGGCGGGATGGGTGACGAGGTGATCCTCGTGCGGCGCGAAACCTCGCCCGAAGACTTCGAGGGAATGGTCGCGTCGCAGGGCATTCTGACCGCGCGCGGCGGTATGACTTCACATGCGGCGGTCGTGGCGCGCGGAATGGGGAAGTGCTGTGTGGCGGGCGCCACCAAACTCCAGGTGGATGCGGCTTACGGCCGCTTCACGGTCGGCGGGGTGACTGTCGCGCACAACGACTGGATAACCTTGGATGGTTCTACCGGTCGGGTAATCAAGGGCCGCGTTCGTACAGTGGAACCCGAGATGTCAACGCACTTCACACAATTGATGGAATGGGCCGATTCCATGCGTCGGCTGGGCGTGCGCGCGAACGCCGACAACCCGCGCGATGCCGAGATCGCACGGCGTCATGGTGCCGAGGGGATCGGTCTATGCCGCACGGAGCACATGTTCTTCGAGGGCGACCGGATCGATGTCGTTCGGGAGATGATCCTGTCCGAAACCGTAGACGCACGCCGCGAAGCGCTCGAGAGGCTCTTACCGATCCAGCGAGAGGATTTCGAGGGCATTTTCCGCGCGATGGACGGCCTGCCCGTCACCATTCGCCTCCTGGACCCGCCGCTGCACGAGTTCCTGCCCCAGGGCGGCGCAGAGATCAAGAGCCTGGCTCGGAAGATGGGCGTCCAAACCGCCCGCCTGCGCCACCTGGTGGAACAGCACCGCGAAGCCAACCCCATGCTCGGCCATCGCGGCGTCAGGCTCGGGCTCTCGTTTCCCGAGATCACGCGGATGCAGGCAAGGGCGATATTCGAGGCGGCCGTCGCGGTTCACCGGGAAGGCCTGCAGGTGCTCCCCGAGATAATGGTCCCGCTCGTCGCCACCGTCGAGGAGCTCAGGCGCCAACGCAGGCTCATCATCGAAACCGCACAGGAGGTTATGGCCGCCGCCGAGGTGGAAATCCCATATCTCGTCGGAACCATGATCGAGCTACCACGCGCTGCGCTGCTTGCCGAAGAAATCGCCGCCGAAGCTGATTTCTTTTCTTTCGGCACCAACGACCTTACCCAAACTACTTTCGGGCTGTCACGCGATGACGCGGGCTCTTTCCTTCCCATGTATATCGAGGAGGGGATACTGGCGGGTGATCCCTTTCAGACTATTGATCGGGACGGTGTAGGGGCGCTAGTAAGTATGGCGACGGCAGCGGGAAGGCGAGCGCATTCGGATCTCAAGGTTGGGATCTGCGGCGAGCACGGTGGCGACCCGCGCTCCGTCGGGTTCTTTCACGAGACCGGACTAAACTATGTTTCCTGTTCACCGTATCGCGTCCCGATCGCGCGGCTGGCGGCGGCGCAGGCGGCTCTGCGGACCAGAAAGTAATTTGTAGAGTGACCCTACTTAACTTCCAACTGTCGCTCAAAGGTCACAACATCCCCGCCGAAGTCTTGTCGCCCCTTCACGATAAGGTTTGCTGTACCGGGTTCATCCACACGAATGGAGGCCGTGTGCGTAAATACTTGCGGCGACTGTGCGCAAAGGGACCCGTCCTCCGTAATAATATCATACGGAATCACGATTATATTCAGACCATCGACTTCGACCTCAGTTTCGCCCATCCTCGCGCATCCATTTCTCCACCCCGTTTGAATTGACACGGTAAAACCTTCTCCTACTGCCACGTTCGCTGGGACCTCGATCTCCTGAATTATCCCGGCGACTCGCTCGTCACCCGTATCAAAAGGGCCGCGACAGCCGAAGAAGAAGAGCGCGAGCAACAAAATCGAATGACGCATGGCAAGGCTTTCTGAGTGGAAGACTTGGATGAGAGCTAACCCGCGCCGGGCAGATTCCGATCACGTAATCGATCGAGTGCCGCACGGGCCTTCTCCTTTGCGGCGTGCGTTTCTTCAGCGCTAACGCGAAAGGCGACGAGTCGCTCGTCGTCTTGCGTCGAAACGCTGACCCGAAGGACATCACCCTCGCGAGTAACTTCCGGCAGCATCCAGCGTGGTAGATCCAGCATCTGACCTTCCACATCCACGACCGCGAGATCTCCTTCGAAGCGGTCCACCACCATGCGATGCACGTCGGCGCTCATCAGACCTTAAACTGCCGCTCCCGCCACTGAATCGGCGAGGAACCGTTCGGCCAGCTCTACGTGCTCTGTGGCGCCCATATATAGCGGCGTACGCTGGTGCAGCGATTCGGGTTTGAGGTCCAGAATCCGCCGCTCGCCGTCCGACGCGCTCCCGCCGGCCTGCTCCATTATCATGGCCATTGGAGCCGCCTCGTAGAGCAGGCGCAGCTTGCCGTTGGGGATCTTCGAGCTCGCGGGATACATGAACAGTCCGCCGTAGAGTATCGTGCGGTGGATATCGGCGACCATGGACCCTACGTAGCGCGCGTTGAACGGCCTGGCATTCTCGCCGTCCACACCTTTGAGGTGATCCACTAAGCGCCTCTGGTTCTCCGACCAGCACGCATAATGCCCTTCGTTCGTGCTGTAGATACGCTGACCGGCGGCGGGAATCTTCATGTTGGGGTGCGACAGCAGGAACTCGCCAATCGACGGCTCGAGCGTGAATCCGTGCACCCCATTGCCCGTGGTGTAGACGAGCATGGTAGACGAACCGTAAAGCACGTATCCGGCGGCGACCTGCTTCGATCCCGGCTGAAGACAATCCTCGATGGTGCCGCGCGGCGTATTGGAGATCTTCCTGTGGATGGCGAAGATCGTCCCCACGGAAATGTTCGCTTCGATGTTGGACGACCCGTCCAGCGGATCGAACACGAGACAGTACTTCCCGCTCGGGAAACGGTCGGGGATTTCTATAATCTCCTCGGACTCCTCCGACGCCATCGCGCAGAGCTGACCGTTGTGGTCAAGAGCGCGATAGATAACGTCGTGCGCGTACTCGTCCAGCTTCTTAACCGTCTCGCCGTGCACGTTTGTGCCACCGGTGTTGCCGAGAATGTCGGCGAGGCCCGCCCTGCGCACTTCACGGCTGATCATCTTGGCGGCCAGGGCGATGTCGTTCAGCAGATTGCTGAACGCACCCGTGGCTTCCGGGTGGCGCCTCTCGGCCTCGATAATGTGTCGTTCGATGGTTACGACGGATCGTTCGGCCGACATGTCATCTCCATTCAGGGATATATGCCCGTGGAGGCCTCTGCCTCACGTGCCTCGCGCTCGTATGCATTCTGCCGATACCCGTGGCGGAGAGTTTCCGTGGTGTACCGGAGCGCGAACAAAGGAACTTCCGACCACTGCCGAACGTGAGCCAGCTCGTGCCTGAGGAGCGAGTCGGTCAGTCGCGCCTCAGGGTGTACGATGATGGTCCGGCCGAGTGTCACTGCCGCGGCCGGTCGCGGCATGCGCGCCAGCCACCCACCCAACTTGGGTAGGAGTCTCCCCTCCCGTAGGACGACCCCATCCGGAATACCTTGGTAGGGCATTCGATCGGAAGGGAGGGGTCTGCCAAGGACGAGGCTCACCGCACTTTCGATGATGCTCATGGAACTATCCGCTCCCAATCGGCGTCGGGTCCTCTGACGCTAATTCCGATCGTTCCATCCCGGTCGGTGCGGAGTATCGGGATTCCTGCGGCGCGCACCCTCTCGATCACCTCTGGAGCCGGATGGCCGTAGCGATTGCGCCGACCCGCCGATATTATCACGATTGCCGGCCCGACGGTCTCCAGAAACTCACCCGAAGTCGCGGTCCTGCTGCCATGATGCCCCGCCTTGAGCACCTGCGCCCGCAATTTGCCGCCGTGGCGCTTTATGAGCAGGTGTTCGACCTCGGCGGGCGCGTCACCGGTCAGGAGAGCGGCGAACCCCCCGTAAGACAGGCGTACTACAGCGCTAATCTGGTTGGCATCGAGGGTACCGTCAAGCGTTTCCTCGTCCGGCCAGAGGAAATCCAGGCGAACCCCGTCGAGCGTTATGGTGCGCCCGCTCCTGGCGGCGTGCCAGGGTATCATCTTTGCCTCGGCGACGGCGAGCAGATCGAGGTACGGCTGATTACCTACCACGAGGCCTGGCTCGACTATCCGGCCGACCTCCAGTCCCCGCAGAACAGCCGCGGCTCCTCCTATATGATCGGCATGCGGGTGCGTGAGTATCATTATCTCGATCCGATGCACACCACGTGCACGCAGAAAAGGTAGCACGCGGCGCTCGCCGGCATCGGACCACTCGTCTTTCGGCCCGGTATCGAACAGGATCCACCGCGAGGCCGGCGTCCGCACCGCAATGGCATCGCCCTGCCCGACATCCAGGAACCAGAGCTCGAGTGGGTCGGCGGCTGCACGAACCAGCGGAGGCCACACGAGGAGTACCGAGAGCGCGACACCGGCCGCGACCGCGCGCCGAATTCTGGGGCGGAGGCGTCCGGCAAAGTCCAGCGCCAGCAGCAGTGCGGCGGCTGCGAAGAGCCACGCCCACCCGTTCGGACGTAAGATGGGGATACTGCCGTACGGAACAGTAGCCGCGAAGCTCGCCACGCGGTCCATGGCGTCCAGTGCGGCACCTGCGCCATCGGCAAGCAACCCCGCGACGGGCGGGGCGATAAGGTCCACTACCGTGGCGGCGGCCACGCCGACGAGAGCTAGACTGGTGAGCGGGACAGCCGGCAAATTGGCAAGAATGGCGATGGGGGCAACGCTGCCAAAGTGGAAGGCGGCAACCGGCATTGTGGCCAGAAACGCACCCACGCTCATGAGGACGGCTTCGATCAGAGCGTTCAAAGGCTTGTTGCGTCTTACATTCAGCGGGAGACGCCTTATTGCCGAATGCCGCACCACCAGTATGCCCAGCACTCCGGCAAAAGAAAGCTGAAAGCCGGGGTCGAGCGCCGCCGTGGGCTGAAACGCCAGAATAACCAGGGCGGAAGCGGCGATAATCGGAATGGCCGCAGCGGGCCGCTGCAGCAACAATCCGAGGAGCGCGAGAGTGATCATTATACCCGACCGCACCGCGGATGCCGGTGCGCCGATCATGGCCAGATATGCCCAGACGAGCGCGATAGTCCCTATCGCAACTGCTTTATGTGGTAACCTTACAATCGCGCCGAGCAGCACCAGCACACCGGCAAGCAATGCTACGTGCGCACCGGAGATAGCAAGAAGATGAACCAGACCGGATCTAGCGAACTTCTCGCGCATCTCGGGATCCAGCGACTCACGGCGCCCCAGAAGCAGTGCGTCGGCCAGTGCGGCGTGCCGCGGGAAGAGCCGGTACAGGCGAGATTCGGCGCGCCCACGCATGGTCAGCAGCGGGTTGCGGAGAAGTGCAGGCTCAGCAGTTATAGTAGCCGATCGCGCCACCATGAAGCCCGAGTACAGCGGATCGTCCGGCCATGGACTCGGCACGACCGGCGGCGCCGATGCTCTCCACTCGCCGCTGAGCAATACCCACGATCCGGCCGGCACCGCGCCTGTGCCATCTGGCAGGCTTACACGGATCCGCCCACCGCAGACTTCGTCACCGGCCAAAAATGGTTCTGTGACGACCGGGAGCAGCGGTGGCAGCTCGCCTTCAGAAAGCGGATGAGCGCTCGCCTCCAGTACACCTGCAACCGCAAGAGATCTCCCGTCGGCAAGCGCGGACCGGCAGTCAGACGCTACGTCCTGCGCTGAGATGGCGCCCAGCGCCGCGCCGGCCGCGGCGAACGACCCAAACAGCAGGACGGCTCCAACCTTTCGGCGCTTCCGGAACACGAAGCTCGAGAGCAGCGCCAGGAGCGCGAACGCAATCGCCAGTAGTGGTGTGAATCCGAAACGGAGGGCGGGGAGAAGACCGGCGAGGATGCAGAGGAGGGCGAGGACCAGCGGGCGCGGGGAGGGGATCACGGGGGGGATTCAGGTGGGGGCTCCACCCGCCGCACGGGGGGACCGTGCGGCGGAAACTGCTCCTCCAACGCGCGGCGCACGCGGAGGTCATGTCGAATGCCCAGCAGAAACATGGCCACCATTCCGAGCAGGAACACGCCGAAGACCACTCCGCTGAGCGGCAGGCGATACAGATATACCACTCCGAGATTTACAGCTACCCGCTCACCCGCATTCAGATAGGCGAAGACAGCGGCGAGCAGCGCTATCGCGACGGGGCCAGCCCACCGCTTCCATCTCATGCAACCCGCTGAGTCGGCTCGTTGTCGACCGGCGTTCCGCCGAAAGTCGCTCCCGAGGTGCTGGTAAACTTCACATCCACGAAGCTGCCTACCAATGCGTCGGGCCCTTCGAAGGTCACGACCTTGTTCGACTCGGTGCGGCCCTGGAGACCGCCGCGCCGCGCAAGCCTCTCGACGAGTACACGCTCGGTTCTGCCAACCGCAGCGCGGTTGATCTCCGTCTGAATCTCTCGATGAATCGCGATCAGCCTCTCGAGCCTGCCCTGCGCCACCTCCTCCGGGATGAACTGATCTTCCGGGAAGCGAGTGGCGGGCGTTCCGTCGCGTAGCGAGTACTTGTAGAGGAACGCATCGTCGAAGCGCACCGCGCGCATGAGATCGAGGGTGGCCTCGTACTCTTCGTCGGTCTCGCCAGGAAAGCCGACTATGATATCCGTAGATAGTGCTACAGCGGGAATGGCCTCGCGCATCCAATCGATCTTCTGGAGGTACGACTCGACGGTGTACCTGCGCAGCATCCGCTTCAGGGTGCGGTTGTGACCCGATTGAACCGGGAGATGGAGCTGATTGCAGACGTTAGGTTCCTCTGCCATAACCCGCACGAGATCTCGCGTGAAGTCGTTCGGGTGAGGGGATGTGAAGCGGACGCGCTCGATCCCATCTATATGCGCGACCTCACGCAACAGGCGCGGGAAATCCCAGTCTCCGTGCTCATACGAGTTCACCGATTGTCCGAGGAGCGTGACTTCCGGCACACCGTCGGCCACTAGCTCGCGAACTTCGGCGAGTATATGCGACGGGTCACGGTTCTTCTCGTCACCGCGGACATACGGGACTATGCAGTACGTACATCTGTAATTGCAGCCACGCTGCACGGGCACCCATGCTGATACCGCTGAAGTTCTCCGGGCAGTCACTCCTTCGTAGTTCTCGAATGGGTCGAAACCAAGTACCGCGAGACCATTCGCCGGCTCGGCACCAAGCACAGGTAGAGATCTGGAAGCGGTTTTCTGTGGCGTTGGCCCGCGCAGTTCAGCCAGCTTTTCCGGTAGCTGGCGATATCCGTCAGGACCCATCACCAGGTCCACGCCGCCGGCCATACCCAGGAGGTCCGCACCCATGCGCTGAGCCATGCAACCGGTCACGCCGATCACCAGATCCGGTCGGCCTTCCCGGTGCTGCTGAAGCTGCCCCACCCTGCCGATCACGCGCTGCTCGGCGTGATCCCGAATGGCGCAGGTGTTCACCAGAATGACATCAGCGTCGTCAGGGGTCTCCGTAGCTACGTACCCCTGCTTCGACAGGATGCCGTGCATCAGCTCTGTATCGCTGATATTCATCTGGCAGCCATATGTTTCTATGTAAGCTTTTTTCATGACTGGTTTATCAGTAATCTGACTGCAAGACTATTGAACAAAGTGCTCGTCATCCCCGCGCATG
Source organism: Longimicrobiaceae bacterium (assembly GCA_035690925.1). Taxonomy (GTDB): domain Bacteria; phylum Gemmatimonadota; class Gemmatimonadetes; order Longimicrobiales; family Longimicrobiaceae; genus DASSKB01. Next base: position 34,258 of record DASSKB010000141.1, read on the forward strand.
CGGGGATCCAGTGCCTTTCCAGCAAGGACGCTGGATGCCCGCTTCCGCGGGCATGACTGAAATGCCCTACTTCAGCAGCCTTCTATCGGCGGCGGCTGTAACGCCGCTCAAAGATACTCGATTTCTCGGCCGGGTCCAAGCTAGACGGTGCTCAGCTGCGCGCCCAGTCGCCATACAACGGGAATCGCCCGCAAAGCTCTTCTACCTCGCCACGAACCCGTCGAACGGTGTCCGCGTCGCCGTTAGCGGATATGATTCTGTCGATCATGCTGGCGATGTCGCGCATTTCGCCGACGCCGAGCCCGCGGGTGGTGAGCGCCGGGGTGCCGATCCTTACCCCTGAAGTCACGAAGGGAGATTCGGTTTCGCCCGGTACTGTGTTCTTGTTCACTGTGATTCCGCCCGCTTCGAGCGCCTTCTCCGCCACCTTCCCCGTCACTCCCTTGCTCCTCAGGTCTACGAGGAGGAGATGGTTGTCAGTTCCTCCCGAAACGAGATCGAAGCCATGCTCGAGGAGCCCCTCTCCCAACGCTTGCGCGTTCGCGATCACCTGCCCGGAGTAGTCCTTGAAATCCGGACGTAAAGCCTCTTCGAATGCCACGGCCTTCCCCGCTATCACGTGCATGAGCGGGCCACCCTGGATCCCGGGGAATATCTGCTTGTTAACTGCCTTCGCATGTTCCTCGGTGCAGATGATCAATCCGCCACGGGGCCCTCTCAGCGTCTTGTGGGTCGTCGAGGTCACAATATCCGCATGGGGCACAGGGTTCGGGTGGTCGCCAGTAGCTACCAGGCCGGCTATGTGTGCCATGTCCACCAGTAACCTGGCCCCTGACTCACGGGCGATCTCGCTGAACACCTCGAAGTCGATGATACGTGGATACGCGCTGGCGCCCGCCACTATCAGCTTCGGCCGATGCTTCAGAGCGAGCTCGCGCACCTCCGCATAGTCGATCCGGTGGTCGTCCGGCCGCACTCCGTATGCGACCACATTGTAGAGGCGACCGCTGAAGTTTACGGGGGACCCATGCGTCAGATGCCCACCCTCCGAGAGGTTCATCCCCAGAATCGTATCGCCCGGCTCGATCAGCGCGAAGTAGGCCGCCATGTTCGCCTGCGCGCCGGAGTGGGGCTGCACGTTCGCGTGGTCACCTCCGAAAAGCGCCAGCAGCCGCTCCTGCGCCAGCCGCTCGACCTCGTCGACCACCTCACATCCGCCGTAATAGCGCTTGCCGGGATATCCTTCCGCATACTTGTTGGTCAGAACAGATCCCATCGCCTGCAACACAGCCTGAGAAACGAAATTCTCGGAGGCGATCATCTCCAGCTGATCCTCCTGCCGCTGCGCCTCCGCGATGAGTAGTCGATGGATTTCGGGATCGGTCGTCTTGAGAGCGTTCATGCGCGCGCGTGGATTTAGTGGGTTGTTGAACAACAGGCGTCCAGTCCGACAGCCGAAGGTAGGCCAGGCGCGCCCGCTTGTCGAGAGTGCTCCGCCTCGCCGCGCGTTATCGTTGCATCTTGCATTACCGCTCACACCGTTCTATACTTGGGTGAAATTGATTCTCATCTTCGCCCGACGTGAGAGAACGAGAATGGTTAAGCAGTGGTTCAGCCGAAGGGTCCGGAAGGATGCGAGCGTTAGCGAGCGCTGTGCCGCATGTCCGCTGGCGACCTGCGTGCGCGGCTCGCGTGCGGCGGTGCTGCGCATGGACTGCGATGGCTGTGAGGCGGACCGGCTGCGGACGCTGGGGCTCTTCGAAGGTGCCTGCGTGACCGTGCTGAACTCGCAGAACGGGCTGCTGCTGGAGGTGCGTGGAGCGCGCCTGGCGCTGGGATCGGCGCTGGCGGCGGGGATAACCGTATTACCATTGGCATCGTAAGCGTGGTCCGCAGACTGACGGAGATGCAGCCCGGCGAGAGTGGGCGAGGTGCTGGGATGGGTGGAGACGGGGACGCGATGCGGCGACTTATGGACCTCGGGCTTCTGAGGGGAACGACCATTCAGGTTGTGCGGACGGCGCCGATGGGCGATCCCATCGAGGTAAAGTTGCGAGGCTTCATGCTGACGCTTCGCCGTACGGAGGCGGAACACATAACTGTAGAATAATGGATACTGTGGGCCCCGACCTTATAGATACACCGACGGCGCCCTCGTCCGCGCAACCTGCGCGAGGCGAGGGCGTAATTCGTGTTGCTCTGATAGGAAATCCGAATACCGGCAAGAGCACTCTGTTCAACGCGTTGACAGGGATGCGTCAGCGGGTAGGTAACTACGCCGGCGTAACGGTGGAGCGGGTGGAGGGTCGCTACAGGAACGACTCGGGCCATCAGGTAACGGTTCTGGACCTGCCGGGAACCTATAGCCTCTCGGCGAACTCGCCGGACGAGGAGATAGCGCTGGCTGTGCTGGTCGGCAGGGCTCCAGGTGTTCCTGCTCCGGACGTTGTTGTGGTTGTGCTGGACGCTCAGAACCTGGAGAGGAATCTTTTCCTCGCCAGTCAGGTGATAGAGCTGGGGCATCCGGTGGTGATCGCGCTGAACCAGGTCGATGCCGCCGAGGCGGCGGGGCTGCGAATAGATCCCGTCGAGCTCACGCTGGAGCTCGGTACGCCGGTCGTGCAAACAGTGGCCACGCGTGGTCAGGGGCTGGATGTGCTGCGCCGGGCGATAGATCGCGCGGCCGAAATGCCTTTGCCGGAGCGCAAGTTCGAGCTGCCGGAGCCACTTGCGGCGGCGCTTGCGCCGGTGGAGTCCTGCCTCATAAACGGAGGATTGCCACCGTCGACCGCCGCCATGGAGGCGCTTCGGCTGCTTGGTACCTCAACACTGGAGGGCCATCTCAAAGGTACTGAAGGCCTGGACGCGGCGGTCGCACGTGCCCGGAATTCCGTGCGTGAGGAGGGCGGCGATCCGCGCAGCGTCGAAGCCGAGCTTCGCTATTCCTGGATCGCTGGGGTAGTCGAGAATACCGTACACCGGATCAGCGGGAGCGGAAAGACACTCACTGACCGCGTCGATTCGGTTGTCCTTCACCGCGTATGGGGTCCGCTCATATTCGTGGCGCTGATGGCGATAGTGTTCCAGTCCATCTTCACGTGGGCGGAGCCCCTGATGACCTCTGTAGAGGGCTTGCTCGGTGCCATAGGCAGCGCTGTCGGTTCAACCCTCCCGCCGGGTGACCTGCGCAGCCTGATTGTGGATGGAGTGATTGCGGGGGTAGGATCGGTGCTGGTGTTCATCCCGCAAATCACCATTCTGTTCCTCTTCATCGGCTTTCTCGAGGATACAGGATACATGGCGCGCGCGGCCTTCATCATGGACCGCTTCATGCGCGGTGTTGGGCTGCACGGCCGCAGCTTCATACCGATGCTCTCTGGTTACGCCTGCGCCGTGCCTGGCGTCATGTCGACCCGAACCATAGAAAACCCCAAGGATCGACTCGCGACCATAATGGTTCTCCCGCTCATGAGCTGCTCGGCGAGGATCCCGATATACACGCTTCTGATCGGAACCTTCATCCCCCCGATAGCCATTGCGGGTATCTTCAATCTCCAGGGAATGACCCTGCTGGTGATGTACCTGCTCGGAACCGTGACCGCGTTGGCGATGGCCGCCGTGTTCAAGTCCACGCTGCTGCGGGGGCGGCCGAGGCCGATGATCATGGAGCTGCCACCGTACAGGCTCCCGAACCTCCGCAGCCTCCTGCTGGCGGCCGGGCACAGGGTGAGCCTGTTCCTCAAGAAGGCGGGAACCATAATCCTGGCGGTATCTATCCTCCTGTGGGCGCTCGCTACCTATCCCAAGACCGAGGCTCCGCCGGCCATGGACGCCGGCGCGGCTCAGGAACTGCAGCTCGCCAACAGTACGCTTGGTCAGATCGGCCATGCTATCGAGCCGCTAGTCAGGCCGCTCGGCTACGACTGGAAGATCGGCGTCTCGATCATGAGCTCATTTGCCGCTCGCGAGGTTTTCGTGTCGACCATGGGAACGATATACGGAGTAGGCGAGGCCGATGAGACCTCACTGGCGCTACGGGACAAGTTGCGTACCGAAACGCACGATGATGGTCGGCCCGTCTATACGCCGCTCGTCGCTGTGGGTTTGATGGTATTCTACGTCTACGCCATGATGTGCATGAGCACGAACGCCGTGGTCATGCGGGAGACGGGTGGCGGGTGGAAGGGTCTGGGATGGGCCTCGTTCCAGTTCCTCTACATGCTGGCCCTGGCATACGGCGCGGCGCTACTTGTGTACCGCGGCGGCCTCGCCCTCGGGTTCGGAGCATAGTCAATGAGCCCCGCAACCATTCAGACCATCCTCGCGGCAGTAGTGGTCGCAGCTGCCGCCTTCTTCATAGGTCGCCGTTTTTACAGGACCTACGCCGCCGCACGGAAGAAGGATGACGGGTGCGGCGGCGGGTGTGGGTGTTGAGGGAAAGCTATCAGCTATCAGCTATCAGCTATCAGCTTCGGTCAGTCAGTCTCACCTTGTCACCCCCTCACCTTGTCACCTTGTCACCTTGTCACCATCAGACCCAGGTTCGCTGGATCTCGCCGACCTCGGCAATGCGCCGCTCGGCTATGCGATCCGCGGCTATGTAGGTGGGCATGCCCTCCTCACGGGCGAGTTCGAATATCTGCAGTAGCGCTCCGTAAATGTCTGCGGCCTTCCGCATCGAGCGCTCGGACGACCAGCCGTTGAGCTCACCGTAGACGTTTATCAGACCACCGCCGTTTATCACATAATCAGGAGCGAAGAGGATACCCCGCTCGTGGAGGATGTCGCCATGCCGCGGCTCGGCAAGAACGTTGTTGGCCGCGCCAGCGATGATATCCACCTTGAACTGGTCGAGTGTTTCGTCGTTTACGGTAGCGCCGAGTGCGCTGGGTGCGTAGATGTCGGCGTCGACACCGTATATTGCGTCCGGCGCAACCGCTTCGGCTCCGAAATCGTCAACGATGCGTTTCACGCGATCCTGGTCGATATCGGTGACGATGAGCTCAGCCCCGTCGTCAGTCAGGTACTTGCAGAGGTAAGAGCCGACGTGACCGAGACCCTGAACGGCCACCTTCTTCCCGGTCAGATCGTCCGAACCGTATCTGGCCTTCGCGGCGGCCTTTATCCCCTGAAACACACCGTAAGCCGTGACTGGGGAAGGATCGCCCGAGGTCCCCGCGCGGCCCATGACGTGCTCAGTTTCCATGTGAACGTATTCCATGTCGTCCACCGACGTGCCGACATCCTCAGCGGTTATGTAGCGTCCTCGAAGACTCTCCACGAATCGGCCGTGCGCACGGAAGATCCCTTCGCGTCTGGTCGTTTTCGGGTCGCCGATAATCACCGACTTCCCACCACCGAGGTTGAGCCCCGCAACCGCAGCCTTGTACGTCATTCCGCGCGATAGGCGCAGCACGTCCACGATTGCCTCCTGGTCGGTTTTATAGTTCCAGAAGCGGGTGCCGCCCAGCGCCGGACCGAGCGTGCTGTCGTGGATCGCGATAATTCCCTTGTATCCGCATGATGGCTCAGAGCAGAAGACTACCTGCTCGTGCCCGTGCTCGTTGATCAGGTCGAAGATTTCCATTCTCAGTATGTAGTCTGGGGTTGATGTTGCGTCTGCGATCTCACGCGTAGAGCTCCCGTGCAATCACCAGCCTCTGTACCTGACTGGTTCCCTCGTAGATCTCTGTGACCTTGGCATCCCGGAAAAGCTTCTCCACCGGGTAATCCTTCATGTATCCGTATCCTCCGAAGACCTGCACCGCTTCAGTTGTCACGTACATCGCGGCCTCTGACGCGAACAGCTTCGCCATGGCTGCCAGCCGGGTCACTTGCTCGCCCGCGTCCTTGGCCTCTGCCGCTCGTGTGAGCAGACTTCGCGCCGCCTCGACGCGTGTTGCCATATCCGCCAACTTGAACTTCATTCCCTCGAAGCGCGCGATTGGCTGGCCGAACTGGGTTCGTTCCGCGGCATACGCCAATGAATGCTCCAGGGCGGCCTGGGCAATGCCTATGGCTAGCGCCGCGATCCCCATGCGTCCATTGTCCAGACCCTGCAATGCGTAGGTGAGGCCCATGGACGGATCACCCAGCAGCTGGTCGTCGGCTACAAAGAGATCCTGGAGCGCGACAGCCACCGTCTCGGATGCGCGCTGGCCCATCTTGTCCTCCTTCTTCCCAACCACGTAGCCGGTCGCATCGGTAGGGATTATGAACGCTCCGATCCCGCGAGCGCCGCGCCTGTCCTCGGGTGCGTCGGTACGGCACATCGCGATAACGACGTCACCGGAGCCGCCGTTGGTGATCCACGCCTTGGTGCCGTTGAGGATCCATCCGCCTTCCGCCCGCGTGGCCTGCGCCGCTAGTGAGGCCGCGTCGGATCCGGCCTCGGCCTCAGATAACGCGAAGCCGCCCAGCATCTCGCCGCGGGCCATAGGCCTCAGCCAGCGCTCCTTTTGAGCGTCCGTGCCGTGCGCCAGGATCATCTGCGTGGGCAAGGAATTGTGCACGCTCATCGCCACGGCTACCGAGGAATCGCCCCAGGCAATCTGCTCGAGGGCGGTAAGGTAGGTCGCCGTCTCCAGGCCCAAACCGTTCCATTCCTCGGGAATGAGCATTCCGAGAAAGCCGAGGCTCCCCAGCTGATCGATTACCGACCGCGGCAGCTTGGCATCTCGATCCCACTGTTCCGCATGCGGACGAAGCTCCGCCTCCGCGAACTCCCGCGCCAGCTCACGAATCTGTTCTTGCTCAGACGTCATCTACAAAATCTCGATTCAGAAGCCTTTAAGCTGATAGCTGATAGCCGATAGCTGATAGCTTCAGTACCCATAGAACCCCTCGCCGGATTTCCTCCCAAGCTTACCGGCCGCGACATATTTCCTGAGCAGCGGGCACGGGCGATACTTATCATCACCAAGCCCCCGATGCAGAACTTCCATGATCGCGAGACAGGTATCGAGCCCTATGAGGTCCGCCAGCGCGAGAGGACCGAGTGGATGGTTCATGCCGAGCTTCATGACCGTATCGATGGAATCGCGATCAGCGACGCCCTCCATGAGGCAGAAGACCGCCTCATTGATCATGGGCATGAGGATGCGGTTCGATACGAAGCCAGGGTAGTCATTAGCTTCGGCGACGGTTTTCCCGAGCGCCTCAGCCGCTTCGACCACCAATCGCGTCGTTTCATCGGACGTGGTAAGCCCGCGGATGATCTCTACCAGCTTCATGACAGGGACAGGATTCATGAAGTGCATGCCGATCACCTGCTCCGGCCGCCCGGTGCGCGCCGCGATCTCCGTTATGGAAATGGAAGAAGTGTTGGTCGCCAGGATCGCGTGATTGTCGGCGATATCGTCGAGCTCACGGAAGATCTGCAACTTGAGATCTCTATTCTCCGTAGCTGCCTCGATGATCAGACCAGCCTGGTCAGCGGCGCCAAGCTCTGTAGACGCCGCGATGCGGGCCAGCGAATCCTGCTTCTCCTGCTCCGATAGACCGCCCTTCTTTATCTGCCTGTCCATATTACCGGCAATTGACGAGAGTGCGCCGTCCAGCGCCTCCTGCCGCACGTCGATAAGCGTGACTTCGCTGCCATGTTGGGCGAAAACATGAGCGATTCCGTTGCCCATGGTTCCCGCACCAACAACTGCGACCTTACCAATCTCAGACATAAAGGCTATTCGGGGATGTTGAGTAATCGCATCAGAACTTCTTCATCTCTGCTCTGTTGTCCACCAGCGGTTCGAGCGATCGCATGTGCTGCGACACCTGAAGCCACTCAGTGCGGTATATCCACACACAGCCGCCGACGAGGACCAGGGTCGCCGCTAGGCCGGCCTCGAATCCGAAAGCTCCTCCCGTCCACCAGTCAGGGCCGCTCTCGACGGCGCTGTAGAGCGGTGTATCGTAGATCAGGCCGCTGACCGGGAAATCCAGCAGGGTGGACATGGTCCAGTTCCATCCCAGGTGGAGCGCTGTGGCGAACCAGAGCGATCGGGTACGGAGGTATGCCAGTGCAAGTAAAACACCCGCCAGGAAAATGTTGGTCAGCGCAAGCAGATCTACGTTGGGATTGCCCGCATGCATGACAGCGAAAACCGCGGATGTGAGCACGATCGTCGGCCACGGCCCGACGCTCTCGACCAGTGCCTGGAAAACGTATCCTCGGAACAGAAGTTCTTCGCAGGCTGCGGCGAGTGCGAAGAAGGCAAAGGTCCCGATCAAGGTCGACAGGTATCCTGATAGGGTTCCTTCGTCGGGGATGAACGTTGCGCCGCCGACGATCAGAACCAGGACGGCCACCGCGGCTATGAGAAGCGCTCCCGCCACGAGGCCCTGGAGAGTCTCGCCGAATGCGGACCGGCTGAGAGGAAATCCCAGAGCGCCGGGTGATCGACCATCCATGCGCATCAGCACGATCCAGCCCGCGGCCAATGCGGCCGCGGAGGTAACCAGGAGCCCGCCCCAGCTCAGAGATTGGCGCGGCAGCAGACTCACTGCTATCTGACCAACAACAGAAAGCGCAAAGAACAGTATGAAGTAAGCACCGATCCTCCATACGACGCCCCGCCGGTCCGGACCGCCTCCCGCGGCCATCTTTCAAACGGTCAGCAGCATCATCCCTGAAAGAGGCCGAGTGCGCGCTTACGCACCCGCAACGTGATCACCGCCGCAAGGACTACTTTAACCAGGTCGGCCAGCACGAATGGGGTGAGGCCGAGCGCTATCGCTACATTGAAATCCGCAACTGTCGCCAGCCATGCGACGCCACCGGCATAGATCACCGCCAGGCCAGCTAGCAGCGCGCCGAGCGTCCTGAGTGCACTGGTACCCATGAGCTTCCCGGCAACGAACGCCGCCAGGGGTCCTGCCATGAGGTACCCGCCCGTAGGTCCGAGTAAGTAGAGCAGGCCGCCGCCGGCCGCGAATACGGGCAGGCCGATGGCCCCCGCGGCAAGGTAGGTCAGCTGGCTCGCAGCGCCCAGCCGGGCGCCCAGAAGCGCACCGGAAAGTAGTACTATAAGCGGCTGGAAGGTAAACGGAACTGGCGTACCAGGCAGCGGCACGGCGATCTTGGCGCTGATCGCGGTTGCGACCGCGAACACCGCCACACCAATGACCCGTCGCGCCGTGCGGGAAGGTGCGACTTCGAGGCGTGTCCAGCTTGCGAGCGAGTTAAGAAGCGTACTCATCTAGACTATTCTCCCGTGTAAAGGTTAAACCCGCTCCACAGACAGTGCGACGGCATTTCCGCCACCCAGACAGAGCGTCGCCATTCCGGTGGCGAGATCACGATCATGGAGCGCGTGGAGGAGCGTCGTCAGCACGCGGGCGCCCGAAGCTCCTATCGGGTGGCCAAGTGCGACCGCGCCGCCATTGACGTTGACGCGGTCCCAGTCCCACCCGAGCTCCTTACCATCAGCCAGCGCCTGCACCGCGAATGCTTCGTTTGCTTCGATCAGATCGTAGTCGCCGATGGTCTTACCGGTCTTCGCCATGAGCTGCTGCACAGCAACGACGGGAGCGAAAAACAGGTCGCGCGGCGCCGTGGCGCCCGCGGAGTAGCCGGTAATTCTCGCCAGAATATTGAGCCCGTTGGCGCGCGCATACTCTTCCGATACGACCACGAGTGCGCTACCGCCATCGTTCAGGCCCGGAGCGTTGCCGGCGGTGACGACGTGCTCGGATATCCCTTCCGGTGCATCATTCGGGAAAGCGGGACGCAGCCTGCCCAGCGCCTCCACAGAAGTCTCGCGGCGCGGCGACTCATCGGTATCGATAGTCGTAACCGCACCCTTGCGACCCGGGATGTCTACGGGGACTATCTCCGCCTCGAACTTACCGGAATCGATGGCGGCAATCGCCTTCTGGTGGGATTGGTACGAAAACTCGTCGGCCTCCTGACGAGATATTCCCGCCTTATCGGCCGTATACTCGGCGTGACCACCCATATGGCAGTCACCGAATGAACACCACAGGCCATCGTGAACGAGCGCGTCGACCAGCTTCTGATCACCGAACTTCACGCCCTCACGATGCCCGCGCAGGATGTACGGCGCGTTCGACATGGATTCCATCCCACCCGCGATCACGACGCGCGCGTCGCCGGCCTTAATGGCCTGAGCCGCGAGCATTACGGCCTTGAGTCCCGAACCGCATACCTTGTTGATGGTTACCGCCGGAACCGTTTCGGGCACCCCGCCCTTAATCGCCGCCTGGCGGGCAGGAGCCTGCCCGGTTCCTGCCTGAATTACGTTACCCATGATGACATCGTCGATGTCCTCGAGCTTAACACCCGAGCGCGCGAGCGCGCCACGTATGGCGGTTGCTCCCAGATCCGTGGCCTGCACGGGTGCGAGACCGCCGAGGAATCGACCGATCGGAGTACGAACCGCACTTACGATGACTGCGGTGTTTCGGAGATCCGTTGCCATATTATGCCTTTACGTCAGTAATTTATCATTATGCGGGGCCGTAGCCCGGCAGATCAGAAGCGTTCTCGTGAAGCAGCACGCCCTTTTCACCCTCCGAAATATAACCCCATGGGGTATGGGCGTCGTGCACCGATATCATGAGCCACCGCTCGTCGATGGCGCGGCGGAGCAGCGAGCGCTTCGACTCGAGTGTCCGCAACGGTTCGACGTCGTACCCCATGATCCACGGTAAAGGGAGGTGGTGCATGGTCGGAATGACATCGCCCATGAAGCATGCGACCTCATCCTCCGATTCGACTATCACCGACTGATGGTGGGGGCAATGGCCGGGGGTGAGACGAACTGAAACGCCGGGAGCAACCTCAGCCTCACCCTCCAGCAGATGCAGTTGGCCAGCGGCCTGGACCGGGTCGAAGTTGTAGTCGAAATAGCTGGCCCGCGTCCTCTCATTCGTGCCGTGTGCGTACTCCCACTCGCCACGCTGGACGTAATACCGCGCGTTCGGAAAGGATAGCTGCACTTCCCCGCCCTCGTCACGATACGTGTTGCCGCCCGCATGATCGAAATGCAGGTGGGTATTTACGACTGTGGTGATGTCCGACGGAGAGAATCCGGCGGCCCTGATGGATTCATGGAGGCGATCCGGACCGGGATCAGGTGCGGCGGCGGAGTTCTCTATCCCGTAGATGTTCATGAACTTCTCAGACTCTTTGTTGCCCAGCCCCGTCTCGATCAGCAGGAGCCCGTCCGGGTGCTCCACGAGCAGGCACCGCATAGCCAGTGGGATCCTGTTGCGCTCGTCGGCGGCGATGCGACGCTCCCACAGCGGTTTTGGCACCACACCGAACATCGCCCCACCGTCGAGCTTCTGAAGCCCCGCATCGAGAGCGTGGATGCGTAACGCGCCGAGCGCCCGCGACCTCACCAGAGACCTTTGATCTGTGGGATTCATACGGATTCCATGGATCTGGGGCGTGCTTGTCGTTTACGGCGAGGAGCCCGCTTGCGGAGGAATCCTTCCACACCGCTCCAATCTTCGATGCTATGATCCGCCAGCATCTCTATCAGTCGGAGCAGGAGATATGCGGTCGCTACCGCATCGTCCTCCGCACGGTGCCGGGATGCGATTTCCAGACCGAAGTAATCCGCCAGCGCTCCCAGGGTACGGGATGGCAGCTGAGGGAGGAGTTTTCGCGCGAGTCGAACCGTGCAGAGACTGCGGCCCGCGAGGCGTTGCCCGCTGCTTCGTTCCAGCTCCGCACAGACGAAGCGCCAGTCGAACGCCGCGTTGTGCGCGACGAATACCTTACCCTGCATCGCCGACGCCAGTTGTGGGGCTATTTCGCGGAAAGTTGGAGCCCCCGCCACCATTTCGTCGGTAATGCCGGTTATTCCGGTGATCATCCGAGGTATGGAGCGTTCCGGGTTGACCAGTGTGGAGAAGACGGAGCGAATCTCTCCGCCGGATACCCGAACCGCGGCGACCTCGGTGATTCGGTGTCCGTGCTGGGGCGAGCCGCCGGTAGTCTCGACATCCACTACCACCCAATCCTCCTCGCGGAGAGCGCGGTTATCGTGGCTAGGTCGCCCGCGGATGGACCAGACGCCTGCAGCGTCCACCTCGAAGCGGGGGTCGTCACCGAGCAGAGCGAAAACGGCGCTGGCAGCGGCGCCGGGGCTTCCGCGAAGGTGCAGAACGCGCGCGGCTACTTCAGCGGTGGATAGCGGTGATTCCTGAAGCATGCACGCCGCGGTCTCGAGCAGTCCGCCCGTGCGCTCGAATGCAAGACCGGAGGAGTCTATGCCCTCCGTCACCAGACATCCTCGCGAAGCACCGGCAGGGTCATACAGCGTCCACCCCCGCCACCTCGCACCAGCTCGCCACCCTCGAAGGCTATCACAGCGTTCTCATCGTCATCGATCTCCTCATCACCGGTGAGGAAGTCGATAGCGTTGACCATCCTGTAGCCAGCTACCTTCTCCATCTCCCGCACTGTAGCCTCATTCCTCGTGTAACCGAGCACCAGGCCGGGTCGGATAGCGACGAAGTTGCAACCACTCGCCCACTGCTCGCGCTCCTGCACGGTAGGATGTGACCCGCCGCAGAATATCGGCTCCAGTGGAAGCCCGACTTCCTTGAGGGCCGCGAAGAGATCTGGTCGCTCCTGAATGCTGTTCTGGCCCTTTCTGTGGTGGAGCACGGGTAGTCGAGCCGGACCGAAGAAGTAGGGAGGATACGCGACGCAGTGGTCACGATCCACCATGGTGAGGATCATATCCAGGTGAATCGCCGGACTCTCGGACGGCAGAACGACTATAATGACATCTTCCACCCCGGCGCGCTCGCGTAAGCCTTGAACGAGCAGCTCGATGGCTGCTGGACTCGAGCGTTCTGAAAGGCCGATCATAGCCAGGTCCGGCCTGAGAATCAGCACGTCCCCGCCCTCGATCGTATAGTCGCTACGATGCTCCTCCGAGCCATCGTATATCATTCCCGCGTTGCCGAGCAGCGGATGGTAAGTGAAGAGGGCCTTCATGAGCAGCTCCTCCGTCCACCGCACCGCGTACTTCATCGCTCCGATTATCACCGCATTGTTGACCACCATCGCGGCGTCGCGCGTGAAGAAGAGGTTCGCTAGCGGCGGAAGCTCATAACCGACTTTGTTGAGCATAGTGGAGATGGGACCGCGCGGCGACTCCCGTCCCTCGATGAACATCCCTATGAGCTCCTCCGCCGGCATCTCCGCAAGCTTGCCCACCAGCGGCTCCGAGCTGGCCATCTGCATCACCCGCTCTACCAGAAAGCTGCGGACTTCCGGCTCATCCACGATCTCCGCAAGCAGATCGCGCACCTCGTATACTTCCGAGAATCGAGCCAGGATCGCTCTGAATCGATGATGCTCGCGACCCGCCTGCTCCAGGTCGATTATGTCGTCGTAGAGAAACTGCTCGCGGTTCGATGGGGTCACCGCCAGAAGCTCCGGACCCGGCGTGTGGCAGATTACCGCGCGCAGCGCCCCGATCTCGGACGTTACCCGAACTCTATCTGATCCCGATGGCATTGCGGTCCTGTTCATGACCCGGAAAATAGCGGGGCCGACGACTGCTCGCTACCCTGGCACCCACTGCTCAGCGATTCGTCAGCGCGAATGACAGACCCTCCATCTCCACCGCCATGTCCACGTTACGCAGCGCTACGTCGTCCGGAGTCCGCAGCCGGATAGGCGCGAAATTGAGGATCGCGTGGACGCCCGAAGCAACTACCCGATCCGCCAGCGCCTGAGCCGCTCCGGCCGGCACCGCGATCATGACGATTTCTATCGACTCTCGCTCCAGGACCTTCTCCAGGTCGGCGTCCGCTATAACGTGTACCTCGCCCCACCGCTTGCCGATCTTCTGCGGGTCCGAATCGAATACCGCCCTTATCTCAAATCCCCGGCGACGAAAATCCTCATAAGAACTCAGCGCCGAACCCAGCTTCCCCGCACCTATCAACCCTACTCGCCACGGCCGGTCCACACCCAGTATCTGATGCAGCTCCCGCAGTAGTTCAGGCACCGAATACCCCAATCCGCGCTTACCAAACGAACCGAACAACGAGAGATCCTTGCGGACCTGCGCCGAAGTCGTCCCGCCCCGCGTAGCCAGATCCGAGCTCGAGATCGTCTCCGCCCCCGTCCGGTCTGCCTCCTGGAGAAAACGCAGATATAAGGATAGCCGCCGAATCGTCGAGTCCGGGAACCGGGGTCCTTCTGCTTCAGGTGAGTGGTGCTTCATCTGGTCGAACGTGGTAATGGCAACGTTGGCTTACATTGTGAAAACATTCACAATGTAAGCCGATGCTGGCCTGCACGTCAACGCCTCAGTCGGTGTTCGCGCCGCGCCCGAGCGCACTGGCGAGCCTGACGAACTGGTCGGGCGAGAAAGTTTCGGGCCGCTGGCGAAGGTCGAATCCGGTTGCCTCGGCGACATCTGCGACCTCATCGTGTGACATGCTGTAGGTATTGCGGAGAATTTTCTGGAATTGCTTTCGGCGCTGACCGAAAGCGGCGCGAGTCAGCGCCCTGAGGTCATGCTCCTGCTGGGTCGATAGTGGTGGGGGAACAAGGGGGATGATTCTCACGACTGCGGAATCCACGTCCGGAGCAGGGCGGAAGGCTGCGCGCCCGACATTCAGAACGCGCTCGACGCTCGCGACGCTTTGAACTCCTATGGCGAGAGCGCCGTACGTCTTACTGCCGGGAAGTGCGAGGATGCGATCAGCGACCTCGCGCTGGACCATGAGAACTATGCGGCTGGGGCGTGGTTGGCGTTCGAGGAGGGAGAAGAGGATGGGGGTGGTGATGTTGTAGGGGATGTTACCCACGACCTTCAGCCCGGCGGGCTCGTCGCTGAGAGCTTCGAGCTGAAGATCGAGGAAATCACCGTGCACCACCGCGACGTCCGCCCGATCTGCAAATCGCTTCTGGAGTCGGTCTGCGAGCGAATCGTCGAGTTCCACAAGGACGAGTCTTGCGACCGTTCCGACGAGATGGTCGGTAAGCGCGCCGAGACCGGGCCCAATCTCCAGAATCTCGTCGTCCGGAGACGGATCGAGAGCGGCAACGATCTTCCGCTGGAGATTGGGATCGATGAGAAAGTTCTGCCCCAGCGATTTTTTGGCGCGGTGTCGTTCCTGATGCTGGTTCACGTGAGAGGTCTCACGTCCGCACCAGCACGGCGGTGCGGTCATCGGACGGGATTTCTACGTCACCGATCGGAAGTTCGAAGAGGCTGGCCAGAATGTCCTCTGCAGGAAGGCTCTGGTGAGCCCTCAAGGAATTGAGGAGGATGGTTTCTCCGCCCGTTTCCCCGGCGCCGAATGGGTCACAGAGGCCATCCGTGAAGAGGAAGAGGATATCGCCGACCTCCCATAGCTCGACGTTCTCTCCGTACGCGTCCAGATCGACTATCCCGAATGGCGGATTGGTGGTGCTCAGTCGGTGAGCCTCCCCGCTTGGCGCCACTCTGAACGCATGCGAGTGGCCGGCGTTGGCGTAGGTGAGGTTGCCGGCGGCGGGATCGATAACCCCATAGAAAATGGTGAGGTACATCTCGGTAGTTTCCAGCTCGTCGATAAGAGTGCCGTGCGCCCTGCGTAGAACCTCTCCGGGCGGGTCGCCCTCGGATGCGTGTATGGCGACGGCGCTCATGGTGAGCGCCATGATCAGCGCGGCACCGAAGCCGTGGCTGGAAACGTCGCCGATCACCACCCCGAGACGTCCACCGGGCAGCCGGAAAAGATGGTAGAAATCGCCACCTACCGATTCTGCTGGCACGCACCTGGCAGCCACCTCGGCGTAGCCCCTGAACTGCTCTACCGAAGGCAGGAGCTTCAGCTGGAGGTCGTGAGCGAGCTCCATCTCCCGGTCCACGCGCTCCTGGCGAAGACTCGCCACCAGGAGCCGGTTGTTCTCGACGGCAGCGCCGACCTGACTCGCTATGGCGGCTATGAGCTTCTGATCGCCGGCAGAGAATCCCGCGTCGGCCCCTCTTCCGACAAGATTGATCACACCTATAGTGCGGGTGGTGCCGCGCGGCGGGGTGTAGCTCATTGGCACCGACAGGAACGACCCTCGCGTGGTCAGGCCCTGTTCAGGACTGCCGCCGCCACCGCGCGGAAACTCGTCGCCGGGCTCCAGGATCATCGCCCTACGTTCCCTGAACACCTCCGCCGTAACCGACGTGGGGCTATCGACATCGATCGGCCCTTCCTGACCCTCTCCACCCACCGCCGCAACGAGGTCGAGCCGGCGACTTTCCGCGTCGTAAACCCAGAGCGCTGCCCTGCTGGCGCCGAGGGTTCCCATCACTTCTGTCAGTATGGTCGACGCGGCCTCTTCGAGCGATATCACCGATCCGAGGATCTCGCTGATCGAGTAGAGGAGAGTGATCTCTTCGTATCGCTCGGCGAGCTCCCGACCGAAGAAGCGGACTTCCGCGTCGTGCCGGGTAAGCCGGGTAAGAACGGACGCCAGGAATCTCGTGGCGGCCGCGGGATCGTGGCATCCACCCACAACCTGAACGCGCATCTCCGCACCCAGAGCGCCACAATCTACGGCGTCTGGGCCAGGCTCCGGAGGAGCAGAGTCGCTCCCGGCGTCGGTGGCCGTCCACCCGTCGTCGGTGCTGAGCCAGAGATGGACTTCGCAGTCGTGCTCCCGACGGAAATCGTCGATGAGGTCACGCATACCAGGCGTGACTTCGGGAGAAGCCGTCAGTGAACGTGTCATTTAGAGATCACTCTCCCTGACCAGGCGACCCCGAGCCGTTGCTGTACAGAATAAGACAGATGACATTGCCGCGGTCGTTGAACTCGACCTCGTCCATGAGATGGCGAATGAGGAAGATCCCGCGCCCGCCAGGGCGAAGGAGATTGGCTGGTAGAGTGGGATCGGGGACCGCGTCCGGATCAAAGCCTTTGCCCTGGTCCTCGACCCGGACCGACAGGCGGGAACGATCGAGGCGGACATTGACCCTCACGTGCTTCGATGGATCCTTGCGGTTACCGTATAGAATCGCGTTCGCGAGCGCCTCCGTTACCCCGACCCGTAGATTGAGAGCGACGCGGGAATCATCGAGGCCGAGCGGCTTGCACCGCTCGACGATGTATGCCACAGCGGCCTCGATGACCCCGAGGTTACTCGGAAGCTCCAGCACGAACTCCGAGGTCTCGCCGCCGCCCTGCCCAGCGCGGAGAGATGCCCTCATCGAGCCCATACTGTCAGAAGCTTTCCAGCGCTTCTCTCCGGGAGTCCGCGATGCTGAAGAGCGTGTCCAGCTTCGTAAGCTCGAAGAGCGTTCGGAGATCTTCGTTGAGGTTGGCCAGCCGCAGATCGCCGCCCTGCTCCCGAATCTTCTTGGAGAGGCTGACGAGCACGCCGAGCCCGGAGGAATCGATATATCCCGTATTCGTGAAGTCGATCAGGAACTTGCGTTCTCCCGCCTCCAACTCGTCCAGTACCTTCTGTTTGAGCTCCTGTCGATTCCCGACGATCAACTGCCCATCCACATCCACCACCGTGACCCCATTTTCCTTCGTCGTCTGGAAACTCATGAATCCTCCGCTACAGGTTGAGAGTGTCTTATCAATGCCACCTGGTGGGGCAAGGCACGTGCCATATGGAGCTATCAGCTATCAGCTATCAGCTATCAGCTATCAGCTACTGCATTCATCACTGCGACATCAGGGAGGTGATGCAGGCGACGTTTACAATATCGTCGGAGGTGGCGCCGCGCGAGAGGTCGTTGTAGGGGCGGGCGAGGCCCTGGACGATGGGGCCGATGGCCCTGGCGCGAGCGAGGCGTTCGACGAGCTTGTACCCGATGTTTGCCGCGGCGAGGTCCGGGAACACCAGGATGTTGGCGGTGCCGGCTACGGGCGACCCGGGTGCCTTTACGGCCGCGACTTCGCTGATGAGCGCCGCGTCGACCTGCAATTCGCCGTCGGCCGGAATCCCGGGCGCCCGCGCGCGAAAGATACGGAGGGCATCGATCATTTTCTCCGTCGCGGGCCCTACCGCGCTTCCCAGCGTGGAATAGGAGAGGAACGCAACGCGTGGCTCATCGCCGACGACGCTCCTTCGAGCCTCGCACGCGGCCATGGCGATCTCGGCGAGCTGAGTGCTGTCGGGGTCGGGAACAACGCCGGCGTCGGTGAAGATAAGAACTTCGGCGTCGCTTGTCCCCCGAAATGGCTCGACAACCATAAAGAAGGACGATGAGACGGTCCGTATCCCCGGCGCGGGCCCGATCCCCCATAGTGCGGCTCTCAGGACGGCCGAGGTCGGGTTAGCCGCGCCTGCGACCGCACCGTCTGCCTGGCCGGTCGCGACCAACAGGGCGCCGAACAGGAGTGGGTCTTGAGCGTGCTGGAGCGCATCCTCCGCTGTCATCCCCCTGCCCTTGCGACGTTCATAAAGGCTCCGTGCAAGCACTTCAGCGCCGGGATCATTGCGAGGATCGACGACCTCTATGTCAACACCATCGCCTTCAGAATGCAGGGCGGACTTGACCTCCGGACCGCCGAGAACGACTGGAGATAGTAGCTGTTCGCGCGCGCAGAAGCGGACCGCGCTGACGGTGCGAGGGTCAGAACCTTCGGGGAAGACTACGCGCCTCGGCCTATCTCGGGCTTCATCGCGTAATCGCGTGATGAATGTCAATCGGGAGCTCCGCCGAACCGCGCCTGAATTCGCGCGAGGACCGGGTGCGATACGAAGCGGCTGATATCACCCCCGAGTGAACCGATTTCGCGGACCAGCGATGAGGAAAGAAAGGAGTGATCCGCGTCCGGCGCGAGGAAGACGGTTTCCAGATCCGGGTAAAGCGCCCGGTTCATCAGGGCCATCTGGAACTCGTACTCGAAGTCCGAAACCGCGCGCAGTCCGCGGATCACCATTCGAGCGCCGGATTCGCGTGCGTACTCCACCAGAAGACCCTCGAACTCGGTGGCCATTACACGGGGCTCATCAGCGAATACTTCGCTAATCATAGTGACCCGCTCTTCCACAGAGAACATTCCTTTTTTCGCTTGAGTGGAGCGGTGCGCAACAGCGACTATCACCCGATCACTGAAACGCAGCGCCCGGCGGATGATATCCTCGTGCCCGACCGTAATCGGGTCGAACGAGCCGGGGCAGATCGCGATATGTTCGGGGCGGTCGGTCATGGCTCGAGCTGTATGAAGGTGAGTACCGTGTCTCCGTATCGGCGACTCCGCAGGGCGGGGCGCTCGGGGAGCGGGTCGCGTCGGCCGTGCTCCACACACAATAGCCGCGCAAACCGCCGTTCAAAAAATATATCGGCCAGCTCCTTCGCCAACCCCTGCCCGTACGGTGGATCGGCCAGCACCAGATCGAACGCGTCCTCGTTCAGGCTGGAGACGAATCGCATCGCGTTCATCCGCACCACCGTTACTCGATCTCCCGCAGCCAGCGTCGCGATATTCTTACGTAGCGGCCGAAGCGCAGCCTGTGAGTTCTCTACGAACGTCACGTGGTCGGCGCCGCGCGAGAGCGCTTCCAGGCCCAGCGCGCCCGAGCCGGCGAAAAGGTCGAGAACACGAGCACCGGGGATCGCTGTCGCGATAGCGCTCATCCATGCTTCGCGTACCCGATCGGTAGTGGGGCGAGTAGCAGTCCCTTCCGGCGCGGCTATGGGACGGCCACCCCAGAGGCCGGCTATAATCCTCATCGCGCGGGTGCGCGCAGATCTACGAGGCGAGCCTGCAGTCGATGTCGGCCGTTCCACTCGTTCTCCTCGAGCTTGAAAGCAACGTCCATCTGGCCGCTGGCGAGGTCCGGGTCGTCGATCCTTTCACCCATGCCGAACCCGATGGCGTCGAGCGAGTATCCACCGCTCTCCAGCCTCATCTTCAGGTGGTTCTTTCCCACGACCCTCCGCGCCGACGCGGTCACGTCACGGACCGCGAAGACGGGAGTGGGATTGCCGATCCCGAACGGCGCCGCGTGACGGAGAAGCCGGCAATTCTCCTCGTTGGCCTCGTCCAACCGCACTTCAAGATCGATGCGGACCTCTGGGATGAGCATATCGTCGGTGAGCAGCGACTTTGCCTGTGCATTGAATGCGTCGCGAAAGCCGTCGATGTTCCGCGGATCGATGGAGCAGCCCGCAGCGGCACGATGGCCACCGAAACGAGTAAGATACTGTTTGCACTCGTGCATCGCGTCGTAGAGGTGGAAACCGCTTATCGATCGGCCACTCCCCTTCCCTTCGCCATTGCCGACGGCAATCATAACGGTTGGCCGATAGATCTGTTCGACGACCCGCGAAGCTACGATCCCGATCACCCCTGGATGCCATCCTTCCGCGGCGAGCACCACTCCGCGGTCCCTGTCGGGATCGAACTCCAGCTCCACCTGCTTCATGGCGTCGCGAAGGGTCTCCGTATCGACTGCGCGCCGCCATTTATTCTCATCCTCCAGCACCGCTGCGATCTGGCCCGCCTCGCGGTCGTCGTCGGTCAGCAGAAGCTGTACACCGCGAGCCGCGTCGCCCATGCGGCCAACGGCATTCAGGCGCGGAGCCAGGACGAAACCGACCTGGCCGGCCGAGATCTCCGGCTTATCGGCCAGACCCGTTGTCCGCAGGAGCGCGCGGAGACCCGGATTCGGTGTCCGGGCGAGCACCTTCAACCCCCAGCGTACCAGGACGCGATTCTCCGCGGTCAATGGAGCGAGGTCCGCCACCGTCGCAAGTGCGACCAGATCGAGGTAGCAGGCAATCCTGTCCGCGCCGAATCCCAGCTCCGTAGCCAGAGCGCAGCACAACTTGTACGCGACTCCGACACCGGCGAGCCCCTTATTGGGATAGCGGCAATCCGGCCGATTAGGGTTCACCACGGCTACCGCGGAGGGCAGTGTGGCGCCGGGGGTGTGGTGGTCGGTCACTATAACATCGACCCCCGCGGCGCGAGCCATATCGACCGCATCGTGTGCGACTATTCCGCAGTCGCCGGTAAGTATCAACGACGCCCCGACCGTGGCCGCGGCTCTAATGCCTGCCTCCGAAAGATCGTATCCGTCGATCAGGCGGTTAGGCACGAACGGGTGTGCCCGCGCTCCAAAGCTACGCAATACCCGAACGTACAGCGCGGTGGCGCAGATACCGTCCACGTCATAATCGCCGTGGACGAGGATCGTCTCACGAGCATCGATGGCAGCGCGCAAACGCGACACGGCGTCTGCAATGCCAGCCAGCAAAGCGGGCGAATGTATCTGGTCGGGATGGGGACGGAGGAACGATCTGGCGGCTTCGGATCTGGCGTGTCCACGTTGCACGAGGAGGCGGCAAAGCGCGGCCGGAAGGCGAAGCTCGCTCTGAAGTCTCTCTATAGCCGCGGTATCGACACTGTCCGGCAAGACCCAGCGCCGCTCGGTCGGGCGCGAAAGGGCTCTCACGTCAGTCGGGATGCTCGACGGGCAGTCCAGCGGCGACCCACTTCGAGTACCCGCCGGTGAGGTTGGCGACGTCTGTCCACCCGCGCGAGCGCAGTAGGCTGGCGGCTATAGCGGATCGCCCGCCACCCTGGCACTGCAGTACCACGGGCCTGTCACGAGGAATATCGTCCAGATTATCAGCGATCAGCCCGACGGGCACATTCTCCACGCCGGGAAGATGACCGGCCTCCCATTCCGCTCTACCACGCACGTCCAGCACCGCCACGTCACCGGTGCGCAGTCGTTCCTCGAGCTCCGTCACCGTCATCTGCGGCACCGTCTCGAGGGTCCGCTGTCCGTCAGCCCACCCGCTGATCACCGACTCTGTGAAGTAACCGGTGACGCGATCCAGCCCGATACGAGTCAGGGCGGCCGCAGCCTCGTCCACGCGGCCATCGCCATCGCCCACTATCAGGTAAAATGATCTATCGTACGGTATAAGCCACCCCGCCCACGTAGAAAACGACTTATTCAGCGGGATGTTGATGGTGCCCGGCACATGACCGGCCGCGAAGGCGGCGGCCGGACGGGTGTCGATAACCAGCTCTCTTGCCGTCAGCAGGTTTGCGAGTTGATCGTCCTCGATATGCGGGGGCCGGACTGTTTCACCCAGAATAGGCGGGCCGTCTCGATTGATGCGCTTCATCTCCGCAAAGTACGCTGGCGGCTCGGGCTGCCCGGCGAGTACTGCCGAAACGAACGCATCCTCGTCAGTCTCGCGAACGGCCCAGTTGAACCGCTTCTCATAGCCGACAGTGCTGTGGGGAACCGCGCTCATCGCCTTTCCGCAGGCCGATCCCTGCCCATGCCCTGGCCAGACCTGCACGAAGTCCGGCAGATCACGGAAGCTGTCGAGACTCCGGAACAGCGTGCGCGCCGCCGATTCCATCGTCCCTTCCAACTTCGCCGCGCGTTCGAGCAGGTCTGGCCGTCCGACATCCCCAACGAAAACGAAATCACCAGTCAGAATGCCTATCGGCTCGTCCCCGACCGCCGTGTCAGTGATAAGAAAGCTCAGGTGCTCGGGAGTGTGACCGGGCGTGTGCAGGACCTCGATACGAACGCTGCCAACAGCGAACACGTCTCCGTGATGAAGCAGCGTTGCCCCTGCCTCGGCGGCGTAACCGTATTGCCAGTCGTCGCCACCCTCTGCCGAGAGCAGGAGCTCGGCGCCGGTGCGCGCCGCCAGCTCTCGAGCGCCCGAGACGAAATCCGCGTGAATGTGGGTCTCCGCTACATGCGTCACCTTTACGCCCTCGGCGGAAGCCGCGCTGATGTAGGCCTCGATACCACGATTCGGGTCGACAACTATGGCCTCACCACTCGCCGCGCAGCCTATCAGATAGCTCGCCTGTGCGAGGGATTCGTCGTAGATCCGTTTTAATAGCATCGGGATCAGCGATTATAGGATACGCCGAGCTCTATCGCCCAGTATGAGATCTCGTTCTCGCTCTCGAACTGATCGAAGTCGGGCGACAGGTGGCGGTACCGAACCCCTGGGGTGATGGAGATCAGTGGCGATATCTGGAAAGCCAGGCCACCGCCGACCTCGTAACCGAGAGAACTGTCCGATGTGAAGGTCGTGGACCCGTTCTCTTCTATGAGCTTCAGCTCGACCTCATCGTACAGCAAGCCGGCTCGCAGCCACGGTACTATCGCTCCCAGAAGAGCCGGCCTGAACTCGGCGCCGAGCGTGTAGCCGAGATCTACTACGTCTGCATCCTGGTCTTCGACTCCGGGCACGGTCGGAAGCGCGAGCCCGAAGGTGTATCGGTTGTACGCGCCGTAGATCGAGAGCAGAGGCGCAACCTCGAATCCAACGCCCAGGCTCAGACCGTAGCCCGTCTCGAGCTCACCGCCGACAACACTCCCCGATGGCAGCCCGACTCCACCGCGAGCCTCTATCTGGGCATCAGCCGGAGTAGCCGGTAGGAGTACAGCCAGCGCCAGGAACCAAAACAGCTTCCGCATTATTCGTCTCCAGTTGATCCTGATAAAGCAGGGAATCCCAGGATGTCCCGGTCGTACCGCGCCGGATCGGTCCGGTACGCCGAAACCCATTCCTCGAACGTTGGTATTCCCATCTCGACCGCAAGTGTCTGCGCAACCTGCCGAACTACCTCCCAATAGGAAGCGCTTCCCGTGGGAAGCGCAGTTCCAGGGCCGCTCGCCCGCTGCGCGAGCTCCCATACCTCCTCGTCGGAAAGCGACAGGAAACGTTCAGCGACCTTTGCGGAACACCAGTCGAAGTAGCGGATCCGCAGGAGGTCTTCGTCCGCGTTTTCGTCGGTCATCGCCCGATGTTGTAGGGAGGCGCGCAGGCTCATGCATGAGTCACACCAGAGTGGCCTGTCCTACAGAGTAGACGATTATCGACCGTCCGTCAATGCGCCGACTATCTCATCGACGACTGGACCAGCGAATCGAATATCACCTTCCGTGTCATTCCGTACACGAGAAACTGCTTCAGGAGCTCCGGCTCCGACCGCTTATAGCGTTCCATTGTTTCCGCCATCTCGGGCGTCAAGTCCAGCGTTACGTGCAAATCTACTGGCCGATTGGGCTTGGATTCTGCGGTCACCACGATACCTCGAAGACGTGAACGGGGGAGAAACTCGCAAAGGCGATTGGGGGCGGGTACGCACCCCGGGGCCGACCAGTATAAAAGCGCATCGCCGCGGAGTCAAGGAGAACCGTAAGTCGTTGTAAATAAAGACTTTGCGCGTAAGTTCAAGCGGCGACGCGAGTTACCCTGTCCTGCCGAATACGGCACCAATATTGCGCCTCTTGACACCCCGCTGGCCTATGTCCCTAGGAGCTTACCGAGGTCGTTTTCTTGCCCCATCGCGGCCCCCCACAGATCGCCGACACGCGCGACGCGCGACGGCACAGTCTCAATGGTGAAATCACGGAGGTCGAGATCGTCGGTGAGCTCCGTCCATTCGAGCGGGGTGGAAACTGTAGCACCCTTTTTGGCCCGCACCGCATAAACACCGGCGACGGTTTTCCCTAGAATATTCTGGAGGAAATCGACATAAACTGCTTTGGGGGGTCGATTCCTCCGCATTCTCTCGACTGTGGCGATAGTGGGGTGATGTTCGGCCACCCTGGTCGCGAGGATCTGGGCCACCAGGGTCGCAGCGTCGAGTGGGGTATGAGGGGGGAGAGGCAGGAATATATGCAACCCGGAAGAGCCGGACGTTTTTACGGCACCGTTGAGACCCACGGCATCCATCTCCTCGCGAACGCGGCGAGCGACTTCGACGACCGTCCTGAATGGCGCCTCCGGGCCGGGATCGAGGTCGATAACGGTATAATCAGCAACCTCAAGGGCGCCTACTCTGGAATGCCATGGATCGTAAGAAATCGCCCCCAGCTGAATGGTGTAGAGTAGAGTTGGGAGGTTGCCGCCGACGAAGCGGCGCTGATCCTGGCCGTCTTCCGATCGTAGAATTTCTACCCTAACGCCTTCCGGGACGTTATCCGGGGCGGATTGCTGATAGAACGACTTGCCGTTAATCCCATTGGGATATCGCTTCAGTACCAGAGGTCGGTCGTGCATTGCAGGCAGGATTACCGCCCCCATGTCCCGATAGTATTCGGCCACTTGACCTTTGGTATACCGCCCAGGGGCGGGGAAGAAGACCTTGTCGGGATTGGTGATCTTTATCACCGAATCATCGTTCGAGTCCTGGACTTCGCTCTCATTGGTCGATGAACCGGGCGGCTCGCGGATGACCTCCGTGGGATCCTTATCGTCTCTAATCCCGAGAAAAATCGGTTGCCTGAGCTTACCGTCCTTTGTCCATTCGTTGAACTTTATTTCCACCACGATTTTGGGTGTAACCCAGTGAGCTGTCTCGTTCGTACGTGGCGCTGGCTTGAAGGGTGACGTCTTCCGCTCAATCCGCTTCATCCGGGAGTACATGTCGGCGAGTGAATCGCGATTGAATCCTCCGCCGGTATGGCCCGCGTATACCAACATGCCATCATCATCGTAGTAGCCCAGCAGGAGCGCGCCGAAATACTTGCGTGAGCGGCGGGGTTCTGTGTATCCACCGACCACGAATTCCTGGCTGGCTTCCAGTTTGATCTTCAGCCAATCGCCCGAACGCTTACCGGGCAGGTACCTGGAGTCCGTACGCTTGGCGATAATCCCTTCCCAATTAATTTGCTTTCCGCGCCGGAGCAGGGCTTCGCCATTCCGCGTAGTTTCGGTTATGCGAAGAGTCGCATTCTCGTTGCTTTCGAGCACCTCCTCGAGCCTGACGCGCCGCGCTGTCCACGGGTCATGGACGTGAGTTATGTCACCATCAGCTAGGATGTCGAAGGCCATGAATACCGCCGGTGCTTTCTGGGCACCTGCGGATATAGCATCTCTGCCCTGGACATGCATGCGACCCTGGAGTCGCTCGAAGCGAGCGATGTCTCCGTTGGCGAGCGCGACGATCTCGCCGTCCAGAATCACCGGGCGCTCCAGCTTCGCGACGAGTTCGCGGAGAGCAGCAGTGATCTCGGGGAACTGCTTCGCCTTGTCGTTAGCGTTGCGGCTGACGAGGGCCACAGAGCCTTCCGTGGCAAACGCAAGCACTCGAATCCCGTCGTATTTGGGCTCGTAGGTCCAATCGCCGCTCGTAGGAAGGTTTGCGCTGGTGCTTGCGAGCATGGGTGAGACCGCTCCAAGATCGACCGTCGCACCGCCGGTCGACGGAGCCGACTTCGATTTCCGATTGGAGCGCCAGGTTCGCTTTCTTCCCTTTCCGGCAGCGATTTCCTCCATAGTTCGTCCACTCGCAACAGACGTAACTTCACGCTCTACGATGTCCAGGGATACATCGGCCGTTTCATCGTCATGTTTCATGAGGAGCCACTGTGGTTTCCTGCCTTCCTCCTTTTTCATACGAACGAGTGCGAAGGACCCTCGCAATCGTTCGCCGCGGAAGGATATGGAAATCTTCCCGCTTCGCAGATCCTTCCGCATGCGTGCTTCGTCTTTGCCGTCGGCGGCGTCGTCAGCGGTATAGGTCCCGCGATCCCACAGCAGGACTGTACCACCGCCATATTCGCCCTCGGGTATCGTACCCTCGAAATCGTTGTAATCCATGGGATGGTCCTCGACCTGTACGGCGAGCCTGCGCACCGATGGATCCAGGCTGGGTCCCTTTGGCACTGCCCAACTTTTCATCACCCCATCGACCTCCAGACGGAGATCGAAATGGAGATGGCTGGCGTCGTGTTTCTGGATTACGAAGGCGAGACCGTCACCTCGCTTGTGGCGCTTCGATGTGCCCTCTCCAGACGGCTCGGCCGTTCGACGAAAGTCGCGCTTGGCCCGGTAATCTTTAAGCGTACCGCTGGTGCGAGGTGCCATGGATCCTTCCGGTGGGATGTTGGCGTGCCGTGCGACGATCTCGGGCGCAAGAGCGGTGCCGACCCCGAAGACCTATACCGCGCCTCGACTTGCGGCCATTGTATACTTGCGCTGAGAGGTTTCTCCGTTCTATACTCCGCACGCATCCCTTACCACCTGCCGTCTCACGTGCTGCGAAACGACCCTCGCGCCGCCAATCATGTCACACGTAATCGCGATCGCTAATCAGAAGGGCGGTGTCGGCAAAACGACGACCGCCGTCAACCTGGGGGCGAGCCTTGCCGCCGCTGAGCAGCGCACGTTGGTCATCGATATGGATCCGCAGGGCAACGCAAGCAGTGGACTGGGCGTAGTACCATCACCCACGCGCGCTTCCCTCTACGGTGTTCTGCTGGATCTAGCTCCGCTGGGGTCCGCGATAGTCAGATCCGTTCACCTGCCGTTCCTGGACGTGGTGCCCACCACACTGGACCTCGTGGGCGCCGAGGTCGAACTGGCGGACCAGGCCGAGCGCGAGCTGCGGCTCCGCCGTGCGCTCGACGGGACACGCGATATGTACGACTTCGTGCTTATCGACTGCCCACCGTCCATGGGGCTCCTCACCCTCAATACGCTCGCCGCGGCCGATAGCGTCCTAATCCCGCTTCAGCCGGAGTTTTTTGCGCTGGAAGGGCTATCTCAGTTCGCCGAAACCATCGACCTGGTCCGGCAGTACCTGAACCCCTCGTTGGGTGTGGAGGGTGTTCTTCTCACTATGTATGATGGGCGCTTGAAGCTGGCGCAGCATATTGCCGACGAGGCGACCAAGTTTTTTGGGGATCGTACATTCCGGACTGTTATTCCCCGCAACGTGCGCCTAGCGGAGGCGCCTGGCTTCGGCAAGCCAGTCCTGGCCTATGACATCCTCTCGCCGGGCGCGAAGAGCTATCTCGCCCTCGCCACTGAGCTGATAACGCGTGCTCCGATGTTGCAGGTCGATCGCCACGGGGCCGACGAGGCACACACTTTGCCAGAGGTGCGGGTTCCTTGAGATTGGTCCCAGCACTTAAGAGGGTAGGCAATTCAGCTATGACAAAAACTCGCATTCTTCGATATCCCGCCGTCGCGATCGCCATTGCCGCGGCCGCTGTCCTTTCACCGGTGGCATCGTCGGCGCAACTGTTCACACCGACCTACATGTCACCTGTAAGCTCCAACGACTTAGGGATTTATGTGAGCGACGGTCCCGGTGAGTTCGCCCTTGAAGGCATCTGGCGCCGGAACATGGGCGGCTACGATTTAGGCCTACGTGCCGGCCTGGTGGACCTGAACGATGCTGCTGTGACGGTAGGTGCCGAGCTGAGGACGCCGCTGGGACTGGAAACGGCTCCCCTCAATGTAGCTGTAACTGGCGGGCTCCAGGCGATCGTGGGAGATATCAGCGCAATGGGCGCGCAGGGCGGATTATCGGTCGGTCATACGTTTATCGCCGACGGCTTAAGGCTCACGCCATATATCCACCCGCGAATAGCGGTGATCAACGGCTTCGGCCCCGATGACGACTCGGACCTCGAAGTGCTGGCTGATGTGGGCATGGATGTGGACCTGAACTCCGGACTGAGTTTCAGATTAGCCCTGGGGCTTGCTGACGAAGGGGCCGATTTCGGATTCGGGATCGCCTGGCGCTAACGGCGATTGTCCGTCAGGTATCGTTCATGAGCACGCCACGCACCCGGGCTCGAGAGCTCACCTGCAGCTTCTCGAGAACCTTGCGGACGTGCTTCTGAACGGTGAAAGCGCTCACACCGAGCCGCGCCGCGATTTCTGAGTTGGTGCAGCCAGAGACCAACTCTCGCGCGACCTCCGCCTGACGCACCGTAAAGCCGAATCGCTTCCGGAGCTCGGCCGGGTCCGCTTCCAGCGGAGCCGGCGCTTCGGCGGCAATAAGAATAGCGTTACCGCCGCCGAAAACGGCCTCCGACACCCTGCTGCTACGAAGTCTGTAGGTACCTCCTGGCGTCGCTACATTGTGTTCGGCGCCGTCAGCCGTGTCGCTGCCATCCTGCCAGCTGCGATTGCGGGCAAGTGACCGGGCGAATCGCTCCATCGATCCGGTCAAAGCATCTACTCCCCCCGCTCCTTCGGGGACATTTGCGAGCGCCGCGTTCGCGTGCAGGCAGCGCCCGGAATCATCGCAGAGCATAACGGGTTGATTCAAACCATCGAGCGTTCGGGCCAGCGCTGCACGACCAGAACCAAAACGCCTGCGTAGGTCCACACCCGCCCGGAACGCGGGGTCGAGTGCTCGCATGAGGTCAGCGACCTCGTCGGTTATGAGCGATGGAGGGCCACAGATTGCGAGGACGGCGCAACCGTCTGCGGTGAACGGCGCGACGAGCGCAACCGACCTACCGCATGCGATCGTATCGATATGACAGACCTGGGCAGTCTCAGCGGGACAGTAGCGACGAACAGATTGCTCGAACCCCCTATCGCAGTGCCCCAGCGGCGAGATGTAAACCGGCGCCGCGCCCTTTTCATCAAGCAAGAATATGGCGGCATCCGCACGGGTAACCTCCAGGAGGTAGCGGACAACGCTGGCGCGCCACGGATCGAGCAATGCACTCTCGAGTGGTGAAAGTAGCGCGCGTATCAGATTGGCATGCGCGTCGAATCCGTCGCCCATTCGCTACGGGTGCAGAACGGTGTGTACCTGGGCGCGTGACGAAACACGCAGCTTCCCGAGGACATGGGCTGTGTGATTCCGCGCCGTCGTACAGCCTATCCCGAGCTCCGCGGCAATTTCATCGTTATCGCTGCCACGGGCCAGGAGTCGGGCGACCTGGGTTTCGCGATTTGTCAGACCAAAGTGCTCGTGAAGGATACTATCGTCAGGTGGCTCCCGTCGGATTCGGTCGACTATCAGGAGCACCCCTCCGAATGGGGTGAGGTTCGAATCGGCAACAACGCTTCTTATCTTATAGGTTCCGCGCGAAGTCGTGATCTCTCGCGCACGGGTGCTACTTACAAGATCGCCGACCGATCCGGTGCGCGCACGAGCCAGATCGCGCGCTGCGTCCTCGACCACCCGCCGCAAATCAGAGCTCGCAGGATCGCTGGCCAGGAGAGTCACCATCGCCGTGTTAGCGTGCATCACGCGACCCGCGGCATCGCAGAGCAGCAGTGGGTCAGCGAGGCTATCCAGAATCTGCCCGATCCCGTCGGACTGCCCACGCGTAGTGATCCACACGCGTAGACCCGATTGATAGGCGGCGAGCACCATTCGCAGCCGAAGCAGCGTGTCAGCCCGGTAATCGGTCCCGCGCGAGCGTTCCAGGTTGAAAACGCCGAGGTGCGCGTGTGCGCCAGGCGTCGTGCCTATCTGAACGCCAATATAATCCTGTAGTCCATAGCCCTTGATAAAATCGTTGTAATACGAGTCATGCCGGATGCGATTCGCTCCTATAACCCCTTCGTAGCTATCGATCCGGGTCTCGCCCGGCTTCACCGCATAGCCGAGCCACGGATCGAGTGGCCGAAAATGGCGCCTGTAAACATCGCGGCACTCCAGATTGCCGACAGGATCGATCCGGCTCGGTCCGGAGTCGGAGAGCCGGAAGAAAACGACGTCCGCGCCAATAAGATTTCGGAACGACTGGCAGACGGAATCCCGCCAATCGTCCAGATCCGGACCAGCGGGCGTGAGCAACGTTTCGAGAGTGTCGCGGAGAACCGTCGGGGAGACTGGGCGCATCAGTTTCGGGGCGGCGGAGCGCACCGTCAGGGACGGCGCGGCTCGGGTGGGTATATGGAACGAGGTAAAGCAGATTGCCGGGAGACAATCTAACTGGAGTCCAAAATGAACGAAAGAGGACGCTGCCTCCAGTGGGCACAACGCGAAATCGGCGTGCGTCGTGCGCTGGGTGCGTCGGACCAGTCGATTGTGCGGTTGCTACTTGGCCACGGTGGGCGTCAACTCGGCATCGTGTTGCTTGCCGCGACGTATATACCGACGCACAAGGCTCTTTCAGTCGCGATCGTTGGCGCGCTGCGGAGGGATTGAGTGGGCCCACCAGGACTCGAACCTGGGACCGACGGATTATGAGTCCTCAAGGTGCTAGCGGGTAAACGCGATATACGCGACAGGACAACGACTTAGAGCAGCGGACTATGTGTATAAACGCGATCAGTTGTCGCGTTTGTCGCGCGCTGCATGCTCCAGTGCATGCTCCCGCTCTACCTCTCAAGCTTTCAAATTCAAACTCACAATCCGGTAAGCTGGGGTTCAACTTAACCGGAGCGGGATATGAAAGAAAGAGGAATTGAACTTGAGGCAGCAATCTTGTCTGTTGGTCCAGGCTGGGAGACTTTGGTCAAAGAGGCTTGGCACTTGGTAACTGGAACGCGTGGCAAGCTAAATTACATCAAAGAGAAATTCGGGTCGCTGTCGCTTTTCTTTAGCCTTGGCAAGTCGCCTCCAGAAGTCTTACATCGTATCTGGGAGATAGAGAAGCAGAGTGAGAAAGTCTGTGAACTCTGTGCAGATCCCGGCGAACCTTACCCGATTGATATTGGTCCTGATATGCCTCTGTCTCTTCGATGGATAAAAACCACCTGCCCGGCACATACTTGCGCTAGAATAGAGGGTGCTGGTTGGTGGGACCTGTTGGAAGAGTACAGGCCTCTAACGCCCTCGCAAGAGGCAATGCGCGACTGGCAGAAGAGAACTTAAGAAGTGATAGAAAGTGGTCGATCCTCGAATGTATGCCGAAATACGACCTAGATGAACAGTTAAAGAGAGCCATAGGGAGACGGCCCGATAGAAGATCTCATCGTGCTAACTTCTTCCATGCAAGAATGGCTAAGGCAGGACCTCGTTCAGACGCGTAGCCATCTGATTAGCGGCTCCAGCTACAGCAACCCAGCTATTATTGACAGCTCTCACGTCCTGTCAAGTGCTTCAAGACTATGCGCGATGTGGTGTCTGATAACATGGGTGGGTTCGCACGGTCCGAACCACCTCGGTGCTACAGACGGGCGCGGCGCAGGAGCTGCGCGTTGATCGCGACAATCACCGTGCTCAGCGACATCAGCACTGCGCCGACTGCCGGGTGCAGCACGATTCCCCAGGGCTGCAGCACCCCTGCGGCGAGCGGGATCGCCACGATGTTGTAGCCTGCGGCCCACCAGAGGTTCTGGATCATCTTGCGGTACGTTGCCTTGCTGAGCTCGATGATCCGCGGCACGTCGCGCGGGTCGCTGCGCACCAGGACGACGTCGCCGGCCTCCACCGCCACGTTCGTGCCCGCCCCAATGGCCACAGATACGTCAGAAGTCAACAAGGCTGGGGCGTCGTTAACTCCGTCCCCCACCATTGCGACGCGCTTGCCCTGCCCCTGCAACTCCCGGATCACCGCCGACTTCTGGTCAGGGAGGACCTGCGCGTACACGGTTTCGATGCCGAGCGTTTTGGCGACCGCCTCCGCTACGGGCCGCGCATCGCCGGTCAACATCACGACCTCGATCCCATTCTCGTGCAGTTGCCGCACCGCCTCCGGAGACTCCGGCCGGATCGCGTCCGCTACCGCGAAGACGGCGAGCACCCGCTCGCCCTCCACCAGGTAAATGCTTCCCTGCCCCCGCGCGGCGATTCGCTCCGCCGTGGCGCGTAGCTCCGCACCCGGCGTGACGCGGAGCTGGGCCAGCAGGTTGGGGCCTCCGCCCTGGAGCTTGCGGCCCTCGACGGTGGCGCTCACTCCCTTGCCGGCGATCGACTGGAAGTCGGATGCGGCGGGAATAGTAAGCCCACGCTCCCGTGCGCTCTCGACGATGGCGCTGGCGACCGGATGCTCCGAGTCCTTCTCCACACCCGCGGCGAGCCGGAGCGCCTCCTCGGGTGAGATCCCTTCGTCTACGGCCAGGTCCACCACCCGGTGCTCCCCCAGGGTGAGGGTGCCGGTCTTGTCGAAGACGACCGTGTTGAGATTTCTTGCCTCTTCCAGGCCGCGACGGTCGCGCACCAGCAGCCCCCCCTTGGCTCCCAGCGTTGTAGAGATCGCCACCACGAGCGGGATCGCGAGCCCGAGGGCGTGCGGACAGGCGATCACCAGCACGGTGACCACCCGCTCGATTGTGAACTCCCAAGGCGCGCCGAGCGCCCACCACGCCAGGAGTGTGAGCACGGCCGAGCCGATCGCCACCAGCGTGAGAATGAACGCCGCCCGGTCCGCGAGCGCCTGCGCCCGCGAGCGCGAGGTCTGCGCCTGCTGAACCAGCCGCATTATCCCCGCGAGGGCGGTGTTCTCGCCCGTTTTTGTGACCTCCACGCGGAGCGACCCCGATCCGTTCACGGTACCGGCGATCACCTCTGCGCCCTCCGTCTTGCCCACGGGCTTCGATTCGCCGGTGATCATCGCCTCGTTGACGGCGCTCCTCCCCTCGCGAACCATCCCGTCCGCGGGCACGCTCGCGCCCGGACGCACCAGGACCAGGTCACCGGCCGCGAGATCTGCGATCGCCACCGTTTCGGTACGCCCGTCCACCAAGCGCTCGGCGGTGCTGGGGAGCAGCTTCGCCAGCTCCGTCAGCGCGCCCTGAGCCTGTGAGATGGAGCGCATCTCCATCCAGTGGCCCAGGAGCATGATGGTGACGAGGGTTGCCAGCTCCTCCCAGAGCGCCGTCCCGGGATAGCCGAACGTCACTACAAGGCTGAATACGAAGGCGACGGTGATCGCGAGCGAGATCAGCGTCATCATCCCCGGAAGGCGGTCCTTCAGCTCGCGCCACGCTCCCTCCAGGAAGACCCATCCACCATAAAAGAAGACTGCCGTTCCGAAGGCTGGGGCGATCCACTGCGAGCCGGGGAACGCGGGTGGCGTGTATCCGGTGAGCCGCATCAGCATGTGGCCCCAGATCACGGTCGGGATCGTCAGAAGGAGCGAGATCCAGAACTTGCTGCGGAACATCCCCACGCTGTGGCCTTCATGCTCGTCGTGCCCTCCCTCGTGGGCGTCATGCGTGCCGTGCCCGTGGTGGGGAGGGTGCTTGGCGGAGGGATCGGAGCCCGGCAGCCTCCCTGCTGGGTGAGGTTGCTCCGGGTGTTCCGGATAGCCGGGCTCCACGGGCGGCTCCGCGCCCTCATTTGGAGCCGCGTGGCCGCCGGGATTTTCGGAGCGCTCGTGATGCGTGTGCTCGTGGCGCATGTACAAGGTCGAGTTGTCGGAACGGTGGTAAGATGCCGGCGATCCACCCGGCAGCCGGCACAGTGCCATAGTTCTCGCCGGCGGGTCAGAGAACAAGCGTGGCTTGACAGCCGCTCAGGGGCACTCCGCTTCGCCCGCGAACCCCAGCTCGCCGCTCGCCCCGTCGAACCGGAGGATCAGCACCGCTTCCTCCTCCCCCGCGATTGGGACGCCGTCGGGATGGCGCATCTCCACTCGGACGGGGCCATCGGCGTACTCGTGGGTGCCGCCAGCGGGCCGCAGCGGAATCAGCTTGCCGTTTAGCTTGATGATGGCCGGGGCATCGCCCGTCGCAGGGTACAGGAAGACCGGGAATCCGACCTCCGTGTAGCGGAACCGGCACAGTGCCTCGGAGCCGCGGAGACTGGCGAGGTCCGCCTCGGTCATCGGCTCGGGCTTCAGCAGCCCGGGATCGATCTGGGCGAGCGATTCAGCCGAGGCCCTCTCTGCCGGCGGCTCCAGGGAATCGAACTGCGCCTCACGGTCGTTGCCGATCGCCGAATTCTCGGTGCAGCCCGTCAGCCCGAGCACGAGGGCGACTGCGATCAGGGTCGATCTGGTCGTCATTGGCCTTCCCCCTCCGTTCTGCCATCCCGGACCCCGTTCGCCTCGATCTCTGCGATCAGGTACTTCATCTCCGCGATTTCCCTGCGCTGCGCCTCGATGATCTCCTGTGCGAGCTGACGCGTTCGCGGATCTCGAATGTGGGCGCGCTCGCTTGTCATAATGGCGACGGAATGGTGCGGGACCATGGCCTTCATGTAGTCCACGTCGTTGATCGTCTGTTGGCTGCGAACCAGCCACAGCGCCCCCCCGAAGACCAGCGCGGACCCGGCGAAAATCAAGAGATTCTTCTTCATGTCCTTGTACATACACATCATGAACCCGAGCATGATGACCGCCATACATGCGCCCATCACGAACGCCATCCAGAAGCGCGTCTCGCTAAATAGGACGTGTCCCCAAGCGTAGGTGTTCACGTACATCAACCCGAACATCACTGCGGTCGAGGTGCCAATCATCGCCAGGAACCGCCAGTATCCCATCCCTCCCCCACCGTGCTTCTCCTCGCCTTGCTTCATCTGGTTCCTCCTTGCTCGGAAAGATCATTGGCATGATAGCCAGACGGGGCTCCACTGGCCACCAACAACCAGCAGAGCCGTGCCGTCTCGATGTGGACTCGGCTTTCCTGACCCCCGTTGACAGCGAGACCGGAGGAGGCCGAGAGGCCGAGCAGCATGTTGAAGCGCTTCGAGGACGAAGGTGGACTTCTGGACCCGGTTGATCGCGATTGGGTTCCTCATGGCCGTCCGTTATGCGGGGCGCTTTATGATGCGTAAATCGTGCCGGGGAGCGAAACCTTCAGCTCCGTAGGGTGGTGGAAAGGCGCCGCGTCAACTATCTTTTATGTAGCGCAAAGCGCAGAGTTCGGTGCAGTATCCGGACGCGCGCCTGGAGAAGCACGCCGGCGTGGGAAGTGCCGTGCTGGCCGTCCCGCGCATCACTCCCGCACGCAATGCAAATTTGAACCGTTCACGACAGGCACGGTCCACGGACCTGAACCTCCACGACACGGTCCGTCTCTCCGCAGAGGGCCTCGCTAAGGTGCTCGGGGATCTGGAAGCGCGGGTGATTCGGACAATGTGGGCGATGGGCGTGGCAGGCAGCGCGCGCGCGGTCCACGAGCGGGTGGTTGAGGAGCATAAGGTCGCTCTGCTAACAGTGGTCACGGTGCTGAACAAGCTTGTCGATAAGGGGATTCTCCAGCGTGAGAAGCGGGACGGCGTCTTCCACTACGAGGCCCGCCTCACAGAGGAGGAGTTTCGGGCGCAGGTTGCGCGGCGCGTGGTCGAGGGCGTTCTCTCGTTCGGTCCGGAGGCGGTCACTGCCTCATTCGTGGACGTGCTCGCAGAGCAGGACCCTGAGCGCCTCGCGGTGCTGGAGCGACTGATCCGGGCGCGGATGAACCCCGAGGGGCCAGATGAAGGGTGACGCCACCCCGATCGCCGCGGATCTGAGCTCGCGCGAGGAGCGCCACCGTCGCGTGGTCCTTCTCGGGATCGGCGGCCTTCTCCTCTTCAGCATGAGCCCGATCTTCGGCCATCATGCGGCGGCCGAGGCAGAGGCTCTCTTCGGTGGGCGGGATCACATCGGGATAATCTGCCTCATTG